>NZ_JBSXNZ010000001.1:0-2863 GCF_056857895.1 Marinobacter sp. B-21
ATCCTTGAAAACCCTACTCAGTAATCGATGATCAACAAAGATCTCAGGCGCGCTCCCCGCGCTTGCGCGGCTAGTTCAACGCCTTGGTTTAGCGGCGGCCCGACAGGGGCGTCCGGTGGAGGCCGCAGGCCGGAACGAACTACAACAACTTGTTATATTTCGTCGTCCTCGATTGGACCGCCAACCGTGTCGAAAATCATGGTGTGGCACTCGACCGTGAACCATTCGTCAAACAATTTCAGGGTCAGTTTCTGAGGCCATAAATCTGGATCAACATACCACCCACCCAGCTCGCTTTCGAACAAAGGACGAAAGTTAGCCTTGATCCATTTTCTGAGTTGCTCGGGAGTGTCGGCCACCTCCTCATCAATGAGGTAAACGGTACGCTCCTCGTTGACATCCTCGAGCGTGATTTCCGGGCCGTCAGGGTTCGGATCAGCTTCGTTGATCCAGCGCACTGCCGGCTCTTTGTAACGGAGGATTAAAGCTGACCTATTGAGCAATTTGGGACTCCCTGAGAAATATAACGCGCGGCTCACGCGCCGATTTGGAACCGCAAAGCGGCCTAAAATCGGTCGCCGTGCAGCCGATTGTTAAATATTTTTCGATACGAGGAGTTGGTTTATATTGTCATCGCCTATGGAACCATCCTTGAGCGAGGCTCTATAGTCATTGTAGGACAATTCAACATACCTGTACGCTTGATCTAAAGTATTAATCTTTTTCCCGTCAGCAGCAAGACCGGCGATACTACTCATCACAATATCCAGGTAATCATGAATATTTTTAATTAGAATATTAATGTGCGCTGGAGTATGTCCTGCATGAACTATTTGGTTCCTTGCCCTGTATATTCTTCTGATTTGCCAGCTTACTCTAAGCCAATGATTGTCGATGATTCTATTTATCTTCTTAGTTGATGATAGGTTTTCGGAAAAGTAGTGAGCTCTATTCCTTAGAAGATGGAAGTCTCCGAGTGACTTGTAAAGTAGTTGCTTCTGCTCTTCGTACTGAGGAAGCACTAGAAGCCTAATTAATTTCTCGCGGTCACTTTCGCCGGTAATAGGATTTATCAACGAGAATGTTTCCCGTGCATTCCATAGTTTAAAGTCTTGAATAAGTCGGTCTGTAAGGGAGTGCAAGTATGTTAGCGACAGGAATGGGAGCGTTGAATCTATTATGTTGTTAATTTTTGCTTTGTTCCGATTAAGCTTGCCCGGGGTTATTGTTTCTAGCGAAACCCAAAGATTCAAGAGTTGATTTTCGGGTGAGTCACTTCTCAGTGCGAGCGCGTGCAGTTCAACGGCACGAGTATATTTTTGGAAGCTCTGCTTTTCGGCTAGAGAAAAATTTTCGATAAATTTGTACAGATCATCGGCAGCATCCTTTGAACGCCTGTCGCTGCACATATGCATAGGGTTTCTTGAGGCAGGAACTATGCGAGAAGAATTTACACTTTTGTTTATAAGCAGCGCACCTTTGGACCAGGAAGGTACCTGTTTGTGATGAAAAATATTCGTTAAGGCGCTCAGACGGTCGAGCCTTCTCTCTACAGACTCTCGCGCTGAAAATACATCAAGAGAATTTACCTTTTCACATATAAGATATACGTCGTCCTCTTCATCGAGGGTAAAGTTTTTAGCATTTATATAGCCTTCAATTTCTGGCGACACCTCTCTAGAAATTGATATGTCCAACTTTTCACATGAATCCGCAATCTCTAAGAAAAGACTATCTCCCTTGAATAAAACTTGATATTCAACAGGATTTCCCTTAACCATATCAAAAAACAGGCTTATATCTTCAGGCTGATGGATTTGTTTTCTACCCCAGTGAAATGTTTTTCTTGTTACTGCATATAAATATTGATTACTATATCCTAGCGTGATGAGAGATGAGGCGTAACTTCTAGTTAACGCTCTAATTCTATTCTTTTCTCTTCCATTGCGAACTGCCTCAAGTAAAAGAATTTCATTCTGGTCCTTATATAAAGGCAGTCTTATTTGAGAATATATTATTTCGACTGTCACCTTTATCTGATATAAATTCGCGTCGGCATTGCGCAACTGCGAGCATGCAGACTCAATATCAATATCCAAAAGGCTGTGTACTACCTCATCCCTCTTAAGATTCAGGGCAAGTTCTTCTAATACATGGGGAAGGTTGGCTTGATCAATGACTTCGTTTTCAATATCTTTTATGAGCTCTAAAGTTTCTAGGCATAAAGTACTAGAATTCATTGCCGACGGCTTGTAGGTGTCTAAGCTGTAATCGAACAACAGCTCTTCTAGAAGCTGAACAAAGAAAACCAACCCCTCTAGCTGATCCAGGTTTTGCCAGTTCTTCAAAGTTCTAAACTTCATAAAGTATCTTCATCCATTAACATTTTTTGAATTTAACGCTGGCGTAACGGGCCGGTTTGTGGAGCGGCAGCGGAACAAAGCGGTCCCGTTGACGCGATTGTTAGAGATTTCCTAGGCTCGCCAGAACAACCAAAATTAGGAGTAGGCCAACAACCCACCATACCGCCGATGATGAACCTTCGCTCTTGCCACGATCCGAGCGCTTGTTCGATTTTGGGGTTTCTTCCCCTACCCCCTCTGTCAAGGTAGTTGGAACCCCACCCGATGTTAGACTCTCTCAATAAAGTGGGGCGAGAGACAGAGGTTTTCATGAAATATTCACCGGAGCGTCGCGAAGCCATTCTTAAAAAGTTACTGCCACCTAACCCGAACATTTCATAAACACCCCAAGCAGCAGCCACGAAATTTTCTCGGTTAGCCCATTACGCCCAGATATGAGAATTATTAGTAGTATGCGCGCCAATGTCGCTCTGATGTCATCCAGTCACCGGCCTTAAGTG
>NZ_JBSXNZ010000002.1:0-2610 GCF_056857895.1 Marinobacter sp. B-21
GTGAGCCGATCGGAGCTGTGTGGTTGAATCCATTACCAGAAGAGCAAACTGTTAAAGAACAATGCGTGGCTCATTAGAGCCCAACTGAATCAGGTGCCAACTACCTTGACAGACGACGTTTATTAAGGAGCGTGTGTGTTACATCCTTTGATTTCTATTGTTATTTTAACTTTCCGCCGCCCGCGGGAAATAGAGCGAAATGTTAAAAAGCTATTGTCAATTGATTATAATCCTATAGAAGTCATCGTTGTAAATAACGGTGACGCAGAGGATTTACGAGAATTGCCACTCGACGACAGTAGACTCCTAATATTAAATTTAGGAAGAAATTTTGGTGTTGGCGCACGAAATAGAGGTATCGAACTTAGTTCAGGTCAATATGTCGTAACGCTGGATGACGATGTTTTTGGTTTTAATGCTGAGGCAATTTTAGCCGCATTGAAGAGATTCAGGGTCGACCCTAACCTTTGTGCCATAAATTTTAAAATCGTTGATGACCTGACCGAGCAACAAGTTAATTGGATTCATCATAAAAAAATTGAAGAATTTCATGGTGTCGAATTTGAGACTTATGAGATTAGCGAAGGTGCAGTCATTTTCAGAAGAGACTTGCTTTTTAAAACCAAGCTCTATCCGGAATTATTTTTTATAAGTCATGAAGGTCCAGATTTAGCTCTTCAAATTATGAAAACAGGTGCAAAAATCATTTATTGTCCTGATGTTATTGTTCGTCACTCCCACGCTGAGGGCGGTCGGCAAAATTGGAGGCGCTACTATTACGATACGCGGAATCAGGTATGGTTGGCTGCTCGTCATTACCCAATTTCTATAGCAATACGAAAGCTCTTCGTCGGATTGGGTTCTATGTTGGTCTACTCTATACGAGACGGGTTTTTTCGGTACTATTTCAAGGGTATTAGGGATAGTCTTTCCGGATTAAAAATTGTTATTGAGCAGCGTTCAGTGCTGTCAGGAGAGGCCCGTAATCGCTATTTGGCAATAGAAAAAAAGAACCCTTCTTTTTGGTACATGTTGAAAAAGCGTATTTTCACTCGAAAAGTGAGGATCTAGACATGATGTTTTGACCTGCCCACCCTCAACGTTCGTGGGTTATCGTTGGGGAGTGGGTAAACAACCCTTAAACAGAGCCACATTGGGTTGGGCAGGTCGAAACATCATGTCTAGCTGTCTTAGCCTTTCTATTCTACTACTTCGAATGACTTGATCTGGGAAGGAGGGCTCACTAAGGGAATTCCTTTGGCATTTGTTTCTCCATCGCCGTCCGTAATGTATAGGTAAAGATTTTGCCAGGATCCATCTTCAACTGTACTGGCACTCGCTTGAATGCCCGTGTCAGTCCAAGAATCGATTGTTAGCAACTCAAGTTGAGTAACATCACTGAGGTATAGTGCGTCGCCGAGCTCTACTCGTGCGGCCGCGTTCGGACCTGTGCTCACGTAAATGTCATCATAGAGAATGTTTGTGTTGGAACTTTGAATCGAGCGAATCCATCCCGGAAAATTCATTTGTTGGTATTGTTTCTTGGTAGGGCCATCTGAATCAAAGACAGGTACATTAAAGACTCGTTGGGTGTACCCTTTATCCGCGGAGAGGGTATTGAAATGAATGATTCCTGGATTCGTTGGGTTTTCAGGATTAGCTTTCAGCCAGAAGGAAATCCGCATCCATTGATCCCAACTCCACCAGTCATTGCTTAAACCTGTTACGAGATTAGTGTCGTTTCCAGCAAGATAGAACCTTCCGCCACCGACGTGTGTGGGCAAGACGACATCTGATGAGTTACCTTTGACATCTGTATCGAAAACCCAAAGCATTTTGAATGAGCTGTCCTCGCTGAACGTTCTCGGCGAGGATATCAAGTCACCTGGGAAATAGTCCGGCCCCTCAAGGTAAACCCAATAAGTAACAAAGAACTCTTTTGTCCCTTCAAACTTGAGTCTGAGTTGATGAGTCGTTTGTGTCGCTCCGTTAAACACCTTGACGCTCTGTGAGCCTGAGCGCCCAGAGCCTGCATAAGTTGGCAGGTAGTACTGGTTGAATTCCGTCCATGCGCCTTCCTCGGAGCCTGCTAGTGGGATGACCTCTCCTGTAGTCGCGCTGGGTGAGTCAAAAGTGTCATAGACGACGATATTCGGACCGTTGCCGAACCCCGCGCCTAAAATTGAAATTTCCTGTCGTTCGAAATCTGTGATTATCCCGGAAATGGTCGGAGTTGCGGCAATTGCGCTCCCGACATGAGATGCGGCAAGAAGCGCGCAGCCAGAAACCATTCTTGCAATACGATCTATACTCACGATTAAGCTCCCCCACAAGATGTTGCCGCCAGTTTAAATCAAAATTCAGTTTCAAAACTTCAGACTGGTGTTTGCGCTTTCAAAATGAAACGTTTTTCTCCCGGGTGCAACCTAAACTTACCTTCGGTGACAAATGTAGAGTTTGGGATTCCACGCAATGGTTTTCATGTGCCCGAACGTCGTCTGTCAAGGTAGTTGGCACCTGATTCAGTTGGGCTCTAATGAGCCACGCATTGTTCTTTAACAGTTTGCTCTTCTGGTAATGGATTCAACCACACAGCTCCGATCGGCTCAC
>NZ_JBSXNZ010000003.1:0-3367 GCF_056857895.1 Marinobacter sp. B-21
CCCAGTGATCAACCGTTTTGCCTGACGACCATAGCGGTCTGGAACCACCTGATCCCATCCCGAACTCAGAAGTGAAACAGACCAGCGCCGATGGTAGTGTGGCGTTGCCCATGTGAGAGTAGGTCATCGTCAGGCTCCTAAATAAAACAGCCCCGACAGCGTATGCTGCCGGGGCTTTTTTGTTTTGGATCGAGGCCCTGCTGTGCACTACAACGGCCCCCATGTGACAAGGCGTGCTCGATATCAATGTAAACCTGACTGCAACGCCCATTCCCTGATCTGTCGGCGGCGAATTCGCAAAGCCTGACCGCCGACTTTGTTTTTTTCGCCTCCCTGGTGTTTAATCCGGCCTTACCCAATTTTATGGCTGGATACGTCTTATGAAATCCAAGGCACTTTTAGAGCTTCTCAGTGACGGCCAGGTTCACTCGGGCGAGTTCCTGGCCGCTCGCCTTGGCGTTAGTCGCACCGCGATCTGGAAACAGATTCGTCGCGCCATGGACGAGGGCATTGAGATTGCCACAATTCGCGGGCGCGGGTATCAGCTGGTTTCCCGGGTTGACCTTCTTGACCGGGATTCAGTGCTCCAGTGTCTCGATCCGTGGCGCAGGGAAGCGCTATCTTTGAATGTGCTCGATGAAGTGGATTCAACCAATGCCGAAGTGATCAGGCAGGTCGCGGCAGGGGCCGGGAAAATGCCGGTAGCCATCGCTGATTGTCAGACTGCGGGACGCGGACGTAGAGGTCGCGTCTGGCAGAGCCCACGGGGAGAAAATCTCTACTTGAGCATGGGGCTAACTTTCCATGGTGGGTTTGGCGTTCTTGATGGTTTGAGCCTGGTGTTGGGTGTTGCCGTCGCCAACGCGCTTGAGCAGCTTGGCGTGCCAGAGGTTGGGCTCAAATGGCCCAATGACATCTTTCTTCCAGACGGCAAGCTGGGCGGTATTCTTGTAGAGTTGCAGGGCGAGCTTGAGGAAGGGGTTGTTCAGGTGATCGCTGGTATCGGGCTCAATGTTCACATGTCCCGGGCAGAAGGTGTTGATCAGCCGTGGAGCAGCCTCGCCAGGACGTGTCCGGAGATTGTGTGGTCACGGAATCAGATCGCTGGCGCCATTATTGAAGCAGTACTGGATGCGGTTCCGATTTTTTCGGACCTGGGTTTCGGGGACTTTCGTGAGCCCTGGCAGCGGCGCGATATTTTTATGGGGAAGCCGCTTCAGGCGCGAGGTGGCGATGTTGAAGGCGTTGGTTGCGGTATTGATGACAATGGTAATTACCAGATACGGACCGCTGACGGAATCGTTCCGGTACGAGCCGGAGAGATCAGCTTGCGGGTAATGCAATGAAGCTCTACGTTGACGCCGGTAATACCCGGCTCAAATGGTGTCTCGAGGAAGCCGGCGAGACAGTAGCCAGCGGTGCCGGCGTGCTGGATGAGGAAAATCCGTTACCGGGCATTGCAGGCTTTGCATCCCGCATTAGCCGGATTGCGGTTTCAACGGTTGCCTCAGAGGAGAAGCGCGAGCGACTGCTCGGTTATCTGGCGGGGCTGAGCAACGTGCCTGCCCGTTGTTATTGGTCGGAACCGGAGCGGGGTGGGCTTCAAAATGCCTATTCCGACTACGACAGGATGGGCGCTGATCGCTGGCATGCGATGTATGGTGCGTGGATTGGCCACAAGCAGGGCTTTGTTGTTGTGGACGCGGGTAGTGCGGTCACCGTGGATTTTGTGGATCAGTACGGCCGGCACCTCGGGGGGTATATTCTCCCGGGCCTGCAGATGATGTTCCGGAGCCTCAAAACCGATGCGGCGCGTATCGGATTCGATCCTGGGCAGGTTTTGGAAACCGGTCCTGGCAAAAGCACCGGCGAATGCGTTAACCATGGGGTTGCGTGGCTGTCGGACGCCATGATTGTCCGTATCCTTTGGGATGCGCAGGCGTTTGGTCTTGCGGATGTTCTGGTTACCGGTGGCGATGCGGATCGACTCATCGGGCTTGGCCTGTCCGGAATCCATCGTCCTGATCTGGTCTTGGCGGGCCTCCGTGCCATTGCTGATGAGGAAGCGTCCTGATGCGATGGATGGCGCTACTCCTGCTGCTTTTGAGTCTGGGGCTTTATTATCTTCCTGATTATCTTGGGCCCTCCGGTGGCATGGCCAAAGTCGCCAGTGGAAGTCTCCCGAGGGTAGTCAGTCTGAAGTCACCGGATCCGGAGGGGGGGCCGGTCAAAGTGGTTCCGTCTCAAGAAGCGCCTGTGTTGTCCTGCGTACGCCTTGGCTGGATAGACACCGCTGAGCGTGCCCGGGAACTGATCAATAGCCAGCCTCTTGTCAGCGAGGCGGGTTTTGCCGTTGAAGAGGAAGGCCGGGCGCTCCCTCCCTTATACTGGGTGCTCATCCCGCCTCAGCCCCGGGAGGTGGCTTTGCGCCAGTTTCGGGATATTCAGCGACAGGGTATCGATTCCTACCTGGTAACCGGGGGGGAGAACCGCAACGCCATTTCCCTCGGCCTGTTCGAGCATCGGAAATCTGCAATATCCATGCTGGAAGAAAAAAAACATCAGAATCTTAATGCGGTACTGGTCAACTTCCCCCGAAATCAGATAAGCTACGCCCTCACTTTTGAGGCTGAGCCGGACCTCGCGGAGGAACTGGTTCAGGCGGTGAAAGCGGATTACGGCAACGATTTTGATTTCGTCGAGTTCAGGCCTTGTGAAGGTGTTGCAACGCCAGAAAAAAATCCGTAGTATACCGCCCTCGCTGAAGAGGCGATTGTGGGCTGGCGTAGCTCAGTTGGTAGAGCAGCTGACTTGTAATCAGCAGGTCGGGGGTTCGATTCCGTCCGCCAGCTCCATTTTTAAGTTTTGACGGATTTGCATAAGTGAATCCGACTCGGAGGGGTTCCCGAGTGGCCAAAGGGATCAGACTGTAAATCTGACGGCATCGCCTTCGCAGGTTCGAATCCTGCCCCCTCCACCACTAATTGCTCGCGGGCATCGTATAGTGGCTATTACCTCAGCCTTCCAAGCTGATGACGCGGGTTCGATTCCCGCTGCCCGCTCCAATTTGCTTGCAGTGCTCATGTAGCTCAGTCGGTAGAGCACATCCTTGGTAAGGATGAGGTCACCGGTTCAATTCCGGTCATGAGCTCCATTATTTATCCGGTCAACGTTACGATCCTGGTTGATTAGGGAGATTGGTCGAATGTCTAAGTCTAAGTTTGAACGTAATAAGCCGCACTTGAACGTGGGCACCATTGGTCACGTTGACCATGGCAAGACCACTTTGACAGCAGCCCTGACTCGCGTGTGTCACGAAGTCTGGGGTACGGGTGAGAGCCGTGCGTTTGACCAGATTGATAACGCC
>NZ_JBSXNZ010000004.1:0-3639 GCF_056857895.1 Marinobacter sp. B-21
CCACTCACCCAACCAACAGGCTGCTTCCGGAGCGGTCGGCTTCCGCTCGCCCTGAAAACGCGCCTCCCCACCTGTACAGGTCACGACCCGCCTGAAATCCGGTCCATCCCCCAACAAATCGCTTCAGCTGGCGCTCATTGCCGCGATATCGTTACGATGATGCTGACCAAACCCCGCCCATGGCTTCGGCTGGAACTGGATTTTGGACTCTGCGGGGCTTAAGTTGATGACGTTGGGCCGCGTACTGATGCGGTTGGTTATATTTTGCTGGTTGCAGCATCGGATTCACGTCCACCACGCAGCACCAAATACAGTAACGGCCCCGCAGATACAAACACCGCTGTAAGAACGAAAAACGGGATAAGATAGCCCAAACCTTTGCCACGGCTTTTGGCATCTTGGTACATCCAGACGCAAGCCAACGCGGCGAGAATGTAGAGATCTATGACAACCTGGGCGGTATCCGGGCTAGACATCAGCTGGGCACCGAAGGCCAAAAGCGACTGCTCTGCGCCTGCCATTACCCAAAAAGTGAAGCCCATGAATAGGCAAAGAATTATGAGGGGAAACGTTGATACTCTCATGTTCATCCTTGATTGAGGTTTAAGAAATATAACGATATAGATAACCGTCCACCTCCCGCCAACTCTCAGGCACACCCGAACTAAGGCAGGCACGCGACCGGGCCCCTGTGGATCGGTTCATCGGCTTGTTGGACTGGTCCGCACTCGAGGTCTCAGGCTAGCCTATGGGGATTTGAAACGCCAGATTTCCGGAAGGGGCTCCGGAACAGCGGAAAGGCTCTGTGATTCCGGGTCAGTTTAAGGGCGTGGGCCTGATCCGGTCGAAACGGGCGAAGGAGAATGGCGTCGATTTTCTGCGATCTCCGGGCAACCGGCAAGACAAGCGCCCCACCGACGGCGCCTGTCATGGTGTGATTCCCTGTTATCCCTGAGTCCCGACAGCTCATGGCGGAGCCCTCGAAGGGGCAATGGGGGCCATCAGTGTCAGTTGCCGCTCACAGACCGAGCAGTGGGTCTGCTTCTGACTGTCGGGAAAACGGCCAAGATAACCTTGCCACCGAACCGGCTTCGGTTGGCGAACCGGCGCTTGCCCCACGTCCGCCCGGGCCTGGTCCAGCGTAAGCGCATTTAAATCGACCCACTTGCATCACCCGCACTGAGATGTCAGACCCGAACCAGCTCCACGTTCCAGGGCAGCAATGCTTCCAGTTTCTCCGCCGTATCCGCCTCGGCAATATGCGTGAGCAGGTGGTGTATGTAGGCTGAGGGTTCGAGTTGGTTGGCCTTGGCCGTTTCAACCAGGGAGAAGCAGGTAGCGCTGGCATTTGCGCCTTGGGTGGTGTCGGCAAATAACCATGCGCGGCGGCCAAGCGCAAAGGGGCGAATGGCATTTTCGGCCAGGGCGTTACTGATCTTCAGGTCACCACGTTCGCAGTAGCCCACCAGATAGTCCCACTGGTTGAGGGTGTAGTCCATGGCCTTGCGAGTGAGCGAGCCTTTCAGCACCTTGCTGACGTTGGCTTCCAGCCAGGCTTTGAAGGTCGCCAGCAATGGCAGACTCTTTTCCTGACGCATCCGGTAGCGTTCAGCATCACTCAGATCGCGAGCGGCCTTTTCAATCGCATACAGTTTCCGGATGTGGCTCAGAGCCACATCGGCTTTCGAGGGCTGCCCCTTCTTGCCCTTGGCCGGTGCCGCCCGTGAAGCCTCCACGTACTTGCGTCTTGCGTGATCTAAACATCCGATCCGGGTCAGATTGTTGTCACGGCACACCTTACCATAGCCGGAGTAGCCATCGGCTTGCAATATGCCCTGGAAGTCATCAAGCAGGCGCACCGGTACCTTACCGCCACGAGAGGGGTCATACTCGAACAGCACCGAGGGATGCCCCGGTGGGCCGCCCCGGGTGACCCACATCCATTTGTCGGATTGGGCGGTTTTGCCATCCTCCTTGAGCACCTGGATCCGGGTTTCGTCGGCCTGGAGGTAATCGCTGCTGTTCTGCACTTCCCGCATCAGGTTGATCAATGGTTTGAACACATCATCCAGCCGGATGATCCAGTGAGCCATGCTGGTACGGCTGACCTCATGGCCCAGGCGCTTGAGCATCTGCTCCAGCCGGTACAGCGGCAGGCCATCGGCGTACTTGGAGGTGATGAGGTAAGCCAGCAGTGACGGCGTGGCGGTGCACTTACCCAGCGGATGAACCGGACGGAAGGCAGCGACGATGCGCTCGTCACCGTCCTGTTCGAACACTGCCTTTTCCTGCCAGTACTCCAGCACCTTCAACTGAGCGGGGATGAACTCCAGCTCTTCCTTCACCTTGGTGAAGAAGGTCTTACTGGCACCGGCCTTCTCTTCGTCACTGAGGGTCAGCTCAATACGCTCGCGCAGAAGCTTGTCGGAGAAGCCGCGCTGACGACGTTTCCGGGAGGTGCGTGGCGGTGCGTCTTTTTCCTCCACGTCATCCGGCAGCTGATCACGCAGTTCATCGATCTCGACTTCCAGTTCTGCTTCATCAAACAGCAGGATCTGATTGGGCTGCTTTTCACTACTGGCTGCGAACTGTTGGATCTTCTTGTGTCGCAGTAACTCTTCGAGGATCTCGATGCGGGCGTCCCGGCTCTGGATGGCCTGATCGCGCTGTTCCAGTGCTGATGCCTGGGATTTCAGCTTGGCCTCCTGGTTCAGAAAGGCTTCCTCTTTCGAGGCGAGTTGCTGCTGAAGACCGCTGATAACCGCCACCATTTCAGCGGCAGAGAGACCGCTGAAATCGGGGTTTGAAGTGGCGTTATCAGGTGTTGTTTTCATGGCTAAATTATAGCAAAAACAACGCCCTGGCACACGTAAAAAGTGCTATCCGACGCTCTCATAATGCAGGGTTTTATGCCCCCGCAACAGGCTGATATCGTACCCGTCCAACAGCCAGTTAATCTGCTCGCCGGTCAGCGGCATCAGCTCGTCAGATGGGCCCGGCCACTTGAATTTCTCCTCGGCCAGGGCCTTGTAATAGAGCACAAAACCGTTGTCTTCCCACATCAGGCACTTGATTTTGTTCCGCTGCCGGTTGGTGAAGGCGTAGAGTGCACCGGAGAACGGACTATGGCCAAGCTCCTGCTCCACCAGCAGTGCCAGGCTATTGGCCTGCTTGCGGAAGTCGATTGGTGCCCGGTACAGATAGATCTCTGGCAGATCCCACGACGGGCGCAGATACCGGTTTCGCATCACAGCTGCCTCAGGACCACGCCCAGCAACTCGATGTTACCCGCGTGTAAACCGGTGATCGAAACGCCGCCGGGCAACGAGACGGTAAGGCCATCTGTCGCCTGATCCTTCGGAACCGGAGCGACGCGAGCAAATCCGGACGGGGAAGCCTTTTTGTCATCCGTGCTGCCGTTCAGCTTTCGACGCCAGTAGACAAATCGGTGGTAGCTGAGTGACTGTTGCTTGCAGAAAGCAGCACCGGACATGCCCGATTCTTGCCAGTTTGAGAGCGTCTGTTGCCATGATGCGTGCAGGTCAGAATTGACCATAGGATTCCTCCTCGATTTAAAGAAAGGAATCAATGTGACAAATCCTGGGTTTATGGAACAGGTGCCGATTTATGGGCGCTTAC
>NZ_JBSXNZ010000005.1:0-3944 GCF_056857895.1 Marinobacter sp. B-21
AGGTCAACAGGGAGGTTGGCTAAGCTCTTTTCAATAGCATTAATGTCGGCTCGCTTCATGATACTCTCCACTGAAGGACTGTTTATACAGTAGTATATACAGTATTATTAGAGCGTACCAACAGTGAAAACCAACATAGCCATATTCAACCAGTATTATTCGAGTTGAGATCTGAACCACGAAACAAAATAAGGGAGATCGTTGTTGAACGCTTTTTCAGCTACCCTCGGAGACTCACAGGTGCGTCACAAGACGCTGCTTGAGTACGACACCTGTGAGTCTCCGAGGGCACGCCATTCATCAGCGATCGCGTTGTCTTTTTTGTTGCCATTCTCATCTTTTCAGTACGTCGTTAACCACTGGCCTGGAGCCACGTCGCATGCTCATTAACTCTGAGCGGTCTGAGAGGATGGTGGATTCTGGTAGCTTTGCTGGACTGGGCTGCCAAACAAGGTCACTGGTCGTGTTGACCACATGAGCTTTGAGCATGGCCCCGTGCTGGACGATGCGGGTGCGTCGACGAAGCAGATCCCGGGTTGCCCGCATCTCCTTCGGATAAACGTAGGCCAGCGGGAAGTTGCCGCCCTTCATGAGCATGGCGATCTTGAAGGAATCGATACGGTCGTTCTTGGTTTTACCACCGTGGATGACCTTCATGTAGAGCGCGTGCCCCAGGATGAAGTTGATGCCGTGTTCTTCACACAGATCCGAGATCCAGTACCAGCAGTGCATGCATTCGACGCCAACCACAAGATCATCGCGAAAGGGTTCGAGCAGTGCCAACAGCGGTTCCAGACGAGCTTTGATTTCCTTGTGCAGCAACACCTCCCCCTGCTGGTCGAGGATGCAGACGTACAGGCTGCGGGCGTGCAGATCGATTCCACAATAATGCCTGTGACTGCTATGGTAAAAGTTCATGAGTCTTCTCCCTTGTAGTGCTTGGTCGCCTTCCAGCTTAGCGGGCAACCGCTGGGCTGGGGAGAAGGCTCAATCAGTATCAAGTCACTCAACCGGACGCCAAAAGCGTGGCGCTTTTGGTTCCCTCCGCTTCGCTACGGCGCCGGTTAGTTCAGCGTTATGTTTGTAAGGAGTCAGACTCTCGCGCATGAAATTTAAAAACATTGAAATGCTTATTGATGGGTCAGGTGAAATTACTATCGGACAAGTTGGGCCGGTTCGTTGCGCCGCCACCGCTTCTGATGACCATCAGTGCCTTCGTTACCAATATACACGCGGCAGATAGTCAGTTTAAGCAGGCCGTACCGGGTTTGGTAGTGACTCATGATGTTTTGGGGTGGGAGCTCTTGAACTGAGCGCCAATCGCGATTTGTCCCGATCACGTTATCACGTTCGCCAGGTGGAGTCAGGTAGGCGGGTACTCGGGTCATAGCCGTCATAGCCCTTATCAAGCCGTGCGAAGTCACGGATTCAGGAGTATACGTTTGCATGAAATTGCTTTGATTCTTAGAATGAGAAAAGATTAGCGAAAAATAAAATGAGGCATATTAAGTAATGGAACCAGATAAATTGATGGAAGGCATTTCCAAGGAGATGTCTGTTGCTCTAAAAGCTATGGGTAAAGCCAAGACGGCTGAAGAAAAGCTCATGTACAGTGAAATAGTTAAAAACTTAAGCGAATCGCTTGGGGTTTTTCTCGGTTTGATGAGCGAAATGTCATATATGGAAGATGATGATGGACCAATTCCGTTTTAAAATGACAAAATTTGAAATACCAATGGTTTAAATAGTCTTGTGGTGAAAACTACATTGGAATCTTAAATCACCAATGTGGATGTCATTTGCTAACAAGTGCCTGCAATCGGAAATCGGACAGCCAAAACTGTCACTCAAATTGCTTGCGCAATTTAAGCACCAATTTTGTCTGCCGTTGAGACAGAGGTTATGCAGGGGGCCAAAATGAAGCCACGGATTAGTATGATCACTTTGGGGGTAAATGACCTGCAACGCTCAATTGTGTTCTATGAGCAGGGGTTAGATCTTCCGCGAATGGACTCTCCGCCTGGGGTGGCATTCTTTACGCTGAATGGGACCTGGCTCGGATTATATGGGCGTGAAGCTCTGGCGGAAGATGCGTCGGTGTCTGGAGAATCAAGCGGATTTGCAGGGTTCAGCTTGGCGCACAATGTTAGTTCCGAGCAAGAGGTTGACCAAGTTATGACTCAGGCTGCATCAGCCGGTGCCGTTGTCACGAAGCCTGCTCAGGAAACGGATTGGGGTGGCTACGCAGGTTACTTTTCTGATCCAGATGGTTATCTCTGGGAAGTGGCTCACAACCCGCTGTTCTGGGTCGGGCCCTCAGATGAACCTGCATAACAGTCGCTGTAGTACGCGGCCGATGGCCGCCGGACGCCCTTTTCATTGCGGCTTCGCCTTCATTACAAGGGCGCCGCTAAGCTCATTCGTTATGCCCCTCTCTCAGCTTACTTTGTCGTATACTAACGCTTGACGTTATTAACGCTCTGCGTCATCATTTCTCTATGATCATATCGTTCAAGTGTAAGGATACCGAGAAGCTGGCAAGCGGACGTCGCGTCAGACGCTTCGTCAATTTTGAGCGAGTTGCCTTGAGAAAAATTCGGCAACTCCAGGCTGCAAGCCAGTTGGATGATCTTAAAGTACCGCCCGGCAATATGTTGGAGCCATTGCACGGTGACCGCCAAGGTCAGCACAGCATTCGAATCAACGGGCAGTTCCGGGTTTGCTTCCGCTGGACCAAGGCTGGTGCGGAAGATGTCGAAATTGTTGATTACCATTAGGAGGTAACTCATGCGCAACATTGAAGCTGTAACGCCAGGCGAGTTACTGAAGGAAGAGTTCCTTGAGCCGATGGGTATTTCTCAATACCGCTTGGCTAAAGAGATTGGGGTGCCTGCTCAGAGGATCGGCCAGATTATTGCTGGGAAGCGTTCGATAACCGCAGACACGGACCTGCGACTTTGTCGCTTCTTTGGTTTGTCCAATGGCTACTGGTTGCGAGCTCAGGCAGCCTATGACACTGAGATTGCGGAAGATGCGCTTGAGGATCAGCTGAAGAATATTCGTCCGTGGAGTGCTGTATCAGAAATCGGGCATAGGGCATAACCGGCTGCACGGCGACCGGTTTTCCGCCGCCTCGCGGCTCCAAACCGGCGCG
This sequence comes from Marinobacter sp. B-21, assembly GCF_056857895.1. Taxonomy (NCBI): domain Bacteria; kingdom Pseudomonadati; phylum Pseudomonadota; class Gammaproteobacteria; order Pseudomonadales; family Marinobacteraceae; genus Marinobacter; species Marinobacter sp. B-21. The sequence goes on from NZ_JBSXNZ010000005.1 coordinate 3,155, forward strand.
TGAGCCGGGCGGTGTGCCAGGCATGGCCCCAGACTTGTCGGGTGAAAGTCCCGATACCAGGTATTCGCAGAGCCGAAGGTTAGCGAAAGGGTAAGGGCAAACCCACGAGGGGAAGTCTCCGGAGCGCCGGCCGGAAGTAAGCCCAACGCAAAATTGCGGGATGACGGACAGGAGCTGGATAAGAGGTGTGGCATCGGTGGGGCCAGTGGGCACGTGACCATTAAGCCCGCCATCTGCACTTGGCCGGCGTTTTATAAAACCAGCATTTACGCAATGAAAGTCGGGTGTCTTACCCTGGGAGATCTCCTGATGCTGCGCTGGGACGCAGCGTGCAGCCGAAAACCGCTGGGAGCTGAGTGATTGGCTCCGACCGCACCGGAGAAACAGCAATCGCTGTCTCTGGAAACAGGGGGTGAAGTGGTGGCTGGATCTGGCAGGGAAGACACTCCGGTTGTTCACGATCAACTGATGGAGCGGGGTGCTGGAAAGGGACTACCTGCGCCGTGCCTTCCGTCAGGTCAAACGCAACAAGGGAAGCGCGGGGATAGACGGCATGACCGTTGACGACCTGACCGCCTGATCCAGCAGGCACTGCTCCAGGTCTTGCAGGCGGAGTGGGACAGAAGCTTCTACCCGGCGAACGCGGGGGGAGTTATGGTGATTTCTGGTGTATGGAAGCAGGCTGAAGAGGTGGCGTATCCTGTTGGTTGATCACCGCGACGATCACAACCAACAGAGGAATGATACGCCATGTCCAAGTCTAACCTGCATGCTCTTTCACAACCAGAGA
>NZ_JBSXNZ010000006.1:0-5046 GCF_056857895.1 Marinobacter sp. B-21
ACACTTAAGGCCGGTGACTGGATGACATCAGAGCGACATTGGCGCGCATACTACTAATAATTCTCATATCTGGGCGTAATGGGCTAACCGAGAAAATTTCGTGGCTGCTGCTTGGGGTGTTTATGAAATGTTCGGGCTAGAGACAGCATCTTCAAATTTCTGGTAGAGCTCTATGAATCAGGAATATGTGCCTTAAATATCAAGCGGGACAACCTCCGTCTGGATGAAGATGACAATCTGCATTACATCGATATAGGAAAAGACATCTGCCGGCTTTCTAGCAGCGGATACCTGGATATGGCGGGTAGGCTCTACTCGATCGGCATTCTTGGCAATGAGGACGAGGAGCTGGTTCGCAGAATGTCTTGGAGAACGCAGGAGGAGTCACTGCAACAAGTACCTGGCTTTCAGGAATTCTACCAACAGATTATCGAGCATTTGCATGTCCGGCCTATCGAGCAAACGCCTCTATTCCGGCCAGTTAAAAAATACGGGCACGTCACACTTCTGATCAAAGCATGCGCTCAAGATGCCGACGGTTTCTATGAACAGATATCCCACATCGTCTACCAGCTGACGTTTCCGGCCCATTTCTCCCGTGTACTGGTCCTAATTGACGACTACCCCGGCCCATTCCTTCGGCAATATGCGGAGCCGAATCTTCAATCGCTCATCGAACAAACACGGCAATTGAGGGAGGCGGGAATTATCGACGGATGGCTGGTACCACCCACAGACGAATCAACTATCCAGAGAACCTATAAAAAGTGGTTCAATAACGGCGAGATAGTTCAAACCCACACGATTAATAACGCGCCACTCTATCCCCAGATATGGGCGTTTTCTGAGCTCGATACTCGATATGTACTGCAGTGCGATTGCGATGTGCTGGTGGGGCGCAAAGACTGGCATCATGATTATCTGGCGGACATGTTAGAAGCCTTAAATCCGGATAGTGTTCTCGCAGTGGGGTTCAACATACCGAAGCAAACCGATCGTTTTCTGGACTATTTTGGAGAGCCCGGTCAATTTGCTCCCGAAGTCCGTTTCGGCTTATTAGATCTACACAGCGTAGAGAGCCATTTACCCATCGAAAATCCGATTGAAGAGGGTCGCTTTAAGCTAACCTGGCACCGAGCAATCCAGAAGTATCAGCGTTCAAGCCGGAGCTCCACTTGCGTGCGAGGAGGCGACCCAGCTTCGTTTTACATACACCCTCAGAATAGTGATAAAGCAGCACTTAGGTCTGGCGTAATCCGGGATCTTATTTCACAGGGCGTGGTACCAAACCATCAGCTTGAGCAGTTCGATCTTATCGCTCAATCACAATGGCTTTACCCAAAGCGCAACGAATCAGTCATCTTCCTTCTGAAGGGTCGCCATACTCCAAACGAAAAGCTTCGACGTTGCCTGGATTCCCTTGCACGCCAGTCACAGCAAGGGTTTGGCCTAATCGTAATTGATGACTCAAGTGGTTTTCAGGAAACCTGGCACTACCCAATGATGCTTGCCCAGTTCGAGGGCCGTTACACCTTAGTACGACGAGCAGAGCATCACGGCCGAATGCCAAACTTTCTTCTCGCAATCAATGAAATCTGTGCGCGACCAGACTCGCTGGTTGTTGTTCTGGATCAGGATGACTTTCTAATGCAGGACGATGTCGTCGCCCAACTGTTGGAAGCGAAGAAGCGCGAGTGCGATCTTATACAGATGCCCATGTATCGTCCGGAAAAACCTCTTAAACAGTACCAGCCTGACTACCATCAACCCAGACTAAAGGGTGGAGGTAATACCTGGGTCCATTTGAGGGCATTCCAAAAGTCTCTTTTTCAGAAGGTTCCGGAGTCCTATTTTAAAAGGCCGCAGGGTGGCTGGTTCGATAGTGCAACGGACTACGCAACCATGCTGCCAATGTCAGAACTCGCCAAACAGCCAACTTTCTTGGACACAGGTTATGCGTACTGGCATGAGCGCGCACCTTACAACCAACGTGAGCTATCTCACCAAGCGCAATTGATTCCTGAAATACTGACTAAGACCTCAGCCAAAGAGCCTTCTGAGCTCGGGCGAGCTGATGAAGAATCTGAGACATTCCATGCGAAGCAGCGTGGTCGTACAACCACCAGTTAGGAGTCGTCGTTTCGGATCTTGAGAGGAAAAAAAGCGGCTCCAGTTGCCGAATTGCCTCTTGGGTTGCATGTTCTATCCACTGTTGCGTAGCAACGTGCTCTAGTTCTGCAATCAGCTTCTGCCCTTCCGAGCGCTCAAGATCCGATAGCGCTGTCAGTAAAGAGTAGGGGTTGATAGAACCAGCTCCATAACTTTGGTCCTCGGACAGCCAAAAGCCGGGCCAGCGCAATGCGTTCACTATTGGTAATGCGACCCTGCGCTCCCCCAGCCAATTGTGAAAAGTGCATGGAAGCGGTACTCGTGCTCCGAGGTTCATTGGCCTGACAATGGAAGGCAACAGATTCATACAACTGAGTCTGACGGTAAGTCCGGCATTATAGAGAGTGAAAAGGGTTGCCAATCCCGAAGATGGCCTAGTACCGAGCTGCCCTTTGAGTTTTTCCGCATTGTCCCTTAACAAGGTTGCAAATCCATGCACAGGCTCAACGCCATCTACGGAAAATGGTCGGTTTTCACCTGCAAGCTTGCCGTTGCAGACATTGAGATCCCAGCGTTCCTCACTATCAGGTCTTTTGTTAAACCGAACGATTTTCTCACCAGCCCGGCACACAACCTCTCCGTCTCCGCTGCCAATTAAGTGCCAGGTGGACATTCTTGGATTTACCCTACGCTATCGACTTCAAGTCCCGGGCCTTTCCCGCCAAGAATGATAGATCTTCGCCCACGATTTGGATGTCTTCTGTTCCATCAGAGGTTTCCGCAACTTCTCGGGCACATAGTGTCCGTCTCGAAAACGGCCACATAGGCGACATGCCTCAGCCATTAAATCACGCATGTCATCGCCCGTGTGGGGGATGGATTGTCGACCACGTTCAAAACCAAGAACTCTGTCGATGCCACCAGCCACCGCACATGGGTAATAGCCTTGGGGGGTAAGTCCAATCCCACAACTCTGAGCAATATCGCAGCCATTCCGATAATCAGCAAAAGCGTATTGCCAGCTATCGATAGGCGCCATATTGAAGGGGCCGAATTCTGGCTGAATGTTCTGGCTTTTGGCCGAGTTTTCTATCTGAACACCCTGAGGAATCCTGTCCAGAATCGCATTGACTTTCGCACCAAACCCATTGGTGACCACTTCGATGATCGTTTTCGGTGCAACCTCTTTGAGCCTGATCAGAGTCTCCATAATTTGAAGGAACTCAGGGTGTAATGTCGGCTCCCCTCCCAAGATACGAATGCGCCTCCAGTGGCGCTTCTGGGCGATTGAGTCATCAACAAACTGCCTGATTTGAGAGAGGCTTATATGGCGAGCTTCTGGGGCCTGCGCGGACGAACGGTTGCAGTTGTTACATCTCAGGTTGCACAGGTATGTTAAGTCAATCTCTATCAGATCCCGGGATGGAGCATATTGATAGCCCAGCAAGCGAGTAACAGGCTTTTGAATCCTGACCCAGCGTTTCAGACTCTTAAAAGCGAATCTCAGGCGTACCCAAAAAACAAATCGGGTCGGGTAGTTTTTGGGATATCGAAAACCGCCCTCGCTCTTGTTCCTATTAAGATTGAGAATAACCGGCTTCCTCCAAGTGCTTGAGGTGAAACATGCTGAAAGCGGTCATTAAGTATCAGGCTCCAGTAATAGATTAAAATTGAAAACCCTTTTCTATGGAAATCCATGTTCCATTTTGCCGATGACGCTTCTGAGCATTCGAATGCGTTCGAGGCTATTCATAAAATCGATCGGCCTCTCGTTCCCGAGGACCTTAATCGGTTGGTGTAGCCAGGATTCTGCTAGATTTGCATCGCCGTCAAACACCTCAATGACCGCCTCCCTGGCTGCCGCTCGCTGTTCTTCCAGGGCATTGATTCGGTCGTTCATGAATGAATCTCCGATAAGTTCTCGCGAATGTCTACAGGCATCAGTCACGCACTGCCAATACAAAACTGTAGCGACCAAACCACAGAGAGTTCCATACAATCAAGCTATTCACTCGGAGCAAGAAAAGCAGACTTTTCCTCACCAAACTTGGATAAGTGTCTCACGGCAATGAAAAAACCGCCCAGTCAGTAATAATAGCCCGGCGACCTTGGTTCCGGGCTATCTAGGATCGCATCGGATACAGCTACCAATGGATCAATGCAATCTGCTTTTATCCGAGCCCAAGAAATCCAGTCTGCAAGTTCCTCGCTTGTTTGGCCATTACTAACCGCTGATTGCTCTACTGCATCGATATATTGTCGTAGTCGTTCCGCTTCCAGCCACTGCGCAGCACTAGTCTTCAGCTTCTCAAGTTGCTCCAGCTCCTGTTTCCGGAGCTCCATTTGACGGTCATGCCGGTCTCTTGCCTTTTGCCAGGCCAGACGCCTGCGTTCATGTTCTTCAGTTCGAAGACGTTCCTCTTCAATCAGGTCCAAAGCACCCGCAACAACTTGATGTAGCCTTTGCTCTAACGAGGTCTTAGGAGTATCACTCCAACTTCTGGAGGGATAGCCGCCGATTGAAATCGTCAGCTTCCCAGTTGGGTGGTAGTCATAGTCAGGTGGGCTTGGGTAATGGTATCCAGTTCGCCAGCGATTTGGAGATCTTTGCCAGCGTTCAATGGCTTTTTGCTCCGCTGCAGTTACCTCATGCTTGGTGCGGGCCACATGCTCGCTGATGCATATTGGCAGAGAGGTATCGTCCAGCCCTATCAAAGTACTACTCTTCTCAGGATCTACCCATACTTTTATGTTCTGGCGCTCAAGCGCTTTTATCAGCGTATCGCCCACTAGTAGGTAAGCGCCCATAAATCGGCACCTGTTCCATAAACCCAGGATTTGTCACATTGATTCCTTTCTTTAAATCGAGGAGGAATCCTATGGTCAATTCTGACCTGCACGCATCATGGCAACAGACGCTCTCAAACTGGCAAGAAT
>NZ_JBSXNZ010000007.1:0-4564 GCF_056857895.1 Marinobacter sp. B-21
ACGCCTCATATGATGTTCTTGTTCATCAGCTCGCAGTTTTGCTAGCGGCTTACTTCCGGCCGGCGTTCCGGAGACCGCCCCTCACGGGTTGGCCCTTGCCATTCGCTAGTGGTTAGCGTTCAATCGGGTAAAACCGGCTGACCTCAGATCTTCCCACAGGGGACTTTCACCCCATTAGTTCATGCCCATGCTGGGCGTACACCACACGTTAAGTCGGACCCTGGCTGGCGCCAGGGCCGCTTAACCTCTTTCGTTATGTGGTGCCAACCATGCTACACTCACGGGTTTTGAACATTGATTAATCACGGGTAGCCAGGAAGCTACCCCTTAATAGAAAGGAACTCTGGCTATGAGCAATCTGATTGCCGCCTGTGTTGGCGACATGCACGTCTGCCCGATCAAAGGGCACGGCTCTTCCCCCATCATGCCAAATGGCTCCAGTATCCTTGTTGAAGGTAAACCCATTGCCCGAGTTGGTGATGTTACTGGCTGCGGTGCTGTCATTACCCAAGGCTATCCGTTGGCGTTGGCCGATGGTATGCCGGTGGCCTACCTTGGCAGTCCCACGAGTCATGGGGGGTCTATTGTCAGTGGTAATCAGCGAGTAATACTTGGCGTTGCCACAACTACCGCACCCGTAGTGGATTTTGCCATATCTGGGGCATTGGATGACAAAGGGCAGCTTACCCCTGCCGCCAAAGAGCTGCTGGATAAAGATCCGCAGGAGTTTGTGCGGCGGGCCGCCCAGAAAGGCGCCCTGATTGACGAGGGCTTGCCGGACAAATCACCAGATGACTCGTCAGAAGAAGAGCGTCCCAAAATTCGGGTCGAGGCTGGCATCTTTTTCGATGGCACCGGCAACAACCGTAACAACACCCAAACCTATCAGCAGCAAATGGATGAGTGCCTGACGGCAAATGCCGCCGGAGCTATCTCAGAAGAAGAGTGCAGCAGCGAACTGTCGCAGATTATGGGTGGTAGCTACCTCAATGCCGAAACCAATGTGTCCAAGCTTGAGAATCTGTATCAGCGAACTGAGGCCCAAGGCGAGAATGGCGACGTTATAGTTACCTTGTCGGCCTATGTGCCTGGTGTGGGTACAAAATCAAGTGAGCCTGATGACGGTCCGAGCATGGGGCTTGCCCTTGGCGAACAGGGCATCCTCAAAAAGATAGACGAAGGTTCCAGAGAATTGGCGCTTGCGATTGGTGAACTCGTTAAGGAACCTATCGGCGAACTGGTCCTTGACGTCTTTGGCTTCAGCCGTGGGGCGGCCACCGCCCGGCATTTCGTCAGCCGAGAGATCTATGACACCACCGGCTCTTTATACGGCGAGTATAAAGGTAGGTTGGTCAAGGCCTTCGAGCGGGAGGGAATTCCCTGGCCGAATAAGGTTACTGTCCGTTTTCTAGGGCTATTTGACACTGTTGCTGCGGTTGCCGACTTAGATAATCTCGATTTTTCTGCGCACGATGCCGATACGGGGCGCGTCAATGTGAACGTAAAACCGGAGCACGTCGAGCGAGCCGTGCAATTTGCTGCCCGAGATGAACGTCGACACAACTTTTCACTGAACAGCCTGCGAAACGAATCTGGAAACTTACCTGAACATTTTAGCGAATGGGTGTTGCCGGGTGCTCATTCCGATATTGGCGGTGGATACCCTGATCGCTTTCATGAGCGTGTCGAAGTCCGTCCGCCGTTGGTGGCCAAAGGAAAGGACCGCCGCAATCCCGAAGCGAGCTTCGAATTTTCGCGCATGTTGCAGGAGCGGGCACTGATTAAAAGCGAGGGCTGGATTGGGCCACTGAATCCGCTTGCTACGCTGGAGACAGAACAGGAGCGCCAACGTGGTTTGCCTGGCGGAGATGTCACGCTTCGCCTGTGGCTGGATCGAGAAGTTCGGGGCGAATATTCCCGAATTCCGCTTTACCTGATGCACAAGTTAGCGGTTGATGCAGGTGTACCTTTTGATGTAATTGATCCTGAAGACTCGTCACTTTCTCTTCCAGGTGAGTTAATAACCGTCGCAAGAAACCTCGCCGCCCACGTATGGCATGGCAGCGAATTGCTGATGAACCCAGAATCCAGGGCGCTGCTGAAGCAACGCTATATTCACCATTCCGATCATTACCTTAGACTTGGGCCGCTATATCCTTTCCAGCCGGCCAAATATGGTCGACGTGTTGTCCATCCAAACAAGACCAAGTGAGCAAAAGGGGAAACGCCATGAAGATGCAAAACCTTGTGCTCATTGTATGCCTTCTTATGCTGTCAGGGTGCTCGGAGCAGACAGCCTCCGAAGGATCAAAGCCAGGTCCCGACTCGACTTATCGGAGTATCGGTGTTGTGGCACCTAGGCATTACGATGTCTGGGTGGATAAGTTCTTTATTGAGTCCCTGTCGGAGGATATGGGTTGGCGCCGCCCTTTTGGAATTGTTTCTTGTTGCTGGAAAAGCTCTCCGCTCTCCCGGGCAAAGTGGCAGACAATCCCGGAGCTATTTCTTATCCGATGGTTTTCCTTCGCGGAGCAGCAGTCCTACGAGGCCGTGATCAAACTCGAAAATCCTGGTGAGATTGCAGAAATGATGAAGGAAGTAGCCCCATTCGAACGGTTTGGAGAAGTTGTTGAACGCCCCCGGCATAACCTTGTTTTTGGGTTGGCACCGGGCGGCACTGTGGTGCTCTGGATCATGAATCGTGGGGAAAATGCCATTGAGGTTGGGCGATATCAGGCAAAACCTTACGATCATAAAAAAGAAGGAGAGGACTATACTCGCCGGACGGAAAGTTACCTCAAAAGAGAGGGGAACTTCCTGCAACAAAATGGAATACGGTACGAAGGTTGGTGAGTCCCTCAGGCCAATGAGTCAGGCACCACATATCAATGCCATGCACCGGATGCCAAACCCTCCGCTTCGCTGCGGCTTTGTCACCGGTGATGGCGGGCGTTAAGCCACAGAACAGGCTCTTATACTAATTTTTGAAAAGTTAGTAGATGGCTCGTATGTTGAGGTGTATACTAATTTCGGAAAAATCAGTATTTGAGGCGAATTGCATGAAAATTCCTGTTACTCCTCCCTCGCGAGAGAGACTCGTCGAAATTATTAGAAGCGGCGACGGAGACAAGATCGCGCAGCTTTTCGATAGGTCCATCGGACCTTGTGATTCTAAAGGGCGTTATCTGCACTGGGATAAGCTCAGGCATCTCACTATGCCCGAAGGGTATGATGCCGAATTGTACTGGCTAGCAATGCGGGATTCCCGGTCGAGAATTTCGAAAGAGCTTTCTTTTCGAGATAAGGGAGGAAAGCCGTTTCAATTTTGTATTCCAGATACAGTAATGAGAGACATACTCTGGATAAGTGAAAACGCCACAGGAGCGATACAAGCTGATAGTAAAATCTCAGATCCTAAAACCAAGCAGACCTATCTCATTAACTCGCTCATAGAAGAGGCTATTAATTCTAGCCAATTGGAGGGTGCTTCCACCACTCGCAGGGTAGCGAAGGAGATGCTTAGAACGGGTAGGTCTCCGATGGATCATTCAGAAAAGATGATTCTTAATAACTACAATGCCATGAATTTCATCAGGGAATATAAGGATGAATTGCTCACAAAATCAATGATTTTCGAGCTGCATAGTATTGTGACTGAGGATTCTCTTTCAGAAGAGGACTCTGAGAAGTCAGGTGTTTTTCGCGGAAAGGATGATGACATTAGAGTCTATTCTCATGATGAAAAATTACTTCACACTCCTCCATCGCCGGACGAGCTGGACGATCGGATCCAGATGATATGTGACTTTGTAAATGCTGAAAGTGATAAGGAAAACCAGTTTATTCCTCCAGTCATAAAAGCAATCGTCGTTCATTTTATGATTGGTTATGATCATCCTTTTGTCGATGGTAACGGTAGAACGGCTCGTGCACTTTTTTATTGGATTATGGCGAGGGAAGGATACTGGCTGATGGAGTATATCTCCATATCTAGGGTCATAAAAATGGCACCAGCCCAGTATATGTATGCTTACCTACATACGGAAACTGATAGCAATGATGTTACATACTTCATCATTCATCAGCTTGAGGTTATAAAAAAAGCTATAAGAGATCTTCATAGTTATCTTGCATATAAAACTGGTGAGTACAGAAAAGCCGCTAGATTATTGGAAAAATCAAAGCTAAGTGGTGCTTTAAACCATAGGCAGCTTGGCTTGCTAAAAAATGCACTAGATAACCCAGGACAAGAATATACTATTAAATCCCATAAAAATTCGCATGGGGTATCATACCAAACAGCACGGACAGACTTGCTAGCTCTATCGGACGAATTCAAACTCTTGAGAAAGTATAAAGTCGCTAAAACGGATGTTTTTGTTGCTCCGCCAAATTTGATTGAAATAATTAAGAACGGATAGCCTAATCGGGTAGCCGGGGGTATCTAGCCCCCAGCCCCCACAACACCCTGCATGCGGGTCCGCACAGGGCGTTTCCCGGAAATGTTTAAAGTAAAATGGCCGATTACCTCCTTCTTACCCCAATGACGGCTTCTGATTTTGCG
>NZ_JBSXNZ010000008.1:0-2421 GCF_056857895.1 Marinobacter sp. B-21
ACCGGGCATACGGATCACGTACCACGGCGGTTCGGTTGATTGAGTTGTTCAGCGATCCACAAGGTCCGGTAACCCCATCGACATAAAATACTGTCGGGGTAAGGCTTGCGCCAATCCCGGACTGCGGCTCAAACGCCACGGGCCATGAGCCGACTTGGCCGTATTCCAGGCCAGTCTTACACTCACCCCGCGCTTGCGCAACTGGCGGTAGCCGGATCGTCCCCATTGCTTCAGGTGATAGCAACGTAGCTTGCGGCGTACCCACTTTTCCAAGTCCTGGATCGGCGATTTCACTTGCGCAAAACCGTAGTAGCCTTTCCAGCCCCTCAGGTACACCGCCAGCTCGTCGATCACCGTTTGCATGGTTCGACTCCGCGTTCGCCGGGTGATTTTCCGCACGCGATACTTGAACTGCCGGATCGCGTCTTCGCTCACCTTGCGGCGCTTTTCCCCACCTCTACGAGTGAACGTGAACCCCAGGAACACCCGCTCCCAGGGGCGACCAACAGCACTCTTTTCCTCATTCACCACCAGTTTCAGTCGGCGACGCAAGTAGCCGGTGATGCTCGCCAGTACTCTCTGCCCTGAACGCTGGCTCTTGACGTAGATGTTGCAGTCGTCCGCGTAGCGGACGAACCGGTGGCCACGTCGCTCCAGTTCCTTGTCCAGTTCGTCGAGCAACAGGTTTGCTAATAGCGGTGACAGTGGACCACCCTGTGGGGTGCCTTCCGAAGCCGGAGCCCAGACATCTCCCACCAAAGCGCCTGCCTTGAGGTAGCTGTTGATCAGTTTGAGTACCCGCTCATCCGTGACTCGCCGCTTCACCAACGTCATCAGTTTGTCGTGGTTGACCCGGTCAAAGAACTTTTCCAGATCCATGTCCACGGTCCATCGGTAGCCTTTGTTGATATAACGCTGGGCTTGGTGGATGGCCTGATGGGCGGAACGCCCCGGTCGGAAGCCATAGCTGGAATGGGAGAAGCTTCCGTCCCACTCCGCCTGCAAGACCTGGAGCAACGCCTGTTGGATCAAGCGGTCGAGTACGGTCGGGATGCCCAGTTTGCGCACGCCACCTTTGGGCTTGGGTATCTCTACCTGACGAACCGGCTGGGGCCGGTAGTCGCCCGCCAGTAGCTGTGCCGCGATGCTGGGCCAGTGCTGTTTTACAAAGGCGGTCAGGTCGTCAACGGTCATGCCGTCTATCCCTGCGCTTCCCTTGTTGCGTTTGACCTGACGGAAAGCGCGGCGCAGGTTGTCCCTCTCCAGCACCCGTTCCATCAGTCGATCGTGAACAACCGGAGTGTCTTCCCTGCCGGATCCAGCCACTACTTCACCCCCTGTTTCCAGGGACAGCGTTTGCTCTTTCTCCGGTGCCTTGTGGGGTCTCATCGCGACAGTGACTGCTCTCTTCATTTAAGCCCGGTAAAGGGCACCGTTCGGGCCTTCCCGCCGACATTCACTTCAGGCCATGCCTGCCGAGTAATCCGCGGTACTATGCCTTCTGCTGACTTCTCCTGTGCGGTCGGGGCCAATCACTCAGCCCCCAGCGGTTTTCGGCTGCACGCAGCGTCCCAGCGCAGCTACAGGAGATCTCCCAGGGTAAGACACCAGACTTTCATTGCGTAGATGCTGGATTTATAAAACGCCGGCCACATGCAGATGGAGGGCTTAATGGTCACGTGCCCACTGGCCCCACCGACGTCACACCTCATATCCAGTTCCTGTTCGTCATCCCGCAATTTTGCGTTGGGCTTCCTCCAGACATTCCCTCGCGGGTTTGCCCTTGCCCTTTCGCTAACCTTCGGCTCTGCGAATACCTGGTATCGGGACTTTCACCCGACAAGTCTGGTGCCATGCCTGGCACACACGCGAAGATAAGCGGCGCCCTGTAAAGGGCGTCCGGTGGAGGCCAACGGCCGGAACGAACTTGATCGACTTGTGTACGCCCAGCATGGGCATGAACTAATGGGGTGAAAGTCCCCTGTGGGAAGATCACCGTTTAGCCGGTTTTACCCGATTGAACGCTAACCACTAGCGAATGGCAAGGGCCGATCCGTGAGGGGCGGTCTCCGGAACGCCGGCCGGAAGTAAGCCGCTAGCAAAACTGCGAGCTGATGAACAAGAACATCATATGAGGCGTAGGCTGAAGGCGAGTTGGCACCAGACGACGAAGCCACGTGATCTAACGGCCACCGTAAATGATGCAGCAGTGCAGTGACAGTGCATGCTCTTATCTGGGGCGGTCCGACGCATCGGGATCTGCTCAACGAGCGATCGGTCAATTACCAGTCAGGCCACTGGTCGATCAAGCCTGGGCGCAGCCGTTGCCATCGGCGGTTGCGAGCGAATGAGATGGACACCGATAGCGCCGATGGGGGTAACCCCACCGGTGATTGAGCAGAAGTCAGCAGCGGCCATAGT
>NZ_JBSXNZ010000009.1:0-2449 GCF_056857895.1 Marinobacter sp. B-21
CGCTTCATACCAAGTCCTTTTCGCATGGTGGGTAGGATACTGGTGGTAGAACACCAGGTTGCACTTCCGACATCCGCTCAGTTACGGAAAAAACATCGGGTTACAACATATATTCATGCAACTTCATGTCGCAAGTAACGCTTGCAGCATGCGCGGCTTTGGAATGGAGCCGAAGGCGCAATGTAATGGGCGTCGCGGTGCCTGCACTTAAAGCCTGCCAAGCCAGTACTGCGGACGTCGCCGATCATGGGCGACCGCCAGAACTTGAAAACCATCAAGTTTCTCTCGGTAAACGATGGATAGCGGAAATCTGTGAAGGGGCGCTCTACGAATATCTGGCGGCAACTCAACTTGCCAGGCTTTTGGTGACTCGCCAATTAAATTGGCCAGGGCCTCAAATTCCTCTATGAAGGCACCACCCAATCCCGGAACTTTTGATTCGTAATAACCAACTGATTCCAGAAATTCGGCTTCCGCTGCCGGGTGAAACGAATAGTTCATTTGATCAGTGCTCTAGCCTTCCTCATGACATCTTCACCGGACACGGCCTGAACTGAGCCATTATCGAGCTCTTCGCCTCTACGGCGGGCCTCAAGCAACCAATCTGACCTGAGTTCTTCTTCTGACGGAGACTCCAGGCTCAGTACCAGTCGCTGGATCAATTGAGCTCGCTCTTCTTTAGAGAGGTGTAGCGCCTCGTCTTCAATTCTCTGGAGATTCATGAAAGAAACCTCTCGTTCGCGTATCGCTCAATTTTGACACGGATAGGTACTGGGTGCCACGACTCGGCTTTTTCGCTTTAACGCCCGCCGGTTTGGAGTGGCAGCGGAAAACCGGTCGGGTGGAGCACTTTGATGCTATAAAGAATAGGTATCAGGATGCCCCTTCTTATATACCTCTAACCATTTTTTTGAAAGATTCGTTATCCAGAAAATCAGAATCCACCTTCAAAAGTTTGCCGTTATCTCCAATTATAAAGATGTATGACTTTTCTTTATCACCGGAGTACACGATAGAATATTCATTTGAAGACCACGTCTCAACTTGCTGACCTTCCACAAAGGACTCTTGCATTAACCTAACATTATCCTGATCACATCCAGATTTATCAGTATCGAAGAAAACATTCTTAAAGAAAACGCTAGCTAGACACCCATAATCAATAGTTTGATCATTCGTCATATCTGAAAAAGCCAAGAACCTCTTGCCCAACTCATCCCCATACCTGAATATTAAAATGTTTTGGTTGTCTCCTGCATCACCCACCACGGAGAAGTTCCCGGGTATTTTAAATCTGAGATCCGAGTAAACCAGCTCAACATCTGTCTTTGAAAATGCGCTAATAGAAAACAATAAAAGAAGAACAGAAAGTCCGAGTTTTAACATTTTAAATTCCTTTTAATGCCATAGTTATTTCAGATTTATAGCTTGCGCTAATTTTGACCTTACAAACATGGTAAACCAAGGTGTTTCCAGATATTATATTCTTACCAATGCTTGCAATCTGTTTAACTATGTATGAGATCCCCGGTTTGCCACCACTGGGTCTTGGAACGAGATCCATTGATGCAGAACACGCCTGCGCTTCAGAGACTGCTTTGTAAATCACCTCTGCAGATCTCTCATTTACTGATTGAGGCGATGCTGTGCCGTCCCCCAAAAATAGTTAATAACTGCAGATATGTATTCTCTATCGTAGTAATCCACGCCCAATCTCCCTTTGGTCTGTTTTAGCGATGATGTCCTCATGGACTGCTCAGAAACTACCAAAAAACGATGGCTCCCGTCAGAGCATAACGCCCACATAAACGGCGGAGCGTCAGCGACGTCCGGCGACCATAGGGAGCGAATTTAATGCACTTGTGTACGCCCAGCATGGGCATGAACTTATGGGGTGAAAGTCCCCTGTGGGAAGATCACCGTTCAATAGGATTTACCCGATTGAACGCTAACCACTAGCGAATGGCAAGGGCCAATCCGTGAGGAGCGGTCTGGAGGAAGCCGCTAGCAAAACTGCGAGCTGATGAACAAGAACATCATATGAGGCGTAGGCCGGAGGCGAGTTGGCACAAGACGACGAAGCCACGTGATCTAACGGCCACCGTAAATGATGCAGCAGTGCAGTGACAGTGCATGCTCTTATCTGGGGCGGTCCGACGCATCGGGATCTGCTCAACCAGCGATCGGTCAATTACCAGTCAGGCCCCTGGTCGATCAAGCCTGGGCGCAGCCGCTGCCATCGGTGATTGAGCAGAAGTCAGCAGACGGCATAGTAGCCAAATGCCCAGCGTAATGGCTGGGACACGGTGAAGGCCTGAACCCGGAAATCAATGAGGAGCCTGTGCAGCTCAACTGCTCTATATCCGACCGGACCCAGGAGCGTTGGCGCAAAATCAGAAGCCGTCATTGGGGTAAGAAGGAGGTAATCGGCCATTTTACTTTAAACATT
>NZ_JBSXNZ010000010.1:0-5052 GCF_056857895.1 Marinobacter sp. B-21
CACTTAAGGCCGGTGACTGGATGACATCAGAGCGACATTGGCGCGCATACTACTAATAATTCTCATATCTGGGCGTAATGGGCTAACCGAGAAAATTTCGTGGCTGCTGCTTGGGGTGTTTATGAAATGTTCGGGTTAGGTTAAGGGGACTTATGTATTTTGAGCTTTTCTTGAAACCCTCATACAAAGCGTAGACAAGTTCTTCTTCGTTATCATCAAACGTATTATGGTATTTTTCCCAAGCTTGCTTGAACGAGCCCTCTACTTTGTCTGCGACTATTTTTTGATTGAGACTCTTAGCTTCAGAAATAAGCTTAGATTCATCATAAAAACCCCTAACCACTGCATCAGCTACCTCTAAATCAAACTCATCACAGTTTTGAAAATCATAAGAACGTAACAAAGAATTCCACTTCTTCTCTTTGTCACTTTCTTCATCTTTTCCAAGACCCCAGAGTGAATATCCGATATGCCGTACATAGTCTATCGACGGAATCGAACTATCGTCTCGTTGAAAGTGGCAGAGCGAGAACAACACGAGGCTATGTATGGCTTGATGGGTAACTTCGGCCTCACAATCTTTGAGAAGAGGAGCTACAGATCTGGAAAGGAACAGCATTTTCCTAATTATTCTTATGTTACTTACACCTAAACTTAATACATTTTTCTTTAAAATATCCAAATATTCAAAATCTTCATTAAGAGCTATCTCGCTACATTCCTCTGAGGTAGGAGAGAATAGAACATCAAAGTCAATCACCTTTTCGCGATATCGATCTAGCTGTTCACTCTCATTTTTTTCGAAGGAATCGTCGTTGAGTATAAGAACGACCTTGCAGTCTCTTTGTTCTTTTAGCAAAGAAACTAAACCCAAAACATCACGTATTTTTAGCCCATCCCCCTTTCGCTCTAGATCATCAATGCAAATAATCGTGTTTTTCAAGGAGAGAAATGAAACAGCTTCAAGAGCAAGAGAAACGTTTTTAACATATGGCAGCCCTTGGATAACTCTAATTGATTTCCTTCCAAGGGACTTCCCTAAGGTTTCTGTACTTTTCCTAAAGGTGTCAATGCTCGGCTTGTGATCAATTGCCTCAATATCGACAACTTGTTCAAACATTGCAAATTTCAGGCTATCGAGGGAATTGATACCAAAGAGAGAAACATAGGAATAGCGTTCCAAGCCAACTGCATTGCGATGTGCAGCGTCAACCAAAAATTGATTCCACGTAAACGTTTTTCCTACGCCCCATTTCCCTCGAATTGCGAGAACTTCAGGAGTCGTGCTGGCGAGAAATTTATCTATCTGTTTATGAACTAATGTGATCGACACAAGACTCCCGCCCTATGATCATAACGCGGAGCTTTGCGGCAATTTTGGAGCCGCAAAGCGGTGGAAAAATTGTCCGACAACAGCGGTTAGTTATGCCTGCTTTCGGCACTTACCAATTAATAGTTCCCTTATTTCTCAGAGGAATAGCGGACTTTTTGATTTCTAGCATCCCTGGGCCTGTAGCAAAGCCTTGGCTGTTTAAGTACATTTCCAAGCCCTTTAAAGCTGTATTTCCTGCTGAGGGCGGAAGTCGAACTGAGGATATTGGCAGCTTTGCCCTCTGAAAAAGCCGTTCGTCGTCACTTTGAAGAAAAATGCTGTCCAGGTAAGGAATAAAGATCCCGCTATTTGACCGAAATTTTCTTAGCTCTCTAGTTTGGACCAGGTTAGGGTAAAAGACTGCCCTCCACTCCCTTTCTTCAGAAAATCCGGAATTCTTGAATGCCAGCATGGGTAAAGTGAAAAGGTTATGAATCAAACCCTTAATTATTCCTGTTGTGGTTTCCGGCAAATCCTCAAGCTGTCCTGTGAGCCCCGACTTTTCTATGAGAGAGGAGACTTTGTTGATAATTTCCTCAATTATTCTTTCTTTAACGTCATTATCGTAAATGACAGGAAGAAGGTTTGCGTATACAACAATATTGCCTTTGCAGGCCGGTAAACGCCAATAAACCAGCACCTACTTTCGGTTACCAAGATTGCCCACACTGATTTCCTCGTCAACCCAGGAGGAATCAGCATGACACACGCCGAACGCAAACGTCTCTGGCAGCAGCATATCGAGGACTGGCAGGCATCCGGTTTGTCTGGCATGGCCTACTGCCAGCAGCAATCACTGACTTATTGCCGCTTTGTTTACTGGCGCAAAAAGCTGGCCGAACCGGAGACAGCGGTTCCGGAGCAACCCGTGTCGTCGCCTGGGTTTGCCAAGGTATCGGCAGTGCCTGGTCCGGAGTCGTCAGAAGGATTAACGGTGTCATTGCCCGGCGGCGTCTCGATCACCGGCCTGCACGCCGGCAATGTGGAGTTGCTCGGTGCCGTGCTGAGGCAACTGTAATGCGCCACCGGTACCTTCGCCCCTCCTGGGACCTGCCGGAGATTTACCTGTATCGACAGCCTGTCGATTTCCGCAAGCAGGCCAATGGGCTGGCGCTGATTGTCGAGCAGGAGCTGGGGCACAGCCCGTTCTCCGGAGCGCTTTATGCGTTCACCAATCGGCAGCGCAACAAGATCAAGTGCCTGATGTGGGAAGACAACGGCTTCGTGCTCTACTACAAGTCCCTGGCCGAGGAAAAATTCAAATGGCCGGGCCCGTCGGATGAGCTGATGCCGTTGAACGGCAAGCAGATCAACTGGTTGCTGGACGGCTACGACATCACCCTGCTGCAGGGCCATAAAACCCTGCATTATGAGAGCGTTGGGTAGCACTTTTTAAGTGTGTCAGGGCGTTGTTTTTGCTATAATTTCGCCATGAAAACAATGCCTGATAACACGCCCAAAACACCCGATTTCAGCGGTCTCTCGCCCGTTGAAATGGCGGCCGTTATCGGCGATCTGCAGAGCCAGTTGAAGCAACGTGATGAGACCCTCCAGCGTCGCGACAACTATATCGCTATTCTCGAAGAACTCCTGCGCCACAAGAAAATCCAGCAGTTTGCCGCAAGCAGTGAAAAACAACCCCGCCAGATCCTCTTGTTCGACGAAGCCGAGCTGGAGGTCGAAATTGACGCACTGCGCGACGAACTCCCTGACGATGTGGAAGAAGCCGATGCGCCGCCTCGCTCCCGCAAGCGCCGCCAACGCGGCTTCTCCGACACGCTCTTGCGTGAGCGTATTGAACTGACCCTCAGCGAGGAAGAGAAAGCCGGCGCCAGCAAGACCTTCTTCACCAAAGTGAAGGAAGAGCTGGAGTACATTCCGGCCCAACTGAAAGTCCTGGAGTACTGGCAGGAAAAGGCGGTGTTCGAACAAGACGGCCAAGAGCATGTCATTGCGGCCGCCCGGTCCAAGCACCCACTGGGCAAGTGCATTGCCACACCGTCACTGCTGGCTTACCTGATCACCTCCAAGTACGCCGATGGCCTGCCACTGTACCGGCAGGAGCAGATGTTCAAGCGCCTGGGTCATGACCTGAGCCGCACCAGCATGGCCCACTGGATCATCCGCCTGAACGACGTGTTCAAACCGCTGATGACCCTGATGCGTGAAACCCAGAACGGCAGTGACTACCTGCAGGCCGATGAAACCCGGATCCAGGTGCTCAAGGAGGATGGCAAAAAAGCCCAATCGGACAAGTGGATGTGGGTGACCCGGGGTGGTCCACCGGGAAAACCCTCGGTTCTGTTCGAGTATGATCCATCACGAGGTGGCAAGGTGCCGGTGCGCCTGCTGGATGACTTCCAGGGCATCCTGCAAGCCGATGGCTACTCCGGCTATGGGCAGGTCTGCCGTGAAAACGGCCTGACACGCATCGGTTGTTGGGACCATGCCCGGCGCAAGTTCGTGGAAGCCTCCCGGGCTGCGCCAGCCAAGGGCAAAAAAGGCCAGCCATCGAAAGCCGATGTGGCCCTCAGTCACATCCGCAAACTGTACGCCCTAGAAAAAGCCGCGAACGAACTAAGTGACGCCGAGCGCTATCGCGTGCGCCAGGAAAAAAGCCTGCCGCTGCTGAACGCCTTCAAAACCTGGCTGGAGAAAAATGCCAGCCAGGTGCTGAAGGGCTCGCTCACCCGCAAGGCCATGGACTACACCCTGAACCAGTGGGACACCCTGATTGGCTACTGCGAACGTGGCGATCTGAAGATCAGCAATGCGGGTGCCGAGAATGCCATCCGCCCGTTCGCTCTGGGCAGAAAGGCCTGGCTGTTCGCAGATACTTCGCAGGGCGCGAAAGCCAGCGCCACCTGTTACTCGCTGATCGAAACGGCCAAGGCCAACGGGCTGGAACCGTCGGCGTACATCCACCATGTGCTGACGCACATCGCTGATGCGGTTACCCTCGAACAATTGGAAGCTCTCTTGCCCTGGAATGCAGAGCTGCCAGCTTTAAAAAATGTGGCTCAATACGGTTAGGGCAAGTGGGTCGATTTAGCGGCGCTTACGCAGGCCGCGAGGCTTGAATCTGAAACATCAAACTCTAAGCAGTACCCGCACGCTTCGCTACCGTATGCTCGCCACTGACTGAGCAAGTCGTCCGTATCACAAAAAGAAACGAGATGCGGCGACATGACGTCGTGGAACACTTCGTCAAAATCAGAAAGCAGGGCGCCCAAAGTGGAAAAAATTGGCTTCTTTGTCTCTGACAACCTTTTTATTACTCGCTCCAAACCATCTTTCATTTCCTGAGAATCATTCAGGAATCTGCAATCAGTAGCCCACAGCGATTGACTTTGAACAATACCATCAAGCCCTTGCGCCGAAGTGTAATGAAATAGAGAGGTCGGAATCTTTTTCCCTGATGAGTCAATGATTAGCTGCTCAACGTATTCATGTAGATTCGTGAATTCGGAAACCAAAGGCCCAAGGTCTTCAAATTGCTTTTGGAATTGTTCAAACGACAAGATCCGGCTCCTCAGAGGACATAACGAAAGAGGTTAAGCGGCCCTGGCGCCAGCCAGGGTCCGACTTAACGTGTGGTTATACGGATCGTCCTGAATGACTCTCATGTTCCCCTTCATTGACAGACCACTCCACACTCGGAAGACAACCCTGGAAAGCTA
>NZ_JBSXNZ010000011.1:0-2683 GCF_056857895.1 Marinobacter sp. B-21
GTAAGCGTTCATTCCAAGACGTAGTTGACCTACTTCACGTCCCGGAGAGGTCTCAGTAACTCCGGCGAGACCTTGTACTGCTTCCTGCCATCGTCACCCAGCACGATCACGCTCTTGCGGTTGATCTTGGTGACGATCCCCAATACGGGGCCTTCCCGGCCCTCGAAGGTCACTTTCAGGCCCACCCGCAACTGGCTCAGCGCCTGGAGATTTTCCTGATCCCGCAGTTCGTCGATGCGCCGGCAGATGGTTTGATTCAGTTCCAGCAACTGGTCGATGCTCATGTCTTCAATGCGCATGAACGGCCTCCGGCTGTTTGTTCTGTCGGTCAGGATGGCGTGGGTCGATCAGCGCCCGTAACGGGTTGTCGGCGAACCGGGTTTTCCAGAGTCGCGGCGTCAGGTCGCTGACTTCACTGGCCGGGTGCTGGCTGATGCGTTGCAACACGTCCACCAGGTAGGTGTAGGGGTTAATATTGTGCAGCTTGCAGGTGCTGACCAGGCTCTGGATGATGCCCAGGTGTTCCGCGCCCAGTTCGGTCCAGCAGAACATCCAGTTTTTCTTGCCCATGGGGATGGGTCGTAGGGCCCGTTCCAGGTGGTTGGTGTCTGGCTGTACGTCGGGATCTTCCAGGAACACGGTCAGGCTCGCTTCGCGGCTGAGCACGTAGTTCAGGGCCTTGGTCAGTGAGTCGCTGGGCAGCAGACCGCCTTGCTCCAACTGATCCCGGCACCACTGGAAGAAGCCGCTGACCACCGGCTTCGAGTGATCCAACCGGTACTGGCGTTTCTTCTCGCCGGTCAGCCCTTGAGCTTTGAGGGTCTCTTCATTCCGGTACAGCGTTGCGATCCGTTGCAGGGCCTCGGTGACTGTCTCAGGATGATCCTTCTGTGCCTCGATAAAGTAACGGCGACTGTGCACCCAGCATTGGGCATGGGTGACGTTCTCTTGGGCGGCAGCGTAGCGGGCATAGGCCGCATAGCCGTCACTGATCAGAGTGCCGCTGAACTGTTCGTTCAGCACCTCCTCGATATGGGCCCGGCCCCGGCTGTTCGAGTAGGTGAACACCACTTCGTCGGCATCGCCATACAGCGGCCAGAACCATCCGGATTTCATCTTGCCTTTTTGCGGGCCCGCCCGGCCCTGGTGACCGGCCTTGATGGGCGTTTCATCCATGGCCAGCACCCGGCTGCGCAGCACGTTGTCTGTCTGGGCATCCACAATGGGCCGAAGCAGGTCGATGGCGCGCTTGACCAGATTGGTCAGGGTGCTGCGGCTGACGGTGATACCGGCCTGCTGGATGCGCTGGTGCTGGCGATACAACGGCAGATGGAACTGGAACTTGTCCACCAGCAGCCCGGCCAGCAGGCTGACGTCGGCCAGGCTGTTGTCCAGTACGTTAAACGGAGCCGGAGTCGTCACCGGCTTCTCGGTTCCCTTGCGCCGGAACACCGGGCGTTCACACTTGAGTACCACATAGCTGGAGGCCCGCTGGGCCAGCCGGTAGGTGGTCTTGCTGCCGATCACTTCGTACTGGTCGGCCTCCGCGCCGGTCAGTTCCGGTGGCAGGTGTTCAATGACTTCCACCGGCACATCGGCACTAAAGCGAAGGCCAGTATCGTTCAGGCAGTCGTCGTCCCGCTGTTTCTTGCCGGTGCCGCGCTGATAGGCCTTAATGGTGCGTTTATCTTCATCCGCAGGCTGCTCCGGCAGCGGTGCTTCATCTGGCTGGAACAGGTTGTCCTGTTGCGGAACATCATAAACCTGCTTCTCGGATTTGGGGCCGAACAGCTGTTTCTTGAACCAGTCCAGTTGATGCGTCAGCTGACGAATCGCTTCTGCCTGGGCTCCCAACTGCTCCCGCAACACGGCATTCTCCTCGGCCAGAGCCGAGTAGGAAGGTGCGTTGGAAGAAGGGGCGGAAGCCGTTGAATTCATGGCCGATATTATACCGGAAGTCCGTCTTCTATACCCCTCGAAAACGCTTGAACTGGCGGTATTTCTGCACTTCGATGCCATCGATCAGCAGTTGCAGATCCGTCAGGGTCAGGGCTCGCTGACCGGAGGCGGATAACGGCACCCGGAACTGCCCCTGCTCCAGGCGCTTGGCCCACAGGCAATAACCGGTGGCGGTAAAGTACAGCATCTTCATCTGGGTCTTGCGGCGATTGACGAAGACGAAATACTGGCCGCTGAGCGGGTCGTGCTTCAACTGATTCCGGACCAGGGCGCTCAGGCCCCGGAACGATTTGCGCATGTCGGTGGGCTCGGTGCACAGCCAGATGCGCGCCTGGCTATCGAGCCCAATCATCCGTGCTGACTCAGCCGCAGCTCGACGCCGTTACCCAGGCTGAGCACAATGTTCCAGCCCGGACCGGAGGATGGCGACGTGCCCATTAATGACGAGAGATCCAGAAAACTGGCTTCACCGGAACCTGCCGAATCATCGGTCGACGGATCGGACAGCCGCTTGCGCCAGTTGCAGAAGCTGGCGTAACCAATATTTTCCTGCTTACAGAACTGCGGCGCTGACAAGCCGCTGACGCGCTGCTGATCAACCAGGGCCTGCCACTGTTCTGGGGTACGGTGCTTTCTCATGGGGGTAACCTCGTGTTGAAAAATGTGAGGTTACTGTAGGGCGATTTTCAGCCGGGTGGCAGGACGTCCTGGAATGAACGCTTAC
>NZ_JBSXNZ010000012.1:0-4277 GCF_056857895.1 Marinobacter sp. B-21
ATTTCACCCGAAAACGCTATCTCACCTTCCGTAATCTGATCCTTTTTCTGCTTAACCAGCCTGGCAGTGCGCTTCAGACCGAGCTGGATCAATTTTTCCGTGTGCTCAACAACACGCCTTTCGAAAAACAGGTCGTCACCGCGCAGGCTTTCAGCAAAGCCCGCCGCAAGCTCAAGCCCTCCGCTCTGGTGGCGCTGAACGATGTGCTTCAAAACCAGCTGGATGAACTGGGCCTGCGCAGCACATGGTGCGGGCTGCGGCTGCTGGGCGTGGACGGCTCCGGTGTACACCTGCCGCTGGAGCAGCCCCTGGAAAACTTCTTCGGCAGTCACAGTGAGCTGCCCGTGGCGCGGCTGTCCATGCTCTATGATCTGTGCGACCAACAGACCCTGCATGGTCTGCTGATTACTCCGGATATGGATGAGCGGGGCTGTGCCGCCATGCACCTGGAGTATGCGCCGGACAACAGCCTCCTGGTGTTTGACCGGGGCTACCCTGCTCATTGGCTCTTTGCCGCCCTGTTGCAGCGGAACCAGCATTTCCTCATGCGCCTGACTCTCAAGCACAACCCGGCCGTGAGGGACTTCGTGGCTTCCGGCAACAGCGAACAGACCCTCTGTTTCGCCTGCAAGGGCTGGCTGTCCCGAAAAGTCTGCGAGCAGGCCGGCGTCGATCCGGATACCGAGGTCACCCTGCGCCTGATCCGGGTGCTCCTGCCAGGCGGTGAGGTGGAAGTGCTGGCCACGTCACTGCTGGATACCCAGGCCTTCCCGGCCACCGAATTTGCGGGGCTCTACCACCGCCGCTGGGGGATCGAAACCGATTACCGGCGGCTCAAGCAGACCCTGACCCTGGACAACTTCAGCGGTCGCACCGCGACCGCGGTGCTTCAGGACTTCCACGCCAAGCTGCTGTTGAAAAACCTGGCCATGCTGATGCAGGTACTGCAGCAGCCCCGGATTGAGCAACAAACCCGACACCGCAAAAGGGGTTGGAAGGCGAACTTCACTCAGGGCGTGTCGCGCCTGAAAAACACCCTGGTGACGCTCCTGGTCGAGCCATGCGCCCACGCCATGGAGTGCCTGTTGACCCTGATCCGTAACAGCCTGACCGCCATCCGGCCCGGGCGAAGTTTTCCGCGCCAGCGCCGACGAAAAGCAACCCGCGGGTGCGAAGGCTACAAGCGCACTCGCTGAACCCGAAGGCTCCGGTCACGAGCGTATTGAATCCGACTCAAAGACTGCGTTTGGCGCTGGTCGGCTTTCGCTCGCCTCAAAGGTCGCCTTGACCTGCAATTCTTCTCCAATCCGCACCTCCGTGTCCCCTCAACACGGCAATAAAGGGGTGTTTCTGTCAGTTGGCCAACTTCATGCTGGCTCGATGTGGCAGGAACCTGGCTTGCCGGCGCTGTGGTTTTTCCTTAAGTTGATACCATTGCGTAAACTGGACCATAAAACTCTGGAAGCACTTCGGGTTCGTGCCGTTCAAAGGGTTATGGATGGCGAAAGCCCGGAAGTGGTGATCAAAGCTTTGGGCATGAGTCGAGCCCGGATTTATGAGTGGCTTGCAGCCTACCGCGAGGGCGGCTTTGAAGCGCTTAAAGCCAAGCAGATTTCCGGTCGTCCCAAGAAGCTGAGCGGCGAACAGATTCGGGAGCTGTATACCTGGATTACCACCTTCACGCCGGACCAGCTGAAGTTTAATTTCGCCCTGTGGACCCGAGGTCGTGTGCGTGAATTGATCCGGCAAAAGTTCAACGTTCGACTGAGCGATGTGTCCGTCGGCCGCCTGCTTCGCAACCTGGGGCTGACGCCTCAAAAGCCGCTGCATCGGGCGTACCAGCAGAAGCCGGAGGCTGTGAAGCAGTGGAAGGAAGAGACCTACCAGAGATTCGCAAAGAAGCCAAGAAAGTTGGCGCTACGATCTACTTTGGCGATGAGGCCAGCATTCGCTCCGATTACCACAGTGGCACTACCTGGGCGCCCATTGGAGAGACGCCAGTTATTCGCAATACCGGAAGCCGTTTCAGCATTAACATGATTTCTGCCATTTCACCTCGCGGCGAACTGCGCTTCAAAACGATCGAGGGAAACATGAACACCGATGCCTTCATCGGGTTCCTCAAAGCACTGGTTCAGGATTCCGAAAAGCCTGTGTTCCTGATCCTCGACAATCACCCGGTGCATCATGCTCGCCGGGCTCGGGAGTACGTGGAAAGTCTCAACGGCAAACTGAAACTATTCTTTCTGCCGCCTTATTCGCCAGAACTGAACCCCGACGAATCCGTTTGGGGCTACATCAAATACCACCACGTTGGAAAAAAGATCATCAACAATAAAGAACAACTCCGGGATATTGTTTTCCGGAAACTGCGACGTTTGCAGAAATTACCAAAGCTATTGCAGTCTTTTTTTGGTCATCCAGATTTGGCTTACATCTCCGGATAATGTTCGCTTACTTTATTTCGGATTAGTAAGAAAGGTATGGCATTGGCGGTGTTCTCGTAGCGACCGTGAGAAAACGTGGAATCATGGCCTTGAGGTCATGGCGCCGATTAAAGCGATACTCGAACTCAGCCAGGTAGCGTGGGGCATGCTGCCCGCGGATAGCATGGCACGTGCTGGTGAGCGCGTTCTTGACGTTACCGAGCAGCGCGTTGCCCGCGGTGCTGCGCCTTTGCCAGGCTCATTCGCCGGTCAGTAGCACCTTGATCGCCTTTTCGTCGCTGGCGCAGGAGAACACGTCGTAGGCCTGCTCTACCTCGTCGAGCCGGAAGTGGTGGGTTACCAGTCCCGCGGCGTCGACACCGCCCGCCTCGAGGATGCGCATGAGCACGGGGATGGTGTTGGTATTCACCAGTCCGGTACGGACCGTAACATTCTTGATCCACAGATCCTCAAGGTGGAGGGTCACGCCCTTTCCGTGGACGCCAATATTGGCGATGTGGCCGCCGGGGCGGACGATCCGCTGGCAGATGTCGAACGTCTCCGGGATCCCCACGGCTTCCATCGCCACGTCCACACCTTCGCCGTCGGTCATCTTCATGACCGTGTCCACCGCGTCGCCGGTGACCGTGTCGGTGGCGCCGAGCTGCCGTGCCATCGCCAGCCGGTTCTCGTCTGGGTCGATCATGATGATCCGCGCGGGGGAGTAGAAGCGGGTGGTCAGCAGCGCGGCGAGGCCGATGGGCCCGGAGCCCACGATCGCGACGGTGTCACCAAGCCCCACCTCGCCGTTGAGGGCGCCGATCTCGTGGCCGGTGGGGAGGATGTCGCTGAGCATCACCGCCGCCGCGGGTTCCAGTCCCTCGGGCAGACGGTAGAGGCTATTGTCGGCATGGGGGATCCGCACGCGCTCGGCCTGGGTGCCGTCAATGCGATGGCCGAGGATCCAGCCGCCGTCGCGGCAGTGGGCGTAGATCCCGCGCTTGCAGTAGTCGCAACGCCCGCAGGCGGTGATACAGGAGATCAGTACCGGGTCTCCGGGTTTTACGCTGGTGACGCCGTCACCCACGGACTCCACCACACCCACGCCTTCGTGGCCGAGAATACGGCCGGGCTCGCAAGTGGGAACGTCACCCTTGAGGATGTGCAGGTCGGTGCCACAGATGGTGGTATGGGTGATGCGGACCACAGAATCCGTGGGCTTGTCTACTTTGGGGTCAGGCCGCTCCTGCCATGTGCGCTTGCCGGGGCCTTCGTAGACTAGTGCTTTCATCGTATTGCCTCCGTACCTTTAAGGTATACAGTCGACCCCTTGACGCCGCAAGTCTAACGCCGCGACGCGGAGAGGAAGACTGCGGTCAGACGCAGGCTCGCCAGTAGTGCCGCAGCAGGTAGTCGGGCCTTGCCAAGTCAATGCTCACGGCAGGTCTGTCCGCGGGCTTCGGGATGGACTCGGCACTCGCCGGCACGAGGAGCGAAACGGCGAAAGAACCCTCGTCGCATCTCATCGGCAACTCCTTCCTCGCGAATGCCCGGCCGCGCACTTGACGCCCCCCGTTATCTACTTTCCATAATGACTGATTACCTACGATACATTTTTGACACAGCTCAATACAAGCGCAATTCCTGTCCCGGCTCCGCCGTGTGAAACTGCCGCTGCCTTTTGAGGGGACCCTGAACAAGAGGGTTGGCCAACGTCATCAACTTAAGCCCCGCAGAGTCCAAAATCCAGTTCCAGCCGAAGCCATGGGCGGGGTTTGGTCAGCATCATCGTAACGATATCGCTGCAATGAGCGCCAGCTGAAGCGATTTGTTGGGGGATGGACCGGATTT
>NZ_JBSXNZ010000013.1:0-9561 GCF_056857895.1 Marinobacter sp. B-21
GGGGATCGTCACCAAGATCAACCGCAAGAGCGTGATCGTGCTGGGTGACGATGGCAGGAAGCAGTACAAGGTCTCGCCGGAGTTACTGAGACCTCTCCGGGACGTGAAGTAGGTCAACTACGTCTTGGAATGAACGCTTACAGCGCAACGTGGCCCATCGCCAGAGGTGACACCGGAGCTTCGACGGACTGAAGAAACTCGACGCTGGCATCGTCCAGCAGGGGTGTCAGGCCTTGAGCGTCTTCATCAAATCGCTGGCGCAACCGGGCCGACGATGGCGATTGCTTGATGCCCAGGGCAGACTTGAAAAATGGGTCCGTTCGAACCGGCTCGACCGCCTCGAAGTCACTCTTGCCCAGCGTGATCAGGCCAAGATAGGTCCGGATCAGTTCAATGTTCGGAATACCGTGCCGCTTGACGACGGTGCGGGCGGTTTTGGTGAGCGATGTATGCCGGTTCAGGCAATGACCGACCAGGGCCAGCCCGCCATTGGGTGTATAGACTTCGGTTCGGGATTGCTGGAGAGTGAAGGTACGCATGAGCCGAAAGCACTAACTGGGTGAATGGGTGTCAGATGCTATTATATCGCTCTAAGCCTTATTATTGCAGGCTTTGGGCGTGAGTTCAGCTCGTTGAAGTCACGGATTCAGGAATTATTGAAACCTTCTTGCATCTCAAACTTAATTTGCGATGCTCAATCAATCGTAATGCACCCCTTTGATGGGCTCCCCTCTCAAAAGGAGGGGGGAGAGGGTTGATGCATATATTCGGTCTTCAACGTATATGTCTAACATTTAGAAAATATAGATCCGTACACTAATTTTTCAGGGCACCAAAAATTAATGCCCACTGCCGGAATAAATCGAATACCCACGAATTTAATTTCAACTTCAGAATATCAGTAGAACTGAGATAATGTCTTTTAGTCACGTAGCTTTTACTTATAGAAATACTGTCTTTATGGATTTTTGCAGGAAGCTAAAAATTTCGTTATTTAGAATGACTAGAAGCTCGATTCGCCAAAATAAAACCAGCCACATTCTGTTTAAATCACCCCAGGTTCTTTTTTATGACTTTTTGGATTTCACCCACAATCCCGCTGCGGAAGGCCAGTACCGTCAACACAAAGATGCCGCCAAGGATCGGGTCTACCCAGTCGCGCAGCGGCCCCTGGGACAGCTGGTATTCAATGTTCACCACAAAGGTGGCGCCCACCACCGGTCCAAGCAGCGTACCCATGCCGCCCACCAGGGTCATCAGGATGACCTCGCCCGACATATGCCAGTGGGCATCATTGAGAGACGCCAACTGGAACACCACAGATTTCATGGAGCCGGCCAGGCCCGCCAGCGCCGCGGAGATCACAAAGGCCAGGACCTTGTAGCGGTCCACGTTGTAACCCAGCGAGACCGCCCGCGGTTCGTTCTGCTTGATGGCTTTCAGGATCTGCCCGTACGGGCTGCTGACAATGCGCTGCACCAGCAGGTAACAGGCGATAAACACCACCAGCACGAAGTAATACATATTGAGGTTGTCTTCGAGGTTAATCAGACCAAACAGCTCGCCCCGGGGGATGCCGTGCATGCCGTCTTCGCCGCCGGTGAATTCCGACTGCACAAAGAAGAAGAACACCAGCTGTGACAGCGCCAGGGTCACCATGGCAAAGTAGATGCCTTGCCGGCGGATCGACAGTAACGCAAAGGCCAGCCCCAACAGGGTGGCCGTGGCGGTACCGGCAATGATGCCCACCTCGGTGGTCAGGCCGGAGAAATGACTGAGCAGGTAGCCGGTGGTGTAACCCCCGGTGGCCAGGAAGGCGGCATGGCCGAAGGACAGCAAACCGGTAAAGCCGAACAGCAGGTTGAAGGCCACCGCAAACAGGGCAAAACACAGGATCTTCATCAGGAAGACCGGGTACATCACGAAGGGCGCGGCCAGCAGCAACAGCAGCAGCACGCCGTTCACCATCAGTTTCTTGCGGTCCTGGATCTTTTGCTGCTCGACAATGGCTTTGTGGATATCGGCAGGATTAACAGGCTGGTTCATGATTATGCCTCCTTACCGAACAGGCCGGTGGGTCGGATCATCAGCACCAGGACCATCACCAGGAAGATAACGGCCGAAGACGCCGGCGGGTAAAACGTTTTGGTGAGGCCTTCGATCACGCCCATCAGGATGCCCGTGATTATGGCCCCGCCAATGGAGCCCATGCCTCCAATCACCACCACCGCAAAGACCACGATGAGAATGTTGGACCCCATCACCGGAGTTACCGAATATATGGGTGCCGCCAGCACACCGGCGAAAGCCGCCAGCATGACGCCGAATCCGTAGGTCAGGCTCACCAGCAAGGGTACGTTAATGCCGAAGCCCTGCATCAGCTGCGAGTCTTCTGTGCCCGCCCTCAAGTAGGAACCCAGCTTGGTTTTCTCGATGATGAACCAGGTGCCGAAACACACCAGCAGGGCCACCACGATCACCCAGGCCCGGTAGTACGGCAGGAACATGAAACCCAAGTTGATGCCCCCTTTGAACATATCCGGCATGGAATAGCGCAACCCGGACACTCCGTAGATGTTGGTGAGGACGCCCTGGATGATCAGGGCCGCCCCGAAGGTGAGCAGCAGGCTGTAGATGTGATCCTGACCAGCAATGCGCCGGAGCAGGAAGTATTCAATCAACAAGCCGAAAGCGCCAACTAGGACTGGGGCCACAAACAGAGCTACCCAGTAATTGACGCCCAACAGGTCAAACAGAACCACGGTGACCAGGGCACCGAGCATATACATGGCGCCATGGGCGAAGTTGATGATTTTCAACAGACCGAAGATAACCGCAAGGCCGAGGCTTAACAGGGCGTAAAAGGCACCGTTAATAATCCCGATCAGGAGCTGGCCGGACAGCACAGCAAGAGGAACGCCGAACACCATTGACATGCAACGGACTCCAAATTAGCTAATAAAAATGTATAGTCAAAAGTTATTCGAACCGACCGGCAAGGGCTCTTCAATCTCAATATTCAAGAGCCCATGTCGAAAAATTACCTGTTGTCGGTGACTAGAGGACAAACACTATTTGAAAGGGGACGGAACGCTTCTTCGGCAGGAATTGTGCGGACAATCTTATATAGATCCCATTCCCCTTGGGATTCCTCCGGGGTCTTAACCTGAGCCAAATACATATCATGGACCATACGACCGTCCTGACGAATCCTTCCGTTAGTTGCGAACATGTCGTTGATTGGGGTATTAATCATCTGAGTGCGAACGATCTGAGAGTCGTCGGAGCCCGTAGCTTCGACAGCATTAAGATAATGTATTGTGCTGGAGTAGATACCGGCATGAACCATTGTCGGACGCACACCTGTTTTTTCAAAGAATCGGTCTGCCCAAGCGCGAGCTTCCGGATTCATATCCCAATACCAACCTGTTGTGAGTTGGATCCCCTGAGCAGTCTCAACTCCAAGCGAGTGCACTTCTGTAAGAAAGAGCAGCAATGCTGCGAGTTTCTGGCCGGATTGAGTCAAGCCAAATTCGCCAGCGGTATTGATAGCGTTAATCGCGTCAGCTCCGGCGTTGGCTAGAGCGACCACATCTGCTCCTGAGGCCTGGGCTTGAAGGATGAATGAAGAAAAGTCTGGTGTAGGAAACGGATGGCGAAGGGTCTTTATAACTTCACCTCCACTCGCCTCGACAACACTTGAAACCGCCGCTTCAAGTTCATGGCCTCCACTATAGTCGACAGCCAAAATGAACCATGACTCTCCTCCTTCCTCTACGACAGCACGGGCAGTTCCAACAGCTAACGGATATGTATCGTATACATAATGAATATGGTTCAGAGAGCAATGCTCATTCGTGATACTTGATGCGATTGAGCCCGACACGATGCCTAACTTATTATTCTCTTTTATAACTTCAATGGCCGCTAGAGATACAGAAGAGGCTACAAATCCCGCTACCATATCCACGTCTTCATTCTCTAACCACCGGCGCACTGTGCTTGAAGCCACGTCGGGGCTATTACGATCATCAGCG
The DNA here is from genome assembly GCF_056857895.1 of Marinobacter sp. B-21. Taxonomy (NCBI): domain Bacteria; kingdom Pseudomonadati; phylum Pseudomonadota; class Gammaproteobacteria; order Pseudomonadales; family Marinobacteraceae; genus Marinobacter; species Marinobacter sp. B-21. Next base: position 4,038 of record NZ_JBSXNZ010000013.1, read on the forward strand.
CTAACGATTTGGATATCGGCCATGCCAACCTTGCCGCCGAAATCATCCACCGCCATCTCCAGTGCAGCAAGGCCATTTGGCCCAACCAAATCTCGGTAGGTACCGGACATATCAGCTAGATAGCCAATTTTCACAATATCGTCAGAAATTTCTGCTTTCGCATCGCTAACGATCACTGCGGACAAAATCATCGCCAAGAAAGACTTTTTCATATTTATCATTTTTATATCTCCAACTAGGTCGCTAATTGTATTGTGGTTTAAAACTAGTGAGTTACTGCACGCCAATATTCCAAACTTCTTTTCCTATTGTTGGCTTTCGCTATACACAGAGATAATGATCCAGCAATGCCCTTTTAGAACTCAGCTCATGTGAGCTAATCTCTTCCACAATCTGGCCGTACTCCAAAACGTAATGGCGATCTGCGAGGGACGCTGCAAAGTGAAAGTTCTGCTCAGCTAGAACGATTGTCAGGCCCTTTTTCTTCAAGGCCACCAACACCTCACCCAACGTTTCCACGATGACAGGCGCCAGCCCCTCGGTAATTTCGTCGAGCAACAGCATATTGGCACCGGTGCGCAGGATGCGCGCCATGGCCAGCATCTGCTGCTCACCGCCAGAGAGCTTCGTCCCCTGACTGAATCGGCGTTCGTAGAGGTTGGGGAACATGGTGTAGATTTCTTCCAGGCTCATGCCGCCGCTGCGCACCACCGGTGGCAGGGTCAGGTTTTCCTGGACGTTGAGTGACGAAAAAATGCCCCGATGTTCGGGGCAATACCCGACACCCAACCTGGCAATATGATGGGGAGCGCAGGACATGGTCTCCTCCCCGTTGATCATGATGGAGCCGGTGCGGCGGCCCACCATGTTCATGATCGCTTTGAGGGTCGTGGTGCGGCCGGCGCCATTGCGCCCCAGCAGGGTTACCAGTTCACCCCGGTGCACCACCATGTCGATGCCATGCAGGATATGGGACTCGCCGTAGAAGGCGTGCAGTCCGGAAACCCGCAGCTGTTCGTATTCCTTGTCCGGTCCGTGACTCATTGGGCGGCCTCCGCACTGGCGGGATTGGTCTCGGTCGCGCCTCGCTCGCCACTACCGTCGGATCCCATGTAAACCTCGCGCACACGGGGATCGGCAGACACGGTTTCGTAGTCGCCTTCAGTCAGAACGGCCCCCTGGGCCAGCACGGTGATGCGGTCACACAGTTTGCTGACCACGCTCAGGTTATGCTCCACCATCAGCACGGTACGGCCCTTGGCCGCGCTGCGCACCAGTTCCACCACGCGATCCACATCCTCGCTGCCCATACCCTGGGTGGGTTCGTCGAGCAGCAGGATTTCCGGCTCCATCGCCAGCGTGGTCGCCAGCTCCAATGCCCGTTTGCGGCCGTAGGCCAGCTCCACGGTGGTGGTATTGGCAAAACTGGTCAGTCCCACCGCATCCAGCAATTCCATAGCGCGCTCATTGAGCTTGTTCAGACGGGCTCCGGATTGCCAGAAGCTGAAAGAGTTGCCCTCGAACGTCTGCAATGCGACGCGGATATTCTCGAGGGCAGTCATGTGCGGGAACACAGCGGAAATCTGGAAGGACCGAACCACACCCCTACGGGCGATGGCGGCGGATTTCAGAGAGGTGATGTCCTCTCCCTTATAAAGGATCTGCCCCCTGGTCGGGATCAGGAACTTGGTCAGGAGATTGAAAACCGTGGTCTTGCCGGCACCGTTAGGGCCAATTAAGGCATGAATATCGCCCTGCCGAATTTGTAGATCGACATGATCAACGGCCTGAAATCCCCTAAACTTCTTTACGAGGCCTCGGGTTTGCAATACATATGGATTACTCATTTCTTGCCTACTATTTTTGTTTTTGAACTTTGTCCAAAGTATCTTCATAAATCATATGACTCCCCCCCCAAAAGAAGGGGCCGCGTAAAGATTTTCCAATGGCCATCTACTTTGCCCGCTCTTCATCGTGAATCTTGTAGCTTTCTGCCTCAGTCGAGAGTTTCGCCTCCCAACACAAGAAGTGTGAGTGGCTGTATCGTCCTGTCGATGATCGGCACCTCCACGTTGTCGTCGCGGAAGAACTCGCCCCAACTGATGAGGTTCTTGGTGGTGGTCAGGATGATCGACCGGTATTCGTAAAGGCTATCGATCAACTGGAGCAAGTTGTAGCGGGCCTGCTGGGTTGACCTGCCCACACCTGACGGGCTGATAAACACCAGGTTTTCCGTTCGTCGTGGAACTGCTAATCCAGCAAGGAAAGTAGCTGGCTCTGTGGCCTGGGGGCTACAGCCACTCCGAGGCGGATGGGTTCTACCCCGTTACTGCGGACATTCCTAAAAAGAGGCACACTGTGCCAAAGGAGTGTTCATATTCAGACGCAGAAGATATAGCCCAGAGTTCAAACGCGAAGCCATCGCTTTAACCCGTCAGCCCGGTGTGAGCTGTCGCCAGATTGCCCTGGAGGTTGGTATTAATCCCAACCTGCTGTCTCGGTGGCGCAGAGAAGCGGATGAGGAGACAGACAAGGCCTTCAAGGGCTCTGGTTCTCCCAGAGACGAGGAGGTTGCCCGTCTCAAACGAGAATTGGTTCGCGTGAAGAAGGAGCGTGATTTTTTGCGCGAAGCGGCGGTGTTCTTCGCAAAGGAGTCGCCCTGAGGTATCAGGCGATTCAACGTTGTCGCAGCCATTTCCCAATACGTATTATGTGCCCACGCAGGAAGGAAAGCTCTTTCTGTGCGTGGTTCTCGACCTATACAGCAAGCTGATCGTTGGTTGGCCCATGCATTACCGGCAGGATCGGCATATGGTGATCAGAGCCGTTGAGATGGCCGTTTGGCAGCGCCAGGGGAAAGTCCCGGTGGTATTGCATTCAGATCGAGGCAGTCAATTTACCAGTGGTGACTACCAGCGATATCTTGGTAGCAACCGTTTGGTAAGCAGCATGAGTGCGGTCGGTCATTGTGGCGATAATGCTGCCTGCGAGGGATTCTTCGGTAAGCGGCCGGTGATCACACCTTGTCAGGTGTAGCCGGCTTCCAGTGGTGGGGCAACAGCTCGTCGATGGCGTTGTTCTTCTGCGTTGGCAGCCGGGTCAGCACATCCTTCAGGTAGGCATAAGGATCATGCCCGTTCAGCTTGGCGGACTGGATCAGGGTCATCACCGCAGCCGCCCGTTGACCACTGCGTAGTGATCCCGCGAACAGCCAGTTGCTGCGGCCTAATGCCCAGGGCCGGATCTGGTTTTCCACCCAGTTGTTGTCGATGGGCACCGCACCATCGTCCAGGTAGCGCGTCAGCGCTGCCCAACGTTTGAGACTGTAATCCAGTGCTTTGGCCGTGCCGGAGCCATCCGGCACTTTCTGACGATGCGCCTGCATCCATTGCTGTAGTGCATCAGCAAGCGGTTTGGCTTTGGTTTGTCGGATTTCCAGCCGCTTATCCGGCGGCAGGTCTTTGGTTTCCCGTTCGATCTCGTAGAGGCCGCCGATGTATTCCAAGGCCTTGGCCGCCAGTTCGCTCTTGTTGGCCTCGTGCAGGTCGTAGAACTTGCGTCGGGCGTGTGCCATACAGCCAATTTCGGTGATGCCGTTGCCGAACCCGGCCTTGTAGCCGGCGTAATCGTCACAGACCAGCTTGCCCTGCCAGTCACCCAGGAAGGTGCGGGCGTGTTCACCCGCCCGGCTTGGGGCGAAGTCGTAAACGGTGGCTTTCAGGTCCGAGAACGGTGTGGTGCAGTAAGCCCAGACGTAGGCCTTATGGGTTTTCTTCTTACCCGGAGCCAACATGCTGACCGGCGTTTCATCGGCGTGCAGAACGTTGTGTTCCAGCAAGGCGTTTCTCAACGCATCTGCCAGGGGCTGCAACTGCACACCGCAGGCACCGACCCATTCGGCGAGTGTGGAACGGGGTATTTCCAGGCCGGCACGGCCGAAGATGCGTTCCTGACGGTACAGTGGCAGGTGGTCCGCGTACTTGGCCACCAACACCTGAGCCAGCAGGCCGGCGGTGGGGATGCCCTTGTCGATCACCTGCGGTGGTACCGGTGCCTGGATCAAGGTCTCGCACTGCTCGCAGGCCCACTTGCCCCGGATGTGCCGCTCCACGGTGAACTCGCCCGGGACGTAATCCAGCTTTTCGCTCACGTCCTCGCCAATACGCTTGAGCTGGCAGCCGCAATGGCACTGGGTATTGACCGGTTCATGGTGGATCAGGGTACGGGGCAGCTCCGGTGGCAGCGGGGTGCGCTTAGGCTTCTGCTTGGGTCGAGCGGCCTTCTGCTCCTCAGTCATCGCCTGGTCCAGCTCGGCTTCGATGGCGGCCAGGTCACTGTCGATCAGCTCGTCCAGGAGCTTGCCCTGAACGGCATCGAGTTGCTCACTGCGGCGGGCGAACTTGTGACGTTTGAGGATGGCGACTTCGTGGGTCAGCTTCTCGATGATGGCATTGCGGCGCACCAACTCCCGCTCCTTCCGGCCCAAGGCTTGATCCTTGGCGTCCAGGGAGTCCATCAGTTCCGTCGCCAGAGCACGGAGCTGATCGGCTGAGAGTTGGTTGATATCGGGGCGCTGAGTCATGCCGCCTAGTATGCCAAGTCCCTGCTCGGCAGGCGATTCGCGGTTCTGGCTATAGCGGCATCACAGCACTTGTGATTACAGGATGCAGATGACGCCCTCCGCGCCAATGCGCTGCCAGGGCAGGCCCTGAACCAAGGCAGACAACTGTTCCTCGGTCAGGCGCAGTTGGTCACCGCGCCAGGTTTCGCCCCAGTGGAATTTACCCCGGTTCAGCCGGCGGGCGCACAACTAGATGCCCAGGCCATCATGGATCAGCACCTTCATCCGATTGCCTCGCTTGTTGGCGAACAGGTAGGCGCAATGGGGTTTAGCCGAACCGAATACCTGAATAACCCGCGCCAGGGCCTTGTCGGGTCCGGCCCGCATATCCAGCGGTTCGGTGGCCAGCCAGATCTCATCAATGCGGATCATCCCAACAGATCCCGAAGCAAAGCCGCACACTGATGGGCCTGCTCCGCAGGCCACTCCACCACAACCGCACCACCGGCGCGGGGAATCTCGATGCGGATGGTGCTACGCTTGTCTGAAACGGATTGGTTGCTCGGTGCAGAGGCCACTGCTGGCAGACGGACCGGAACGAATCCAGGTGTTTCCGGTGTTTTAGCCGCCCTTCGCGCTTCGCTCATCCAGCGCCGGACCATGTTGGCGTTGAGACCGTTATCCAGCGAAATCCGGGAAACAGACGCCCCGGGCTTCAAACATTCGGCGACGATACGAGCCTTCAGCTCTTTAGAGTAACGACGACGTTTTTGGTAGGGCTTGGTTACGCTTATGTTGGTCATGTTAAGTGTCCACTTAAAAGTAAGCGTTCATTCCAAGACGTAGTTGACCTACTTCACGTCCCGGAGAGGTCTCAGTAACTCCGGCGAGACCTTGTACTGCTTCCTGCCATCGTCACCCAGCACGATCACGCTCTTGCGGTTGATCTTGGTGACGATCCCC
>NZ_JBSXNZ010000014.1:0-3307 GCF_056857895.1 Marinobacter sp. B-21
ATTCTTGCCAGTTTGAGAGCGTCTGTTGCCATGATGCGTGCAGGTCAGAATTGACCATAGGATTCCTCCTCGATTTAAAGAAAGGAATCAATGTGACAAATCCTGGGTTTATGGAACAGGTGCCGATTTATGGGCGCTTACATTGTAATCGGAAAGAATGGGCAGGGCAGATTGTCAGTATTCAAAAACTGGGACTCACAGGTGCTGAAATCAGTACAAAACAAAGACGACGGGAACGAAAAGAAGCGGCGATTATATAGGCTTCAGCACAAAAAGTGGTCAATCATTGACCATGTTTGACAGGAATTTACGAGTAGTATTCGTTTTGCTCCTGAAGGACGCAAGTCCAAAATGATTGAAATATGTCCAATTCAGGACAGCTGCAACCGGACATAATTCAGGTAGTTGTTTAGGAACATTTGGGCGAATAAAGTATTGAATCGGAGGTACAGGGCAGCGGTCATTTTGGTAGTTTTGCGACAGTCATAACCGGACAACTCTGTGCCCAGATTCGGCGTAAATCGTGTAAGTATCGGTATTAAAAGGGTTTTCCAGAAGGTCGAACTTGAAACGTAACCACTTGAACTTCCTCACGTTACACCGATTTACCCCTCGCCAAAACGCCTCGGTACAGTGCCCTCCGGAGGCGAAGGTCTCAGGTTCGAATCCTGACGGGCGGGCCATTAACTTGGCAAATCAACAAGTTACCATCAAGACAATCCCCTCACCTGTGACCATTCTCACCTGAGCAATCCGAAAACCTCCGATTCGATCAGTGACCTTTGCACGGCAAGATTAAGATCAGGAATTTTTCTCTATCATTGCGCCTGTGCCCAAACGGTGCCTTGGCAGTGCCCCGTCAATTTAGGTCGATTCATCACCACCCATTAACGTCACCTTTGCACAGTTTCGAGCCCACCATCTCTGTGGCACAGTCGTTCTACGATAGTTAAGCAAACATATTCGCTTGGTAATGTTAACTTTGGTCGCAGAGCGAACATTCAGGCGGATAGACCTAGACTTCCCCTTGGTGAAATTTCCGCCTTGGACCTCACTCGTCGGCATAAAGAATAGAAGTGATAATTGCCAGTTTGCGGGCTTCAAGTTTTCATCGTATAACCTTGTAAACTGACTGCTGGTATTTCTTCAGTTCGTTCTGCTTTAAACCCTTGGCTGGCAATGTTAAACCCGTTCCCGATTCCTCTTGTGATTTACAATAATATGTTTCCGCGTAGACGTTTATCGAACTAAAAAAGGAGCCTGCATAATGGCAAGACGAATGATTTTTGGTTTGGTACTTTTGCTCAGCTCTGCAATTTGCTTCGGCGGAACTCTTTAATCTCAACTTCAGGCTGCCATTGTTTTTCTTGCCTTTGTAACTCGTAGCAAAGAACAGCCATATGATGAGAGCCACCTGCACTGGACCAGTAGAAACGTCGATGCCATTATCAGTGGTTAATCTGATCCCTTCATGAAGTCGGAGTTCAGGCCAGGCCAGGCTAGACATGCAGAAACAATATCTCCCCCGCTCTTTCCCTCCAGGTCTTTCAAGTCATTAATCAGCTTTCCCAGTTCTGCCATGGTGGCACATCCCGCTCGATCGGGCCTATACCGAGCTTTACTCGCAGAACATCCATGCAGCGTGGCCATCGGGAAAGATGCTGTGTACAACCGGTCAGTGACCAATGCTTTCAGGCTTCGCTCGACAAGAACCCGAACGTTTTCGCTCAGTCCCGGCAAGTAGCCTGAAAACTCAACATCTCTGAGTCTTTCCAGCTCACACCGGGTATCTTCAAGAATGGTCGGAATTGGCACCTCAGATGGGTGCAACAGGGGGTGGCCAGCGAGCCGCAGCTCAATTTCCAACTGTGCACGCTCGCTTAGCAGATTCCAAATCAGCCATCTAAGGCATCTGCCTACCCAGTGTATTGCTCCTGCTAAATGCGTCGACAACCTAATCATTAAACTGGATCAGTTGAGAGAGCTCCTCAGCCGTCCAGTTTCGTGGAATCGGAAACACCGGGCCAGAAGGATGATTTACCACTTGGGTTTTGAGCTTCGCCGGAAGATTGTTGGGATTAATCCAAATCATAAGTGAACGCCCACCGTCAGGCGCCTCTCCCGTATGGTCGATCAATAACTGCTGGGATGTTTTATCACCCTTCCGAAACCTAGCCAGGGCCTTTACATCAAATCTACCCTCAACTTCATAGCTACCTTTAAGCCCTGAACTCTTCTCTATTTCGGACAGCAAAGGCTCAACAACTGTGATGTAAAATGGATCTTTACCCCCTTGGAAAACATGTTTTCCGTGGTTATCACAAAGCTCGCCAATGGTTTTCATACAAATGTAACTCTTAAGTCTGAAAAAATGGAAATAGCCGTATCAGAGCACCGATACGGCTATTTGAAGCTAGTATCATCCTCAAGATGGAGGATCAATCAGCTGACCAATTGTGCCCATAGGTAAGTAGAGAGACTGTAGCTCTCCGAATTGCCTTCCCATTGGCAGGAAACCGTACCGCTTAAAAAAGCGGTCACTTTCCTGGGTAAGCGGATCCGTTACCACCGCTATTCCCATACCACTGTACTGAACAATTCGGTACGCCTCTTCCAGAGCTTCAAGAAGAATCGTTTCACCGAGTCGGCGCTCTGAGCTGTGTAGCCCGCTATCAACACCTAGCCACGCCAGCTTGATCACTGGAATGGGATAGGCAGGATACCGACTACGGGTTTCCTGATCTGGTAGCTCGTCACGCACCACGGTCGCGCTGGTCAGGGTGAAATAACCCAGGACCGGAGCCGGCAACACATTGGCGGGCTCATCGTCCACCAACACCCAGGTACGATTAATTTTCTTGTCCATCTGATTGCGTGCTTCGCGCCAAAGGAACTCATTTACTCGTTCCAATCCACAATCAAACGATTTCCTGTCATGGGACTTCTTATCTAATGGTTCTAACCTCAAGGTCACCGTTTTCTATCCTTTTGTTACGGCGACGTTTCGCGCTCAGCAAAGCCTCGTTCGGTGCTGGAGCTGCCTCGCAGGCTGCTACAAAAGCATCAAACGACTGACTATTCAGCCGATACACTTCGGCCTCCTCGATCACGCGAGCCGACTTCTCTCGGATTGCTTGAATGACAAACTCCGACAGACTGTGACTCCCGGTCAGAGCTGAAGCGCGCGCCGCCAATTCTTTGATCGCTGGATCAATTCTTAAATCCAGCCGCGCGCTTGTCTTTGACATGCGATATCCCTCTTTCAACGGGCTGGCCAATCGACCAAACCCTCTGTTTTAGTGTTTTC
>NZ_JBSXNZ010000015.1:0-2946 GCF_056857895.1 Marinobacter sp. B-21
TGCCGATTCGCGGTCAAAATGGCGACGGAAGACCACAGGCTGCGATGTGGCCGGGATAAGGTTGGCCAAGAGAAACAATTTGACCCAACCGGCTGGGCGATTAGCCCTGAAAACAAGCCGTTTATGGACGGAAACTAGCTATGCGCAAGCCCACAGGAAGAGTGCCTCATCTGGCGATTGCAGGCCTCGCCGCCGTCTGGTCGTTTCAGGCCCTCGCTCAGGATGGCAACAAGACTGACGACCAATTACGTCAGGACGTCAAAGACCTGAAGCTTCAGGTCGAGCAGCTACAGAAGCAGGCTCGTCGGGACGAGAGCAGCAACAAGACCATGAGTGACCTGAAAAAACAGGACGAAACCCTGACCATCGGGGGCGGTGTCGTCACTGAATATCAGTTCAAGGATTACGCCACCAAAAGCCAGGAACATGGCGGCGGTCTGATACTTGACTACTTCATGCTCACCGTGGACGGCAAACTGGACAATGGCATCAGCTATGCGGCCGACTACCGCCTTTCCGATGTCAACTTCAGGGACGGGCAATACCTGCATTACGGCTGGGCGGCCTACGATTTCGGCGCCGGCGACAGCCAGCAGGTCAAGGCCGGCCTGTTCCAGATGCCGTTCGGCAATATTCCCTATGGTTACCAGACGTTCTGGGGCAGCCTGAACTATTACGCGGGCTTTGCCGATCACCAGGCGGCGGGCCTGAACTACAAGTACGACGCCGGCCCTCTGCGGGTTGATGTAGGCTTCTTCAAGAACGAAACTCTGGGGCAGAGCTCGACCTACAGCGGCGGCGTCGCGGTCGACGGCTATCAGACCGTCAACAACAGCAACGTCCGGGTCGCCTATACCCTCAACCAGAGCGACTCGAACTACCTGACGGTGTCATTGTCAGGCCAGGGCGGCCAGCTAGATACGGGCAGCCGTGACCTCGGCTCTCGCTGGGCCGGAGCGCTGGCTCTGGACGCCCACGCTGGCGCCTGGACCGGTCAGTTGCAGTGGGTCAGCTATGCCTACAATGTTCCGGATAATGCCACGACGGCCGCAGGTGTTCCGCTGCCGACCGATGCGATCACCGCTGAAGACTACGGCTATCGCTACCAGATGGCGGCGCGTGGCGATATTTACAGCGCCAACATCGCCCGCGACTTCAATGTTAACTGGGGGCCGGTCACCCAGGTACAGCTGTATAACAACTACGGCTATCTGAAGGTCGGCGGCGACGGTCAGTTCAACAGCGCCGGACCCGGTAACACACCGCAAAGCACCGGCGATACCCAGTTCAACGCCGTGGGCGCGTTGTTTGTGGCGGGCCCCATCTACGTCTGGGCCGATGTACTGACCGGCAAGAATGCCGCCATGGCATTTATTGGCCCGAATGACGACCAGTGGCATACCCGCTTCAACCTGACCACCGCGTTCTACTTCGGCGGCAACCTGCAGAAGTAACGGGACAGGTGAACGGTACCGCATAGCAAAGGGTACCGCGTGACCCTGGCTGGCTCCGCACGACGGCGCCAGCCAGGGCACATCAGGTTCAGATCGGCGGTTCACCGGTTGCGTCGACGCCAGTTCAGCAATCCGGACACCACCAGGAACACAATGGCAAGTGCGGTCAGGTCTGACATCCACGTGCCACCCCCCCCATAATCGCCCCGAATGCAGATCCAGCAGCACCCGCTCAAGCGGTAGTCCTTCCCCTCGCCACTGTGCCTTGACCGCGTCAGGCACCGCGATGGCCGCACTCCAGCGAATAGTACCGGATTCACTCCGGGCGGCCGCTGTCCAGTTCAGAAATGACGGGTCGGTCCTATACAGACGCCCCGATGTTTGCACAAACACCTGATTGCCCCCCTCTCCCAGACGGGCAATACTGCCGGGCAGATCTTCATCGCGTAAGCGTTCGACGACGTCGCCGCCGTCTCTGGTCAACAGTACGATTTCATGGGCACTGGCCATCGCCACCATCCGCCCCACGGCCACCGCACCGACCGGCCGATGCGCCAGCCGCACACCGGTGCCACCTCTCCCACCGGTTGCATCGTAAAGCATGCCGTCAACCCACGCGAACACCTGGTCACCGGCCCGGAAGGCGGTCATCGGTACCGACCCAACACCAAGTCCGTACCAGCTCATTAACGGCGGCCAGGTGAGCCGGGTATCGCCAAGGCCGACGTCGTCGAGGCCATTCACGGAAACGCCGGTCAGCGCCACCGGAATCAGAAGCACGGACGCCAGGGCACCGGCATAGCGATGCCAGCGAAACAGAGTACCGGGACGTAGCCGCCTCATGAATCACTGACTTGACTGTCCAGATACAGAGCCACCCGAGCCAGCCGGGTCAAGGCGTTGACAGACAGAGTTGCCCCGAACATGCCGTCTATCGTTACATCCAGCTTACCGTTTTCAGTCAGGGACGCCTGCCGGAACTGATCGGTAAAGACCGGGTAGCGAACTTCCCAGCCGCCGCTCTCGCGATAGATCAGCACGTCCAGTCAGTCGCTCTATACGGTGTTTGCGTATAACAACGCCCACGGTAATCGGCCGCGATTTGCCGACTTCCTCGAGAATCCAGGCCGAACGACCCTTCTTCGCCCAGTAGCGTTCACGCAACGCGTCAGGGGGATGGCCAAGTATTGCATCAACCTTTTTCCCGGTATCACCCACCAGCCAGACAAGCTCTGGCTCAGGCACTTGCTGGTTGAAGGCTTCCTTCAGAAACGTGTCCGGCTTTTTATAGACTTCCGCCGCAAGGGCTGACAACGACACCCCCACCAGCGCCAGCCAGCGAAAACCGGATTACGGCGTGGTGATGTACGTGCTGTCGCCAAAGAGCAAGAACGCGAATTCGTTTTACAAGGGCGCGGACGATAACGGCAATCCGGTGGGGCAGTGGTCACTGACGGCGAGTATTTTTATCAGCTGGATCTTCGCCAAGTCG
>NZ_JBSXNZ010000016.1:0-3030 GCF_056857895.1 Marinobacter sp. B-21
TCTGACGTAACGGTGTCATGACGGATTCTCCTCTTCTGAAAAGCCCACCTGGGCTCATCAAAAGTATCCGTCAATCCACCTGATCTCGCGGGAAACTCCCCGGCTTACTCGCTACCGCGAAGCGGTTTAGTTCAACAGCAACTAGACCGGATTCCACGATATTGCAAAAAAGTGCGTTCTAGATAGTTCCCATCCAGAAACACGCGTTTTCAACCAGTTTGGCTCATTTCTGGGAATAGGAGCTTAGCTGAGTGCCTTCAAAAAATTGAAGGCGATTGAATACCGGTCAGTTTGGCCACTATCTGATCAATCAGTCCAAATTCAGGCCACAGGTATGCACTGCAAGGCCTGTCCATGCATCCTTTCAACAGCTTTTGAGGCCCAAGCCGTAGGCTAATCGGGGCCGAGTCGTGCCAGCCGAACCAGGTTGTAACTCAGAGCCGAGGCCCAGACAAACGCCTTGAAGCCATCGTGACCTTTCCACATCGCTTTCGCGGCTCTGAAGGCCCGCTTTAATTCCGAGATATTGCCCCGATGCCGGCTCGAAAATGATGCAAGGCATTAGAGGTCTTCGACTTCACGCCCATAGCGGTGAGCGATACGCCCACGGGCTTGTGAAATACAACGTGCTTAAGCCCCATGGCGCGTCCGGCCGCGACGTTCGCCTGACTGGCGTAGCCGCCATCGGCAACCACTGAGCGGGGCAACTTGCCCAGAACAGAACGGTGATAATCCAGAACCGGCAGGAACAGGGTCTTGTCACCGGGATTGCCCTCTTCAATGGTTAACGCGGTAATAAAACCTCTCACTTCGCTGCTCAGGTTGATCTTGTGGCCGTACTGCACATCCCGGAATCCCATGACGATAATATCTGTGTGCGGCTCGAACAGGCTGATGATTTTGTCCCCCGAGGGCACCCGCTCGCCCTGGATGACTCGACGTTACGTTTGCTCGATCACCCGCGCGGTCAGGTCTCTGTAGTGTGCCAGAGCCTCCAGCCATTTCCGTGTGGCGGGGGAAGCCTCGGCACCGTCAACGACCTGCTGATGTCCGCGATCCGCCTGCTTCACGACCCATCGAGCGATCTTCAGCAACTCGGGATAGAGTTCGTTCTTGACCGCCTGCTTTGCGTTGAATATGCGAAAGGCCAGTGACTTTGCCGCTTTGCGCTTGTCAGTAAAGCGGACCTTCAGGCCGGTGTCGGTTTTGCTTTTTGCCAGCAGCCGGCTGATCACACGCACGCCATCATTCAGCAACTGGCTGTCACTGGGCGGAGCAATAGGGCTGGCCACCACGGTACTGTCGATGCGCAGCTTATCCAGGGAAGCCACCCCCGTGTCCAGCAGGCTTCTTGTCAGTACCTGGTGCGCCCGCTCCAGGGTTTCCGGCTTGATGCCCCGGATCGTGGACTGCAGGCAGGACCGGCTGGGTGCCTGTCCAGGACCTCCGACAGCTTCTGGAGCCGGATGCCATACTCGTGATTCGAGTAATGTTCGAATATACTGGCCTGAGCATTGCGGGTTTCTCGCATGCGGGATTCTCTTGGTTGTTGATGTTTTTTGTTCGCACCTAAAACATACCAGAACCAAGAGGATTTTTTATCCATTCTCAGAATTATTATTTGAAAATCAACCGTTTATTAGTTTCTGGATGGGCACTAACTGGAGCCATGCAGCCCGACGTTTGAATAGTGCCAGTGACCGGTTAACCGATGAATGTCTGGTGCCCCTGATCCACCGATGGAACGACCGGTCAGGCTGTGGCCTGAAGCCACGTAAGAGAGCCCCTATATGTGTTTGCTGTAAGTGCCTGAAGCTCGATGAGACTAACGAAGCAGGCGTTCTTGCTCATGGGTTTAGGTTAGCCGCTGGTGCGGCCAAAAAAATGACTATTGCCTATTGATTCCGAGAAGGCTCATATGGGTTATGGCTTTTTGGCATTTTCGATAGCATTCAGAATAGCAATATCATCGAATGGCTTATCAAAATAATCCGTTTTCTTCAAAATATTTTGGACACTCACTGGAAGCTCGAGATATTTCTTTTTCAAGCCCCAAGTTGCTTCGCCAAAAACCAATTGTTTTATATTCTGTACAATCTCTTTCGGTGTCCCAGAAATATCGGCACCCTCCAAAACACCAATTGCGTAAGCCAATTCAGTCAACTCTGGCTTTTCGCAAATCTCCGAGACAAGCGAACTTCGCGTGATGAGAAAAATTCTTACATCATCGATACTATAATCACGCAACTGTTCGATCACTGATTCATCGGGTAAGGGACGACTAGCAGCTATTTTTTCACACCGCTCTACGGCTTCTCCATATTGTGCAATTCTCTCAGAAATGTAGCGATGTGCAGTAGGTTCGTTGTTACCACCAGCAAAAGCAGAAGTGGCGGCGAGCAGCAAAGGGCATGCGAGTTTGAAATTAACTTTCATATTAATAGCCCCCGCAACCATTATCCACGGCTTTCCAGAACTGCCGTTGTTCGTATGACAACCCTGCTCTGAGCCTTTGCATTTGGGCAATTTCGGATATTGTTTTTCTGACAACAGGCTGAATCTTGCTCATTGACTGTGCGAACAGAACCCAGTCGGTGGAATGAACATTGAAAGTCACTTGCGCAGAGTTGTTGCCAAGAAATATCGTTGTTAAAACCCCAGCGGGCAAAAGAATCTCTAGCATGTTTCCATTGCGCTGAGCCTTCCTTATTGCTTCCAGCGCGTCCTGATCTTCAGAGTCCAGCTTCAAGCCCGAAATTGTGGGACAGTCCATTGCGTTTCCTCCTTTCCATGGTTTTTCCAAAAACGGAAATTACCCAGTGGCTTGCAGTCCAGCAACCACTGCCATAACGCTGAAGCACAGCGGCGCCCTTGTAATGAAGGCGAAGCCGATCGAGTAGGAGGGGGAGTTACCTCCCCCGTCCTCTCACACCACCGTACGTACGGTTCCGTATACGGCGGTTCATGGCTGGCTCTGAAGCCGAGTCATCGTATCCAACAAGCTTACCAGAGACAGGCGGTTAAAGACCT
>NZ_JBSXNZ010000017.1:0-9092 GCF_056857895.1 Marinobacter sp. B-21
CTATCTGTCCACGGCGCGCAAGCAGAAGCTGACGGCCTCCGATGCGCTGATGTCCCTGTTCGAGGGGCGTATGCCGGCCTTCATGACGGCGCCACCAGATAATGATCAGAACGTTTTAAATGAAACCGACTGAATAGTTACCTTTCAGTTTTGTTTAATCTCCCTTAGGGTTTCAATGGATGGGCTTCAGTCGTGACGCAGTAGTCTCCGGGTTGATATGGCGCCCGCCAGCAACTGGCCCTCATGCTCGCCCCGCCAGCTGGCGTTGCCAGTCATCGATATAGAAAAACCTCGTGAGATGAGTAAGATAAAGGAATGCGGGTCGGGTAGACCGGGCGATTGCTCAACCCGGCCCCCGCGGGTCCGGACGTGCGCGATTGACGCATACGGCTCCGTGCGCGAAGTCATCCGCCGTCTGGCCATCGATCCCGGCGGCACCATCTCGGCGCGTCATCGGGGTGGCCGTCTTCAGCCACTGGGTATCAATGTAATGCGCCAGTGACGTAATGCACTCGGAGACGACAACGTGCTTGACAACTACCGCGATCAAAGTGTAAGAGGATGCAAGGATGTCGACCGATTGCCGGCCGGACCGTTGATCAAGAAAAGGATGCTCTCATGCGGCCAACAAAGCTATTTTTATCTACGATGATCGTTTCGGTGGCGAGTTTCCCATTCGCCGTTCGAGCGGCGGATGTAGAAGCCCTTCCCGACGCAACTGTTTCGGAGGGACAGGAGGTCCAGCAGTGTCGGAGCGACCTTCTGGCGTTCGAGGACGAATTAGCCCGCGTCGGTTTCGGAGTGTTGGCGCCCGGCGGTTATGCTGGGGGTTACGCTGGTTACGGCGGGTTGGGCTACGGCCTGACCGGTACACCACGTCAGCAAATGTTGGCGTTACGCGACGCAGCTGGGGTCTATGCGCTCAGAGGCGACGAAAAGGCCTGCCAGACGGTGCTCGCCTCCATGCGCCAAATCTATGAGGCGCATGAGGAACTGGTCGGCCTTGAAGCCGACGATCCCGAGGTGCGGACGGCGTGGCGGCGCGCCCATCTGACAAGAGCTGCGCCCGTGACCGAGATGGGCCGACTGATGCGTGCGGATGTGGTCATCGGTGCGGATCTCCGCACTCCCGACGATGCGACGTTGGGTGAAATCGAGGATGTCGTGCTCGACCCGCAACGGCAGACGATCGCCTACGTCCTGATCTCCCGCGGGGGCTTCCTTGGACTGGGCAGGGAGCTGGTCGCGGTGCGCTGGACCGATCTGCGCGCCACTGACGATCACGAGATCTACGTGCTCGACGTGTCGCCCGAAGCCTTCGCAGCAGCACCCAAGGTAGGGCGACGGAATTTCGAAGCGAGCTCCGGGCAGGACTGGCGCAACAGCCTCGATCAATACTGGACCGGCGTTATCAGCAAGCCATAGGCCGATCGCAGGCTGGCAAGGCCGTCCATATATCGGGCTTGCAGTTGCTCGTTCGTCTTGGTCGCGTGCGATCAGGACGAACGAGGTTTTGCTATGTCTCGGCTGGCACAATCGTGGGATTAGAGCTGCTGGTTAAAGGGGAGCTTCCGGTGAGCAACATGATAAATTGGGGGGCGTATGCCTGATGCTGCAGCCAACGTAGATCCCGGTCGTCAGACCATAATCATTCTGTTGACGCTGATCACGGTCATTTTGGTGGGGTGGGCGCTCAAGGCGACCTATGTGGTCACCATGCCGCTGACGCTGGCGTTTTTCGTCACGCTCATCCTGCTACCATTGCAGAGCCGGCTTAATGCTTGGTTGCCGCGGCCGTTGCGCTGGCTGAGCATTGTGGTGTGCATGAGCGTTTTGCTTTCCGTACTCGGTGTGCTGGTGGCGAGCGTGTGGTTCAGTCTGAGTATGATACTGGCCAAAGCGCCGACTTATACCGCGGCCGCTCAGCAACTCTGGGCGCAGTTACAAGCACTTGCCGAACGCCACGCGATGCATGTCGATATCCTTACCGAGCCACTTCGCAATCTGTATGGGCCAGCGCTGGGCCTGGTGACGTCCGGATTTGGATATTTGTGGCTATTGATGGCCATGCTGATGCTGGTGTTCTTTCTGGTGCTGTTGATGTTAATTGAGGCCGGTGAATGGCGGAAAACAATGACCGCCGGCCTCAGTGAAACCCGCATGCAGACCATCCTGGCAACGATTGCCACCGCGTCAGAGCAGGTGCGCCGGTTTCTCGTGGTCAAAACCCTGATCGGCGCAATCACCGGGGCGATCAGCGGCCTTTGGCTGTGGCTGCTCGGGGTGGATTTCGCGTTGTTGTGGGGGATCGTTATTTTTCTGCTCAATTACATTCCCTATATCGGCTCCACCATCGCCGTGATCCCGGTGGCCGTCATTGCCTTGCTGCAATTCGGGCCCGAGTGGGCGCTGGTGGCGATCGCCGGGTTGATCGTCATCCAGCAATTGCTGGGCAATGTCATCGATCCCCGCCTGACAGGTCGTAGTCTGGCCATCTCACCACTGGTAGTGCTTGTTTCCATCGTTTTCTGGGGCTGGATCTGGGGTTTGGCTGGCATGCTGGTCGGGGTGCTGCTCACCGCCACGATCGTGATTGTTTTTGACCATATCCCCGCGTTGCGACCACTCGCCACCCTGCTCAGCCGCAGTGCCCCGGATCGCCAATATCGTTAACTCGGTGGGGCGCTGCCTCCCCCGGCCACTGGGCATTAAGATCTGTCTCGCTGAATTGCCGGCGAGGACCTTGCCCGGAATCGCTGCACTGCTCATAGGCTTCGATGTCGATCTTGAACACGCGTTTGAGGTGCTATACCCAGGTCATGTCTAGGTGGTGCGTCGCCGGAACAGCCAGGTCCCGGCCGAGAGCGTGGTGGTCGCGATCAGCGCCATCGGCCAGATATGACGGAGGATGACGTCCGCCGGCACGGCTCTCAAGAATACGCCCTTGCAGATGGCGATGAAGTGGGTGATCGGGTTGGTAGTGCTGAGCCACTGGAGCCAGTCGGGCATATTTTCCACCGGGGTCGCATAGCCGGACAGCAGTACGGCCGGCACCAGGTAGAGCAACAGTCCGATGACAGCCTGCTGTTGGGTCGAGGCGAGTGATGAGATGAACAGCCCGATGCCGATGATGGCGGCGAGATACACCGTCATACCGGCAAACAGCCCTATCAGCGAGCCCCTCAGCGGCACGTCGAGCACGACCCAACCGAGTGCGAGCATGGCGCTGGCACTGGTGAGGGCGATGAGCAGCGCCGGTACCGTCTTGCCGACGAGGATCTCGACCGGCTGAAGCGGCGAGACTAGCAACTGCTCAAAGGTGCCGAGTTCCCGTTCGCGGGCGACGGCCAACGCCGAGACCATGAAGCCGACCATTGCGGTCAGGACCGCGAAGAGGGCGGGGACGGCCGACCACAGCGGTTCGGCATTAGGGTTGAACCAGGCCCGTGTGATCACCCTCGTCGGCGGGCGCGCGCCGCCTTTGCTCAGTGTTTCGTTGAAACGCGCGACGATGCGCGTGGCATAGCCCAGCAGGATCTGCGCCGCGTTGGTGCGCCGACCGTCGAGTAGCAGTTGGACTTCGGCGCGCTCCCCGGCGGCGATCCGACGCGAGAAGTCCGGCCCGAGGTGGAGCACCATGATCACGTCCTGGGACTCGATTGCCGGCGCGATCTCGGCCACGCTTGTCAGATAGTGAATGCGTTCGAAAGTCTCGGCCCCTTCGAAGCGGCTAACGAGTTCGCGGGCTTCCCGTCCCAAGTCCTGATTGAGAACCGCCATGGAGACGTTCGTGACTTCCTGGGTGATGGCGAAAGCATAGATCAGCAGCAGAAATGGCGGCGAGAACAGAACCACCCAGCGCGTCTGCCGGTCGCGGACGCTGGCCAGAAGTTCTTTTGTGATCAGTGCCAGGATGCGCCGCCACATGACCTATTCCAGCCGCTTGCGCGTGGTTATAGCTGTCAGGGTAAAGAAGCCGGTGGCGATTGCCGCGAGCCCCAGCAGGTCGGGCAGGATCACACTCCAAATGTCACCGGCGAGGAACAGTGTCTGCAGCGTCGAAACGAAGTAGCGGGCCGGCACCGCGTAGCTTATGAGCTGCAGGGCCCAGGGCATGCTATCGATCTCGAACACGAAGTTCGAGAAGTAGAAGGCCGGCAGAAAGGCCGACAGAATGGAGACCTGCGCCGCGACGAGCTGGTTGCGGGTCACCGTCGAGATCAAGAGCCCCTGACCCAGGGCGGCCAACAGGAAGACTGCCGAGACCAGCGTGAGCAGCGCGAAGGAGCCGCGAAAGGGTACGCCGAACAGGAGCACGGCAGTGGCGACCGAAAGCGCCATCGAGCCCATGCCGAGCAGGAAATATGGCACCAGCTTACCGACCAGGAGCTCGGGAATTTCGATGGGGGTGGCGAGCAGCGCCTCCATGGTGCCACGCTCCCACTCACGGGCGATCACGAGCGCCGTCAACAACGCACCGATCATGGTGAGAATGATGGCGATAGAACCGGGTACCAGGTAGTGGCGGCTCGAGGCCTCCGGGTTGAACCAAACCTGCGGCTGGAGCTCGACGGCCGTGGGCAGCAGGGGCTGGGCCCGACCAACCGACTCCTGCTCGAGCCAGTTCGCCCACAGCAGCCCTAAGTAATTGCCCACCAGATCGGCAGTGTTGGGGTCGCTGCCATCGACGATAACCTGAATCGGTGCGCTCTCGCCGCGATACGCCTGCCCTGCGAAGTCGGCCGGCAGCACGACGATACCGTGGATGTCGCCAGCGACGAGAGCCGCCTCGAAGGTGCGGCGATCGCGCGCGGTTTCAATTCTGAAATAGGGTGAGTGGGACAGCGCTGCGGTGAAGCTGCCGCTCTCGGGGGTCGGCTGTTCGACCACCAACCCGACCGTGAAGAAGCGCGGGTCGAAGGTGACGCCGTAACCAAACAGGAACAGCAGAATCAGCGGTAGCACGACGGCCACCAGGATGCTGCTGGGATCGCGCCAGGCCTGGCGAGTCTCCTTGCGCACGATACCGAAAACCCGGCGAAGCTTCTGTTTGCTTGGTGAGATGTTCGCGTTCATGCCAGACTCTCGCGGTCATCGGCTTCGACCAGGGCGATGAAGGCATCCTCGAGGGTCGGATCGGGTCGGCCCGCACCGCGAGCCCGCTCCTTCAGGTCATCCGGCGCGCCGATGGCGATGACGCGGCCGCGATAGACCAGCGCCATGCGGTCGCAGTACTCCGCCTCGTCGAGGAAGTGGGTGGTCACCATGATGGTCATACCGTTCGCTACCATGGCATTGATGTGCGACCAGAACTCGCGCCGGGTGCGGGGGTCGACGCCGGAGGTGGGCTCGTCGAGAAACAGCACGTCGGGGTCATGCATCACCGCGCAAGCAAGCGCCAGCCGCTGCTTGAAGCCCAGCGGCAGGGTGCTGGCGTCGACATCGAGATGGGGGCCGAGGGCGAAGGTCTCGACCATGCGTTTCAGGGCGTCGCGGCGCCGGCGGCCGCCGAGTCCGTAGACGCCGGCGAAGAATTCCAGATTCTGTCGTACGCTCAGATCGCCGTAGAGCGAGAACTTCTGCGCCATGTAGCCGAGCCGTGCCCGCGCCTCGCTCGGAGCCTTGGCGAGATCGAGCCCGACGACATGGGCCGTCCCGGACGTCGGCCGCAACAGCCCGCACAGCATCTTGAAGATTGTCGACTTGCCGGCGCCGTTGGGCCCGATCAACCCGAAGATCTCGCCCCGCTTGACCCGGAAATGGATCCCGTCGGCGGCGGTAAAGGTGCCAAAACGGCGCCCGAGATCCTGGGCCTCGACGACGCTGTCGATAGGATGTTCCCGGGATGCATAGGCGTCCGCGAAGGGCGATCGACCCCGTGGGCCGCCGCCGAGCAGGTCCATGAAGGCGTCTTCGAAGCGCGGGGGCACAGCTGCTATCACCGCCTCGGGCCCGGCGCCGATGTCGTCTGGCGCTGGTGCAGCGCCACCCTTGCCGACCACCAGCCGGACGCTGCGTCCCTGGATGACGCCGTCGATCACGGCGGGCCGTTCCAAAGCGCGAGCCAGCACGGCGCGGCGCTCGCCACTTATGTTTCGAACCAGAAAGGTCCGTCCTTCAAGGCTTCGGGTCAGTGCCTGGGGCGGCCCCTGGTACAGCGCTTTGCCTTCACTCAGCAGCAGCACCGAGGCGCAGCGTTCGGCCTCGTCGAGATAGGCGGTGCTCCAGACCACACCAATGTCTTGATCAACAAGTTCGTAGACCATGCGCCAGAGCTCGCGTCGCGAGAGGGGATCGACCCCGACGCTCGGTTCGTCGAGCAGCAGCAACCGGGGCCGCTTGATCAGCGCGCAGGCGAGGCCGAGCTTCTGCTTCATGCCGCCAGAGAGCGCTCCGGCGAGTCGTCCGGTGAAGGACCCGAGCCCGGTGAACGACAGCAGCCGCGCGAAGGCTTCATCCCGTTCAGTCCCGATTACCGAGCGCAAATCGGCGTAGAGTTCGAGATTTTCGATCACCGACAAATCCTCGTAGAGGCCGAAACGCTGGGGCATATAGGCGACGACACGGTGCAGGGGAGCGGCGTGTGTCTTCGGATCGAAGCCACAAACGCGGAGGGTGCCGTCCTCGATCAGGAGCAGGCCGGCGATGAGGCGCAGGAGTGTGGTCTTGCCGGCGCCGTCGGGTCCGACCAGACCAGTGACCTGGCCGGACTTGATTTGAGTGGTCAGCGCCTCGACGGCGGGTGTTCCATTCTCAAGGAAGCGTTTTGTGACCCCATCGATCCGGACAAGAGTCTCGGTCATGATTCAGCCTCCTGATTTGGTTGCAGGATCACCGTCACCGGCATGCCCTGCCTGAGGCCGTCGTCCGGATCCTCGACGATCACCCGCAGCCGATAGACGAGGCTGGTTCTGAGCTCGCGGGTCTCCACGGTCTTGGGTGTGAATTCGGCGCGCGGCGAGATGAAGCCGATCTGTCCTCGATAGACCCCGCCAGAGTCGGTGCGGATCTCGGCTGGCATGCCTGGACGGACGTGGCCAAGTTCGGGTTCGTTCACATAGGTGCGGACCCAGACCGACGAAGTCAAGGTCAGGGTGTAGATCGTCTCACCCGGCGCTACGATGGCGCCCGGCTCGCGCACGCGCGTCAGGATTACCCCGTCATTGGGTGCGATCAGGGTTGCATCGGTAAGGCGTCGCTGCACAAGGCTGAGTGCGGCGAGATCGGCATTGAGCTGAGCGCGGGCCTGGTCGATGTCTTCCCGGCGCGGCCCGGCCTCCGCCAGTTCGAGGGTTTTCTTTGTGGCACGCAGCTGGGCCCGGGCTTCGTCCAGACGCGCCTGCGCTTCGTCATGGGTCTGATGCGAGGCAGCGTTGCGTGCCGCCAGCTCCTGTTGGCGGCTTAGGGTGGCTTGGGCGAGGCGTAGCGCCGCCTGACGCTGCGCGACCAGGGCGCGCACCTGGGCGATCTCCTCCGGTCGTGTGCCAGTTTCCAGCGCAGCGAGTGCGGCCGCTTGGCGCTCGACCTGTGATCGAGCCAGGAGGGTCTCATCGTCGAAGTCACCCCGCTCAAGGGACGCGATAACCTGTCCTGCCTCAACGGCGTCGCCCTCCTCTTGGGTGAGCGCGGCTATACGCCCAGGGACCTTGAACGCCAGATTGACCTGTCGCACGTCGACATTGCCCAGTAGTTCCAGGCGATCATAGTCTTCGTGCGAATCGCTTTCGTATTTCCAACCGAGATATTTCCAGCCGAGGCCGGCTGAGCCGACCAGCACGAGGAGAACCGACGCCGCCACGATTATACGTTTCACGGCTTGCATGATAGGTGAGCGCCAACGCTGTGCCGGTATTGCAGAAATGTCGGGCGATCGACCAAGCCCTTGGATCGTTTCCTGTCAATGTATCCCATGTTCGTCCTCATCTTCTTCAGAATTTCAATGAATGGGCTTTAGTCGTGACGCAGTCGTTTCCGAGTTAATGTGGCGCCCGCACAGGCAGCGCAAACAGGTACAGGCGTTATCGCAGCAGTCGGGATCGTGCCGGGGTATCTGCCCATGCCGCCGTGAAAACGGATACAAAATTCGGCCCAGGATGGCGTAGGCCAAACCAGCAGGGCCTGCGCCGATCACGGTCACGGATGGAGGGGCACCAGGTTCACTGGTTCACTCATGTCTTGACCCATGCTGCCGGTGCACTCGAACATACCGTTCGGGGTCCGCGTCGAACTGTTCACGGCAGGCCGTCGCACAGAAGTAATAGCGTTTACCTTGGTATTCGGACTCCGCGGGGGCGGTCTTGTAGCTGACCTGCATGCCGCAGACCGGATCCTCGAAAGACTTTTGCTCTTCTCGTTTGCGTTTCATTGTTGTCTCCTCCTTTTCCTGGCTCAGAATAATTCAGCTTTTGGGTGGCGCAGCTCGACACCTTTAAATCGCGAGCTGCGCGTTCAGGTTAATTGGCGGTTACGTCAGGCGTTCCAACGCCAGCGCCACCCCCTGGCCGCCACCGATGCACAGGGTAACCACGCCACGGCGCACGCCATCTCGGGCCATGGCGTGTAATAGCCGGGTGGTCAGAACCGCGCCGGTGGCCCCGATAGGGTGGCCGTGCGCAATCGCGCCGCCTTCCACGTTAACGATATCCTCGGCCAGACCGAGCTCCTGGGTCAAGGCAAGGACGATGGCAGCAAAGGCTTCGTTGATCTCGATGCGTTCGATATCACCTACGCTCCAGCCGGCACGTGCCAGTGCCTGTTGCACCGCCGGCACCGGGCCCAGGCCAAAGTAGCCGGGTTCCACCGCGCCGATACCGTAGCTCACCAACCGCGCCATGGGTTCCAGGCCATGGTGTTCCGCCCAGGCGCGATCAGCGACGATCATCGCTGCCGCGCCCGTGTTCAGCCCGGGGGCGTTGCCGGCGGTGATGGTGCCGTCCTTGCGGAAGGCCGGTCTGAGTTTGCCGAGGCCCTCGGCGGTGGCGTCGGGGCGATTGTGCTCATCGCGCCCGAAGGCCGCCGTGCCCTTGTGGGATGTGACTTCGACCGGCACGATCTCGGCGTCGAAGCGTCCTGCCGCCTGAGCCTCGCTGAAG
>NZ_JBSXNZ010000018.1:0-12263 GCF_056857895.1 Marinobacter sp. B-21
CATACACCACCTGCTCACGCATATTGCCGAGGCGGATACGGCGGAGAAACTGGAAGCATTGCTGCCCTGGAACGTGGAGCTGGTTCGGGTCTGACATCTCAGTGCGGGTGATGCAAGTGGGTCGATTTAAATGCGCTTACACTAGTAGTGCTCGATTAATCGCGCCGTGAGTCACTTCGAAATCGAATATTTCTGCCGGCGCTGAGCGCAGGCCCTTGTAGTTGTCCCAACCCGTCTTTTGCTTTAATCGCTTAGATGCAGATCTTATTAGTCGATGCGGTGACTCCAACTCGTCTGGCACTGCGATTAGCCCTATCCGTTCTTGGGCAGTGATGGCCTTTTTCCGAGAAGCATCGGGGTTGTTCGGATCATAGGTGGGTGATCGGCTGAGCGGCAGGGAATGATTGTCAAATTCCCTGGCAGTGGGAAGCGGGAGTTTTCTGGGTGACTTCCCGGCATTGATTTTTGCCCAGTAGCCCCTGGGCGGCAACGGTATTCTGTACTTACGACACACCTTCCCCAATGCAACATCAGAGATCCCATAGCGAGGTGCGACCCTGGAGACCGGCTCAGCCCAGACCTCCTCGTAAAGCGATTCCCGAGTAATCGCAGCGACGCTGTCCATTGACTACCTCATCCAATCCCAAATTGACATTCAAGTGTCTTGCTAGTGAGGCACAACCAATCCCACCAAAAGGGCTCCGCCCACTCTCAAGCGACACGACCACCTTTACAGAACTATAGAATCAGGCGGGGCAGTCTTCTAACACGATTTAATGCAAGCCGGCGCAGTGCCATCAACGAGCCTTAATGGGGCTTCGCATCCGTCGCTTCAGCATCTTTAGCCAGGTCATCTAGAACATCGAAAACCTCAGGCAAATCCTCCTGGTAAGAAGCAATATAACTCGTTGTGTAAACCTGTTTGTCATCCTCGTTATGAAACCGTTGGCGAATAACGTCCCTATGTTTGAGCCAATAGCGGCCCATTTCTAAAGGATCTAGCCCGCCCGGCAAACCGGACTTGGTAGGGATATAGCCCTCTTCGAACCTCCCTGACATGAAAGGACTACTTAAATTGCATAGGCAATGGTTAACGAAGTGAATCACATTGTCGGGATCGATGCTTGGGTCAAAGCAAACATTAAACACGTACTCGTTCATAGCTGCAGCTATGCCTGCGCAATCTGCCGATCCGTCTTCGTCATAATATCCACAGCCTACGCCTGAACCCTTCGGAGGGGATGTGTTGCTCAACTGGTAAATAACAAAAGATCTGAAATAATTCCGATAGGCAAACAGCTTCTCCGACAGGTCTGTCGGCATCTGGTCTCCCTCTCTGGGGTCACCTGAGCCCATTCCCAAAGATGCGAACAATGTATCTCCAAGAAGCTCTTTATCTGAAACAGCGAGAGCTTCTGAATAGAAGTTACGCCGTGGGTCAATGAAGGTTTGCTTAAATAGCGAAAACACTTCTTGAGACAGTCTCCTCATTCCAGTAATGGCAAGTGAACTGACCAAACCGGAAGTCTCCGCATCCCTATCCGAATAGACGATGAGCGCTGATTGAAGATTATGCAGTTGACCTTGTCTATCCGCCGAGCACTGGAGCCTAAACAACATAAGGTCGTACCACCCCAGAACTCCTCGATCCTCGTTCGTAAGCCGCTGCAGTATTCCCTTGCTCTGGTCGGACTGCTCGCCGAAGATTCTCCAAGCAACCTCAACAATATTGTCCCTCGAATTCGGGAGCCGATGCCCCGACGTTCTTCCCCAACCTGCACGATCTAATAACCGCAGTAGCGAATAAATTGACCTCTGTCGTAAACTCCGGTCATCAGACGATATGAAAGAATAGCGCGGTAAATATTCGATTAGCGTGTTAATCGAATCCTCGGCAACGACGTCAGTGAAATCATGAGACCGATTGACCAGGACGCGCCAAAACTGATCATGGGCGTGCTCTCCCTGATCTAACCTGAAATCTGGTGATTCGAGGATTGACGGAACAGAGGTACCACCACGAACTTTCTCTACAGCCTCTTGGTAAAGCACAAAGGTCTCTCTTGGCTCGGGCGTGGCGACTCGGACGATAAGTTTTAAATAGCTCTCAAGGTTTCTAAACGAATCTTCGTTGAAACACGCGCGAGATCTCAAAACCTTCTCTTCAAGTCCGGTTGCATCGTTCAGGCCCAGTGTTTGTACATCGAAAAGTTGCTTCAGCAAGAAAGCAGCTGTTTCTGGATGCTTATCTAAACCCGCAGAGAACTCATTGCTGTTCTTGAATTCGTCCTCTCCGAATTCACGGAGCACAGAGAAGATGCCTTTGCGCCCTTCTGTTTCTTCTGCATAAATTCGTCGAAATAGCCCAGGGTAGTGCAAATGCAGGAGCATCAAATTAATAAGATCTCGTTCGTAAAAATCCGTCCGCCCCAAATCGCTTTTCTCGATTTGCATCAGTAGCATCGCATTAACAAAACGCTTTACCTTTCGCAAATCGCCGACGAGCGGCAAATACTTTGCTGCGTTGTCACCATCGAGTATGTTTGAAAGTTCGGTCAGCACGGAGCCGAGTTTCACCATCGTGTCCGAGGGAATGGAACCGAGCTGATTTTCTATTCGTTGCCAGTCCCGTCGCAGAAAGTCCCGAATACGCGAACTGTCCACAAATAGACTCAGTTTCACGGTCACGAACTTCTCCAAAAACTCTCGCGCTCGGGAGCTCTCCTCGTGGTTTTCAGCGAGGACCTCGGTGTCGTAGCATAAAATATAGGTAGCTTGAGATAACTTGAACGTCTGACGGGTTGCAAACAGAACATTATTCACCGTCTTAGCATCAAGGCGATCAAGGTCGTCTACGACAATAATGACACGGCGATTAATCCGACGAAGAACTTCATTGATATCGTCCAACAGCTCATCGACAGTCTCCTGGGATGGCTCCAATGAGAGCCGGAAGCCAAGGAAAGAAAAATCAGCTTTTCCCTTTATCAGCCTGGAGTACCGTGAGGCTGCAGGACGAAATTCCGGTGCAAACACAGTTCTTTGAATCGCTGCTGACAGATCTCGAATCAATCGCTCTACAAGGTCAGGCTCTGATGCGTACCGGAGCGGTTCGAACCTACAAACAATGACCTTGTCTTCTGCCTTTGCCCAATGCCTCTCAGCAAGATTGATAAAGCTTGTCTTTCCTATACCCCAAGGTCCGTCTACCCCGAAGATGAGACCTCCGTGAGCACCGCTTGCGAGCACAGTCTCAGCGAAAGACTTAGCTTGGGTCTTGCTCTCAAATAGATCTTCTGCCTCACTATCAATCTCTTCATCGGCGAGGAAGTACAGTTGATGGTCTCGTCTTCGAGATTTCGGAAAATAGTATCGAAACAAAGGAGATAGCAGCGTTGCGCTGAGTAGAAGCAAAACCAGAGGGGCCCAATGTGGATCTGCACTTTGGAAAACACGATGAAACTTGGCAAGCATGGGAGAAACCAAGATATTTATCCACACTCCTGCAGCCAGTGCGATAAATAGATCAAGCCGAAAACTACGGATCATCCGCTCGGCGATTAAATGGACTCCCCGATTAAACACGTAAACAAGGCATAAGGCTGCGACGAGCAGGATTCCAATAGCTACCAGCCAAGGATTGATGCTGGATAATGATGGGGCGAAGTTCCCGCCTAAATAAAACCCAAGACGCCAAGCTTCGGCGAGCACAAAGCCGCTAATCAGCGGCTTTGTGAATACCAAAAGCTCAGGCATGTTCATTGCTGGCTTGTTATCGACCATTCATTCAGGCCCCACATTCCGTGTTAGTTTACTCGCCAGCTAAAATGCTTTTCCCATCAGCTCCGGAAGCAATTCAGTCCTCCTCAAACTCCGAAGAACTGAATTTCAACACGTTACAGTTTTCCTTGATGGTTCGCTGCAGAGATTCATCAAATCCATCCTTCTTCCGGGCCTCAATCTCTACGGAAATGGTCACCTCCACACCCAGCTGTGCGGTAAATTGCTGAACGACCTCATCCATAATGGTTGCAAAGTCCATTTTCGCTTTCACGGCGTCCAGCTCTACCGTTCCATAGAAGTGGCTTTTGGCTGTACCGGTTACCTCTGGCTGTGGCGGAGTCGTTCCACCGGGTTGACCACCCGTGATGCCCGGGGGCGTCAACGGCGTGCCCGTACCACCAGCTGGCGATGTTGTCCCCCCAGCTCCTGGGGCCTCGCCTCCCGTGGGCAAGCTTGGTTGTTCTTCCGCCCGAAGCTTTTCGGCGTAGGCTACTGCTGTTTCACGCTCGATCAACAGAGAAGACTCGGAAAGGTCAGCAAGCGAGTTTCGGCCAAATGAGAAGCCAAGGTAACGGTCGCCTTCTTTTCCGGAGGCGAAGCCGAAGTAGTCCTCAGACTCCACGCCTTGGGCAATGGCATTCCGAAACACCTGATCGTTAACCAGCCGTGGCAGATAGAGGTAATGGCAACTGTCCTGCCATACCTTAAGCGCGCTGATTTCAGTAACGCCATCCTTCAGGTACCAGTCTGAGAGCACTTTGCGCAAGTGGATGGGTGACCACTCGTATACCAGCCATTCTTCTTCTCGTAGCTTTTCCTCAATGCTTTTCACGAGATAGGGCGCAGTTGGAGGAACAGTCACTACCTCCCAACTGAGCTCCGGGCGGCCTTTCACAAAGTTCTCGACAGGTGCCATCAGCCATTTCCAGGTTTCCCGGATCAGCTGGCCAAGGCTTTGGCCTGCTGCATCTCGACTCCGCTCTGATTGCTTGAGGTGCGACAAATCCTGGTTGAGCGTCCCATTTTCGATATCCGTCACGATGGAGCGCCAGGCTAGGTAGATCCTGGTTTGTTCTTTTAGCCGTCCAACAACATCAAAGTCCGGAGCCAGGAACAGCAAGCGGTTTTGCTTCTGGCGGGGTTGTTCACCGCGGTTGCGGAGGATTTTCTCAGCCTGTCCGTAGGCCTGATTGGTCTCGGTGCGGCTATAGCCTGCATCCAGTGGGAGCACGACCAGGCGAGGCCCGGTTCCATAGTCATCCGGAACATCTGCAGACGGTGTAAACACATGGATTCCGGCAAAATGGTGGTTCTGCCCCCTGAAAAACTGACCAACACGATCTTTCAGTAACGGAATCACGTCGTCCCGCTCACTGATATTCTGCTTGCGGCTCTCCATCTCACGGCGCAGGTTCGGCTTCGTGTCCAGCCAGTATCGATCCTGCTCTGCGTACAGGTAATGCAGCCGATCCCTCAGGCGCTTGAGCACATCCTCAAACACACCAATGGTCTGGCCAGGCTGAACAGAGCCAAGCAGTATGCGCTCGGTCTGAACGCCACGGATCATTTCTGCCTGGGTGGAGGGAGCGCTGCCAAGGAAGATGGTTCTTGCGGTTCGACGGGCAGCTTGAACACCGCCAAATAGGGTGTGATGGCCATCGATATCCGCCGGTACCGACCTTGGCCCATCCACTTCCTTCTCAATGACGGGCTCCCAGCCTTGTGGCAGGTAGTGAATGCTCTTGTTACGCACATTCGCGTCATCCAGGGGCAACGAGCCCGGCATAATCAAAGCGTCACGGTTACCATCATTCCA
This sequence comes from Marinobacter sp. B-21, assembly GCF_056857895.1. Taxonomy (NCBI): domain Bacteria; kingdom Pseudomonadati; phylum Pseudomonadota; class Gammaproteobacteria; order Pseudomonadales; family Marinobacteraceae; genus Marinobacter; species Marinobacter sp. B-21. Next base: position 5,600 of record NZ_JBSXNZ010000018.1, read on the forward strand.
TAGGCGGTGGATGACGATGGCCATGTACTGGAGAACGCCCCGAGTACGCTGGAATTTATCGAGCGTAGACCAGTCTTCATAGAGCCGGTCGAAGACCTCCGGGTGAATCGGATAGGAGGAGCAGAGGCGCTCATAGTATCCGTTGGACTGAGTTTCTACAGGAAACCTTTCTGCATGTTGACGGTAGAAGTCCGAGAACTGTCGGCTGATGCCCTCAACCTCGGCCCGTTCACCAGAGCTTTCGAAGAGCCTTCGGCGCACTATCTCGAAGGCTTCGCTGGATCCTACGGGCTTCCAGACGGACTCCACCCTGGCAAAGTATTTCTCCAATGAGTTCAGAGTCCGCTGGCCCATGGTGCCACCGACTTCCAGCTCAGATTCCGGGAGTGAGGCCAGAAGAATGGCATTGGGTACAGCCTTGAGAGCCTCAGTCAGCGCCTGGACAAAGCTGATGTTGCTGTCGAAAGTACCACCTTTGTACTGCTTGCCCAGTTCCAACTGGCGGATGTAGGCGACCAGCTCGTCCACCAGAATGACGCAGGGCGCAGCGCGAGTGAGCAGCTGTTTCAGGCTGTCTTTGCCGGGGGAGGTACCATCTCGGTCGCTATCCGCCACCAGTGCATAGCCTTCTTCACCCAGTAGTTGCCAGGCCAGCTCGCCCCAAAGCGTGTTCACTGTAGTGGAGCCGTAGGTGCGAACCTGGCTGGGTGACAGTTGAATACCGTCGATTACCGCCATACGGGCGGTAGGAAGCTCGGTAATGCCAGCTTGATCCAGCACCGGAGGGATTCCCGTTAGCTTATCTGTGCTCACTTTGCGGCTCGCCAAGTGATATACAGCCAGCATCGTGTGGGTTTTACCGCCACCGAATGCTGTTTGCAGCTGAACAACCGGATCTCCACCCTGGCCGGACAGGCGCTGTGCAACAGAGATCAGCAGAAGGCGCATCCCTTCAGTAATGTAGGTTCGGGAGAAAAAATTCTCAGCGTTTTGGTATTCTTCTGGCGCGGTGCCAGTGGCCACTTGAGTGATATCCGCGGCGAACTCCGACTGTTTGAAAGTGCCTTCCAGAACATCTTTGTGGGGGCGTGCGATCTCACTCCACGGTTTTAAGCTCATAATTCTATCCTGTTACCTGCCACTGCATCTCTGGCCGAAGGCTATTCTGATCCACAATACGGGGATGTGGATCTACTGCTTTAAGGGTCTGTTTTAGCTTCATCAGAAGCTTTGACTTATCGACAGCCTGTGGAAAAAGCTTCGAAGGTTTGTCTGGTTGTTCAAGATGGAGCACGATGGAAAGCCTGTTTCTCTTCAGCGCCTTGCGAGCAAAAGAACGCTCAGATTGATCATTTGCGTTGACTTTTGCTGCGGCTAGACCGGCAAGCGTATCTCGTACTTTGAATGCTAGCTCTTCACCTAAATCAATCGTTTTCGTGCGCCTGTTGGCGCGGTAATCTTTCACCTCGATCAGCCAAGTGCGGTCGTTGTCTACGCATATGAAGTCGACAGCTTTCGTGCTGCCAAACGCGCTATTGAACTGATTACGGTAAAAAGCCCAGTCATCGTATTGGCTGGCTTCAGCGCTTGGTTGAAATGTAAACGTTAAACGTCCTTCCTTGAGCACTGACATATCAGTTGCCGGCCTCCATGAATCTGTCGGATTGTGAAAGCTCCTCATCCAGAAGAACCAGCGTATTCAGGTCGTCGATGCGCTCACCTTGTTCGACCTCTACACCATGGGTTTCAGGCTTCAAGGCAAAATATCTGTGTTTCACTTTCTTGAACTCTCGCTCCTCAGACAAAACCTCTAGTTCCCTGAGGAGAAAAAGCGAATGTGTGGCTATAAATACCTGAACACCTTGCTGACACAAGTGATAAATAACCTTGGCAACCAACTTAATTAATTTGGGGTTGAGGTTTGTTTCTGGCTCATCCCAGAACAAATAACCTTTATCGAGAAGCGAGCCGGTGCTTATCAGCCGGGCAATCATAGCCAGCTTTCGCAAACCTTCAGCCACAAGAGGCATTTCCATATTTCCCTTGCCCGGTAGTTGAAGATAGAAACGTCCATTTTTATCAAGAACAACCTTTCCACCCATGGCCTCTTCGAGTGGTTTCAACAACTCTGCAATCTGCTTTTCTCTCGGTCCCCGCAGGGCCAAGGCGCCAAGTAGCAAACAGGTGTCGCGGTAGGTCTCTTCAAATTCCAGATAATGATTTTCATAAACCGAAACAAAATTCGGAAATATGGTCAGCAGCTCGCGCGTCGGGATAAAAACAGGGGATTTTTCATGCCATTTTCCGGGCAACTGGTTTATTTGAACTTCAGACTTGCTAGAGGTGGCAAAGCTGAAAGTACAATCAAGTTGGGAATCGTCAAACTTGAACGCCACTTCACAGCGCTTCCTGCCTGGAGCTCTCGCCGCCAAGCGGCCCAAGGTTTCGGGGCGCATCACATGGACGAGTTTGTCAGCTACGGTTTTCTGTAGCGTATTTTTAGTCGGATCACCGGCTGTCGGTTTCTTTCCTTCCTCAGCACTGTTGGCAATAACTGAATAGGCCACTTTTAGAAGGTGAGATTTACCACAGCCATTTTCTCCCACCACCACATTGAGGCCAGGAGCAAAAGACAGCTCGGAGTCAGAGAAAACGGTAAAATCCGTCAGTTTGAGTTTTTTAAGCATGGGAGTCTCTCACTTAACCTGTCTCTATTGGTGTTAGTACCGTAGCAGCGCTATACCAATTAACGAAATCCAATAAATCATCAGCACCCTCAAGCTTCCAAACATAGGCTGGATTCCCGAGGCGTAAAGCAGGGCAGTTCTTTCGGTTAAGATTTGAATTTCGGGGATCCGTGTCGGAATACTCTCGCGCTGGCTCAAACTCAGCCCCGGACAGAGATACCGTTTGCGTCCAAAGGGTAATGTCCCGACCCTTTCTCTCCAATGCAAGCTCTTTGCCGTCTTTTGTTCTGAAGCCTGCAATATATTTTGTCGGCTCAGCTATGCGTTCAAGAAATTTGGCCAGTGTCGCTTCAGGGCCTTTTGCATCCACGCCATCAAGGGAGCTTTTTTGCTCTTCTCCCTCAGCTTCCAAGGAGTTCACCCCATCCGTCAGATCGTCATTGTCCGATGAAACTACAACGTCTTCGACCTCGTCTGGCTCAACATTGTCGATGGCATCGGGCGTACTGGATAATCGATCTGTTTCAGTATCTGTTATCAGATGTTTCAATTTTTCTACAATCAACGCCCTACGCGCTTCGAGGAAGTCTTCAAAGCGCTCAACCTCCCATAGTGAAGGCATTTTGGGTATGAGATGCATGTCCAGATAAGCATCGAATTTGTCCGCGAACCAGTCCCGAGGGAGCGCATCATTTTTACCCTGAAAGCCGTTTTCATCAGCGGGCAGCAGCATACAGTTTGCCAGTTGGTCTCTGGTCGCTGCGGGATAGCGCATCAGCGATTGCCGGCCGGTTTCAGGGTTTTCATCCTTAATGCTCTTCAGCAATGACTGGGGGAAAATATGGTCCACCTGCGGCAGATTCACTGCGTATGCAGGTTGGTAGTCGAATTGTCGGTACCACAGATTAAAAATCAGATGAATGGCGCGAGATCCATAGCTTGCCTGGAGAAGGCTGTCCTCGGAAACATCCAGATTGCGCCCGTCACTGCGGATGACCTCAAAGAGGTTGGCAACTGAGAAGGTTTTGTCCTGATTGATACGGCGAATACATTTATCAATCAAACCGTCCGGTCGTCCGTTAAAGGCACCGCAAAGCAATGTTCTGAGTAGGTATGTGTCCAGCCCGGACAAAGACTGCCAATTCTCTGGATAGTGATAGCGGTAGTAGATGACCGGTATCAGTGTCAGATAAGAGGGCAGCGCCTTATCGGAACGAATGTAGGTTTTGGAGAACAAGTAGTCCCTCAAATCTCTGATGGCTGCAGAGATCTGGGGCCACTTATCGATCATCGACTGCTTGGTTTGTTCGTCCCGAAATTTCTTTACATCATAGGCAGCGCCCTTGCCCAGCAACACCAAGCAAGTCTTCATAACGAAATCACGGGTGAACTCGTAGCCAGAAACATTCAGCTCAGAAATCAGCTCTTCCATCGCTTCATCGGCATCTTGCCAGGAAGCAGTTAACAGCGAGAAGAGGAGATCTGACTTACCAAGTTTCGTGCCACCGGAGTTGGCGCGAATGAAAATCTCGACCACATCGTTTTCAGTGTATGCATCTGGGTTATCGACGCTGTCCAGCTCCTGATAACCAACATACTCCTCAGAAACAAACACCTTTTGGGCCTGCCAGAGATTCCGGATCAGTCTTCGTTCCTGCTCTTCTGTGATAGGCGAAACGGCTTTGGCTTCCAGCTGTTTGGCCAAGTCGTTTGGCATCTCGTTGCTGAACACAATCTCTTTGAATTTGACCCACGGAAAGCTGGCTCGGTTGGCGGCCAGAAAACGGAACTGATACCGCATCTCCTCAGTGTGAGTTGGCTCCCCGCTAAGAACGTTAAAGTAAAGCTCCTGCTTGCTGTGACTACCGCATAGCCCGATAAACAGGCTCTGAAGTCTCTGTTGGCCATCAAGCACAAGAAGTTTTGTCCGGCTATCTTCCGGCACCTGGAACTGGGAGAGCTTGATGCCATCGTGGTAGTTGTCGATAAACTTCCGCCGCTTGATCAGGGAATGGGTACGCCAAACCAGTATCGTACTGATCGGGTATTCCCGCATGATGGAGTCAAACAGCTTCTCGATCTGTTCCGGGCTCCACACGAATGGCCGCTGGATGTTTGGCAGCCAGAATCCGCCGTCGTACTCTGGGTTGTTGAGATATTTTACAACCTTACGTATGGCTACATTTTTGTTCTTCACATACGTTCCTTAGAGTTCCAGTCCTTGTTGTTCGCCTTTGTGGCCTGTGTCGTGGGATGCCTCGACAATGGCATGCCAGGAGCCAATCAACTCGTTGTAGGCGCGGGCCTCTTCGGCCCATTTCTTTCGCTCGCACAGAGTGTACAAGTGGTAGGCCAACTGGCGGATGGCTTCGCCTTTCTCTGGCATTTTTGCCAATAACTCACCGGCTGCGGACTCGCCACTGTTATTGAGCCGGCGGATCATCTGGTGACAAGCTTCCCACACCGGGGTGCGATCGTCTTTGGTCGGATCCCAGTCGGATTCGTATTCGGCCCAGCGCAACAATCGCACCTTGCCGCCTCCGGACTCGGCCACACCGGCGGCTTTAACACCATCCACCGTGGTACCTTTGGCCTGAGCCAGCACGTTAGCCTCCCCAAACTGGCCAGCGTTCCATCCATATTGCTCGAACCAGCTTGAGCAGAACTGGGTGTCAGCATCGAAGCTGCCGGAGTCGGGGCTCAGATACTCGGTAATCGCGCGGTTAATCAATACCAGAGCATCGTGCACACTCATGCGACTGCCATCCTGGTTCAGCACCGCTTCGTATTTAGAGTAAATAGCCATCCCAGGGCCAATGGCGGACTGAGCCAAGTCAACGGGCGCAATGGGAGTTTGGCCTGTCTGACCTCCGATCATGGTTTCCAGAGCCTCGGGCATTTCTTCCCGCAGTTGCCGTTGGAAATCGCGACGGGAGATAGATTCCGCATTGGTTTCGCGTTTGCGGCAGACCAGGACGATGGACGATGCGAGGGCATTAGTGCCGATGCCAATCATCCTAGCACCTCTTTCAGTCCTCAAAGGCCAGGTGCCATCAATTGAAAAGCCCGCTTGGATAACGGCTTCCAAGAAAGTCACCCAGCCGGTGCTGGTGGTGCTGCCTTCTTTGGTCTCTGACTGCTTGAAGGCGTAGTAGATGGAAACTGGAAATCCAGGATGCGCTTGCACAGCCAAGTTATGAATCGCACGGGTCATGCCATCCATAAAAAAAGCTTCGGCTTGGTCTTTATCACCGTGGCGGTAGGGCGTAGCGACCAGTTCTTCGGCTTTCGGTACCGCCATAGTGCTAAACAAGGCAGGATAGATGTTCCGTAACGATCGGCGCATCCACACGTAAAAAAAGTCAGAAAGATCAGCATAGCCGATGTTATCGTAGTAAGGCGGATCAGTTGAAATGACTTTGTCAGAGCTAATACTCTGTGATTGAGCATCAGATTGAAAAGCACTTCCTGACGATGCAGGAGTAAAATTTCGAATTACTCGGATTACCCAGTCCAAACACGTTGATTCCCAATTCCCACTGCCTCCAGAGAATGGATTCGCCTCTGAATAATCCCAAATCATAGGTATCGCTTGACGGGTAAATGCATGAGCAATGAAACCGCCGCCAGACTCCCATGTAGCATTGGAGTTCCAATAATCTGATCCTCGGCCAAGCGTTAAGGCCAGAAATGTTGCCAAAGCGTCCCCGTATGCGGTTGATCCTGCGCCGCCTTGATCCAGGCCTTGGCCGTCATCCGGCCAGCCGGCAGCTCTGGCGTCGGTAATGGCTTTTGTGCGAGCTTCCTGTACCAAATCGGAAAAGGTCGTTAGTGCTACTAGCCCGAACATTTCATAAACACCCCAAGCAGCAGCCACGAAATTTTCTCGGTTAGCCCATTACGCCCAGATATGAGAATTATTAGTAGTATGCGCGCCAATGTCGCTCTGATGTCATCCAGTCACCGGCCTTAAGTGT
>NZ_JBSXNZ010000019.1:0-2383 GCF_056857895.1 Marinobacter sp. B-21
CCCATAGGCTAGCCTGAGACCTCGAGTGCGGACCAGTCCAACAAGCCGATGAACCGATCCACAGGGGCCCGGTCGCGTGCCTGCCTTAGTTCGGGTGTGCCTGAGAGTTGGCGGGAGGTGGACGGTTATCTATATCGTTAAAGGCCTTACTCCGGTGCTCTTTGGCTTGGTGTTTGGCTGCTATTTCAGTGGTTGCCGGCAGGCAGAAAACCGCCTTCAGTCTGGCAAGGGTGTTGACAGCGGCCAATCGGGAGTTCAGATCGCGGGGCAATCCGGCGTATTCATCGGGTAGTTTCCGTGCATTCGGTGTTCTGGTTCCTGGCGCCATGGATCAAGTTAGTACACAGTACCGGGAGTGGGCATTCAGCATTGGGTGCCAAAATAAGTAATCGGGTGAACGGCCCTTAACCAGGCGCATCAATACGCGGCCTGCGGCCGCCGGACGCCCTTGTCAGGGCGCCGTTGTGCGCAGCGTTATACAGACTAAGGAGAGTCAGATTTGAAGTTAGCCAATGTAGTCCCGTGGGGCCGATCTTTTGAAGAGTATCAGGCGATGTTCGGATTATCCAAGAATGACCTGAACAAGCGTATCCTTGGTTGCGGTGATGGCCCCGCAAGCTTCAATGTAGAGGCAACAGACCGTGGGTGCCAAGTTGCTTCCTGTGATCCGGTTTACCAGTTTCAGGTCGACGAAATACGTCGCCGGATTGATGAAGTGTACCCGGAAATCATGACTAAGATGCAGCAGGATGCAGACAAGTATATTTGGGAGTCACTGAGTAGCGTCGAGCATCTTGGCGATGTCCGTATGAATGCCATGTCGAGGTTCCTGGCCGACTTTCAGGCGGGTTTTCAACAAGGGCGGTATGTATCAGCGTCTTTGCCGTCGCTTCCGTTTTCCGACTCCGAGTTCGATTTGGCACTCTGCTCCCACTATCTTTTTCTCTACAGTGACCATGTGGATAGGGCAACTCACCTCGCATCAATGCGGGAGCTATGCAGAGTGGCGACCGAAGTTCGTGTCTTTCCTGTTGTATCCTTAGACGGAGAGGTCTCGAAGCATTTGGATCATGTAATGACCGCATTATCTGCCGATGGGATTGATGTCTCATTGCAGCCTGTTAGTTACCGGTTTCAAAAAGGTGCTACTGAGATGTTGGTCGCAAAGTCCGTATAACCAGTGGCTGTTGGCGGACGCGCCTACGCTGCGCTCCGGCACGCCGCAAAGCCAATCGTTAGGGGTTTCAACAAGGATTGAGAGTCATGAGATTGCAGATCAGGGCATTGCTAGTATTGCTTACCATTTCGTCCACAACCGTGGCAGCAAACTTCTCGGTTTCAGGGCTAAATGGTTCAGGGTGTGAAAATCTTAGTGGGTCACGCGCTTGTGTCACCATGCTCCTCGCAGGTGATATTGAGGAAGGTGATGCAGCTAGGCTCGTTGACTTCATTGAGGCTACCAGCAACGTACTTTCATCAAGTCTAAAACAACCGGTAAGAGTAGGTCAGATTTACCTTCATTCGAATGGCGGCAATTTGATTGAGGCGATGAGAATTGGCAGGGTAATTCGCAATAATCTTATATCTGTTCAGGTTACCCACGATTCTGTTTGTTATAGCGCTTGTGTAATCGCCCACTTGGGTGGTGTTGTTCGCATCCCTGTGGGCCCAATGGGCATTCATTCGTTCTATTCAAGCGAGTTTGTGGGATCAGAAAATTTTGCAAGCAGCAGCAAGAAATATAACGAGATTGCTGAATTAGTTGGCGCTTACATGAGGGAAATGCGAGTTCCCACTTCTCTTCTTGACGAGATGATGAAGGTGTCTCACAAGAGTGTAAAAATCCTTGATTTTGAAGAAATGAAACGATTTGGGGTTATTGGGCAGGACCCTGTTTACCTGCAAGCAAAGGGGGAGAAACCCTAACAAGACGCTGTTGCCGGACAATTTTTCCACCGCTTCGCGGTTCCAAAATTGCCGCAAAGCTCTGCGTTAAATGCCTGGCTCCGGCGGTTTTGGGTTTGGTGTTTGGCCGCGGCTTGGCAGTGGTTATCGGGCAAAACACAGCCGCCAGTCAGTCACAGGTTTTGGCTGGTAGCTCGGTGTTAAGGTTGCGGGGCAATCCGGCGTAAATTCCGTGCATCATTTGCGCATAGGGTGTTCTGGTTCCTAGCGCCATGGATTGGGTTGGTGCAACGTATCGGGAGTAGGCATTCAGGTTTGGGTGCCACAATAAAGTGCCGGGTAACCGGCATCTAACAATTCGCATCAGTACGCGGCCTGCGGCCGCCGGACGCCCTTTACGTGGCTCCTTCGTCGCCACTCCAAGGTCGCCGCTGTGCTCCGCGTTGAACTAGCCGCGCAAGCGCGGGGAGCGCGCCTG
>NZ_JBSXNZ010000020.1:0-11075 GCF_056857895.1 Marinobacter sp. B-21
ACACTTAAGGCCGGTGACTGGATGACATCAGAGCGACATTGGCGCGCATACTACTAATAATTCTCATATCTGGGCGTAATGGGCTAACCGAGAAAATTTCGTGGCTGCTGCTTGGGGTGTTTATGAAATGTTCGGGTTAGAAAATAAATCTGTCCCGATTTTGCAATTTGTCTCGACTTTCCCTTCACGCAGCGCGAGGAGATCCATTATCCTCACCAGCCTGCAAAGTCCAGGTCATACCCAGAGCCCGCCCAGCTTTGACAAGCGTTGTGATGGTCACACCAGTGTCCTTCTCATCAAGAAGGCGGTTGACCACTGTGCGGCTGGTATGCATTTTCTGGGCAAGTTGAGACTTGTTCACACCGGTCTGCCCCATTGCCTGCTGAATCTGCCAGACTATTACCCGCTTCAGCGCCTCAGCTTCTATTTGATCAAGTGTGCCGTCAGCTTCAAGCAGATCATCGAGAGAGCTGCCAACGTGTTTGTGCTGTGTCATTTTCTTGCTCCCATTCAGACAAGATTCCTCTTTCGGTCTCTAGCCTTTGCCAACTCTTGATCCGGTGTTTTTTGAGTCTTCTTGATAAACCCGTTTAACAACACCATATCGCCGCGAAACATCGTGAATATGACTCGTGCAATCCGACCGCCTGATAGATCACTGCGGACTTCCCACAAGTCTGAATTGGCTTTGCCAGAGAAGCCCCTTACCAGAGGCATGCCCAGTGGCCAACCATACTCGACCGTCTTCAGGTCGGTCCCGATCACTGAACGATCATCCTTACCTAGCTTCAGCAACCACTCTTTGACCGGCTCTCGGCCATTGGCGGTTCTGTAGAATACGACGTTAACCGTTTTCCTTGTCATATAACCCCTTCCTTGGCGAAAACCAGTGTACCTAAATAGGTGCATAGATGCCAACGCACAGCATCATTCGGGACAACCGGGGACAACCGGGACAGATCTATTTTCCGTTCTGGAGGTTCGCCAGGTAGCACTCAAAATCACTGGGAAAATAAATCGGAAAATAAATCTGTCCCGGTTTTCGCTGGACAATTTTTCCCTACATCTCGCTCATCAGCCACTCCTTGAAGGCTTTCATCCCGACGGTCAGCGGACGTTGTTTGCGGTAGACCAGATAGAAAGCCCGATTCGTATCGAGCTGGATGTCGAACGGCACCACCAACTTACCCGATTTAATCTCACGGGACGTCAGGGTGCTATCAGCCAGCGCAACTCCCAAGCCCTCCTGGGCCGCCGCCGTGGCCAGTTGCCCACTGGACATCTGCAGGCTGCCCCGGGCGGATATAAAATCAACGCCCGACTGTTGCAGCCAGTTCTCCCACTCCCACTTCCGTTTGCTGACATAGATCAGAGTGTGTTTAGCCAGGTCTTCAGGCTTTTCGAGCGGTAACTCACCTTCCAATAGCTGCGGGCTACACACCGGCACCAACATTACTCTGCGCAGAAAATGCACTTCGATGTCGTCCCATTCACCACTCCCGAAATAGACCGCCATGTCGGTACTGGTGCGATCGAAATCCAGCAGCCCCATGGAGGCGTTAATTTCCAGTTCAATATCCGGGTATAAGGCCTGGAATCGCGCCATGCGCGGCATCAGCCAGCGGGTGAGGAAGTTCGGGGCAACGCTGATCTTGACCACGTTGGATTCCTGGTTCTCAGTCAGGCGCTGGGTGGCCATCTCAATCTCATCGAACGCGTGCCTGACAGATGTCAGGTATTGCTCGCCTTCAGGGGTCAACGTCACCGTTCGCCTGCTTCGGTCAAATAGTGAAAGCCCCAAATATTCTTCAAGTGTCTTCACCTGATGACTAACCGCAGATGACGTCACGAAAAGTTCCTTGCCAGCGGCGGCAAAGCTGCGATGTCTTGCGGCTGACTCAAATACCCGGAGCGCATTCAGGGGTGGCAGGTGGCGCATAACTTCGCTCGACTGGTGAGATTAATTCATGAGTCTGATGAAAAAGGATCGCTTTTTCAACAGCCCCATACTCATTAATATGCTCCCTATCGAAATGACTCACTTATCAAACGAGGACACAGCATCATGAGTTACCAAACTCCGAAACTGAACGAAGACGGCTCTATCGACATCAATTACTACACCCAGCTTGCAAAGCAACAGCGTAGTGAGCACATCGCGCAGATGGCGGCGTCACTGAAAGCCAACATCAAATCCTTTTTCCACGTGAGGCTGCCAAAGCTGTCTACCGGCCATTGACCTGTGTTCCCTTCAGAGCTCAATGTCCTTAAGTGTGAATTGGCTGGTTTCGCCGGCGCTGGCGAATCAGCCTGCTTTTAGGCTTTTCCGACATACAGGCGGGAAATAGCGTGACGATTGACGTAGTAGCGAAGTTTAAGAAGGGAGAGTAGAAATACCGTCGATCTCAGTAACCGTTTTTGCATCCGCCCGTTCAATGATTTTGAGGAGTGTGGATTGAATGGTTTCATCTTCCCTGGCATCACCGCCGCTTGCGAACGTTTGCTTCTGGGGTTCCGCGCCCTCTTCCTCAGTGTAAGAAATCACAACCTCGCTGGCTGAATCGGGCGCTTTGCCAGAGTGCGCTTTACCAAAGTACTCCAGCGAAACCAACGGATAGCCGTGAAAGCCCCTCTTAACCTGCTTCGCAATACGCTTTTTTGCTTTATCCACATTCATAGTGAGGGCCTGTCGCCGCGGTTGTTATCTGGGTGCACATCCGCACCCAGTCGATACCATTCGCCAATTCTATGCCCTTAACCCCATCCAAAATAGCTCTGCCCCGGTTTTCGCTGTCACCGTAAAAACCGGGCCAGGAAATTCAGCTGATCTTCGATGGACCGATCCAGAGCTTCGCCCCGATAGACATCAAAATGACCCACCGGATAGTGCTTCACTTCCGCGTTCGGCATTCTCTGGGCCGCTTTGGCTGCAGCACTCGCCGGGGCGACGGTATCGTGGTCGCAGATCAACACCAGTGCCGGGCAGGCGACTTTACTGGCCAAACGGATGGGCCGGAAAAGGGGAATGGCATAGCTCACGCCCGCTGCAACGTAATTCGACGCGTTATCGGCCAGCAAGGGAACATACCCCTCGTGGCAGTCCTCAGCGGTCATCATGCCCAACTCGCCGGGGCGACCGGCCGACGCAATATACCGGGGAGACATGCCCAGCCCACGACGAAGCCAGTCGACCGTTCCGTGCCAGGTCAGGCGCATCGCCTGCATGAGACCGGCATAACCGACAACCCCCAGCAAAGACGCCAAACCATCCATCATCGGGCATTGGGAGATGGTGCATTGCACGTTTCCATCCTTTGCCGCGGCGGCAATCACCAGCCCGCCAGAAAACGACGTTCCCCACAGGCAAATGCGGCTGCCATCCACACGATCGAGCTGCCGCGCAAAAGTCAGTGCCGCCAGCCAATCTGCCACTTCCTTCCGAGGACTCAGCGTCTGCCGTGGCTGACCATCACTGTCACCGAAATGGCGGTAGTCAAAGGCAAACACCGCATAACCCGCATTGCAGAAGGCTTCTTTAAATGGTGCCAGACCACTGGCATGAGTCAGCCCAAAACCATGGGCCATGACGACGCACGGTAAACCTTTAGTGTCGGCATCCGGCGTATAGAGAACACCGCGACAGGTTGTACCATCGCTCTGAAATTCCAGGGGCGTTTCGATCATTTTTTGGCTCGTATGCTTTAAGGTCGAGAGTCTCAGGATAGCCCATTGCTTCAGGATCTAACCGGCAGTTCAATAATCTCACCAACCACACCCTCTTCACTCACCTGCAATCGCCCCACCGTGATCGGCAGCGTAAATCGCCGGGGCCCGGCAGAAAAGCGTTGCTATAGTGAAACAAACCCGCCTCGCTCCGATAGTGGCGAGATCCAATGCAAACGTACAACCCATGGCAGGAGCTTCCCATGCCCACTTACACCGTCACGGTCGCGAACCTGTCTCTGTCGCCGCAGCAGAAATCACAGATCGCCGAGGCCATAACAGCGGCCCACAACGCCCAAACCGGCGCTCCCAGGTTTTTTGCCCAGGTTCTGTTTTCTGCGGCCAATGAGGGCGACCACTTTGTGGGAGGCAGAGTGAACACAGCGCCTCAGGTGTATGTGCACGGTCTGGTGCGGGAGGGCAGAAGCATTGAGATCAAACAGGCCCTGATGAGCCAGATGCTTGAAGAAATCGCCCAAATCGTGGACATCTCAGCTGAAGATGTCTGGATCTATCTGCAGGACATTCCGGCCACCCAGATGATCGAGTTTGGGCGGTTTTTGCCAGCGCCGGGCGATGAATCTGAGTGGGAAAAGGGAATGTCTCCAGAAAAGCGGGCCAGCTTACCCAAATAACCGCATTAATAGATCTGTCCCGGTTTTCGCAATCAAGTACAGACTTCGTAAGCTTGATGCTTGGACATCAGGATTTCTTCACACTCAGGACTGGTGCAGCTCAGGGTCCGCTTAAGCTCATCCTCGGAGTACTTCCGGGTCAACAGATCGATCATCCTCAGAGCGGTATCATAGTATCGACATTTTTGGTTTTCGTGTTTCAGAACGTCAGCCAGTTGCTCTCGCGCTTCAGCGGCTTCGTTTTGCGCCTCGACCATCTCTGCCTCGTACCTATCTACCCGACTTTCTATTTGCTCGATAATCTGATTGTTATTCTGAACACGAGAGACCTTTAGCTGCTCCTCGTTATACTTCACAGGAAAAACCGATTGCTGAACCCTGGTGAGGGGGCCAATGTCACTCTGCCAAAAGCCGTCCCAATTCCAGAGAATCACGAAAACCAACGCAAAAAGAAAAACAAAGTTAATGAGGCCAGCCAGGAACCCACCGCCTTGTGTATCTGAGTCTTTATTATCTACTTCAGTCACGTGTTAAAACTCCTTTAATTAGACACGTTGCGTTTTACTAGGAAATATTTTCGAGGCGTGAATGTTCTTGATTCGAAATCAGAATTGCAAGCTTCCGCGTACTCATTGCCCCTTTAACTCTCGATAAACCTCACAAGCCTTATCCCGCTCTCGCGCTAACCTGGGATCGCTATTACCCATGGCCGAAACCGTCGCCGCATTGCAGGCCTGCCGGGCATCTTCCAAGCTGGAGAGCATTTGTGCGGAGCCGATACTGGCAACTGTGGGCTTGAACGACACAGCAGCATTGCAGTACATATTCTGGATTTTCACCTGCCGCCAGTCGCCTGCGGACGACTGCTTCAATTCCGAACACAACGCATTGAACAGCCGAGAAGCCTTAACGGTACACTCGGAAAACTGGCTAATGTTTTGTTGATAGTTTGCACAGACACTTTCCGGGCGCACTCGCCATAGTTGGTGCTGGTATGAGACAGGAACACCCTCGTATTCGACAACGACGGGACGAACCTCAAGATTTCTGGTTTCATTGAAATGATTCGATACCGTCGACTGCACAGTATTCAGGTATGCTGAAAAAGCCAAACTCACCGGGTCCAAGAATTTATACTCCGAAATAAATCCAAATTGAGTGTCAAAAAATCAGGCTAGGTATTCAACACCGATATCAGAAAGCTTCAAAAACTTGGCATTTACCAGTTGATTAAGGGCTTTCTGAATGGCCATCTCATTGCCCTGGAGCCGCAGGTGTGAGGCGATGTGGTTTCGTAGGCCGGTCACCTTTTGGGGGCGCTTCTCTTTTGGCGTTGAGGACAGGTTCTTGATCAGCTTCTGAGTTTCACCAGACGCTCCGGCAACCTTGATCTGCCTGCACGCCCTTCCACCTGTCTTAATGTGGGCAATCAATGGGGAGAAACCCGAGTCATTGCTGATCACCTCAAACGCCACCGATCGCTCAGCCTGAGCGTCGAATTTTCCGAGGTAGTAGGCAAGGTGGAAATCCAGGTTGTTTGCCTGAGTGGCTTTCAACTGAACTACCACCATGTTGATCGGCTTATCATACTTAGTGTCCGTGAAGTCCAGCTTGGGCTGCTTGGCACCAAGGAACACGATCACCCGCTCATACTCTGAAAGATTGACCTTGCCAAGATTTCCTATGTTCTCGTAGTCAATAAAAGCCCATTTCATTAATCAACGTCCTATGTTGGTTCGAAAATAGATCTGTGAGGATTCGCCATAACACCCGCATTTGCGGCTGGTTTGGAGCGCAGCGGAAAACCAGTCCGACAACATGCGTTTGTTATACGCTTTCTGGCTCAGCCTATCTTTTGAGTGTGATTCCATCATAGAAGTAGTTCAGAATGAAAATGTCGAACTTATCTAGATCAGGCACATTAGCTACGATTTCCTGAAGACCAATATCTAGAAACTGATTAATGATGCAGTGTAGATCATTATCTATATCTTCAAAGTCGATAACATTAGCATCATGTACCTTTCTGGAAATCATCCTTGGCAGACCATACTCTTCTAACTGATAGACTACAGGGGGAAGAAATGCATGTGAGACTTTGAATATGAAGGGAGAAATATCAACTGTTGTACTTTTCGATACTTTTTTCAGTATAGTATTCACATCATTGAGCAGAGCTGAAAGCTTATAAGTAATACTCCTCTCTAGACCAAAAAAACTGTCGACACTGATATTTTGGTCGTTCAAATTTTCCAGAAGCTGAGGAAACGGGAGTTTCCAGCCATCCGAGATTGTTTTCGTAAAATTAACTATATCTGTATACCTAGCATCCCACCCAGACGGAACCATCCTTAGCAGCCTATAGAGTGAGTAATCCCAATCATCTGGATTCGAAGAATTCAGATAGGACAAATTTTTCCATTCTTCCGGTGCACTTGATATTTCTCTAGCGACTTTAAGAATTGTGGCGGTGCTGCTGCTTTGAAATATGCTTTCCTTAGAAATAGACTCATATGAGTCGACCCCCAGCAGCTCGGCCATTTCTTCTTTATAGCTGATTATTTTTGCAACCTGATCTGAGGTTAAATCTTGTTTGAAATCATTTTCATCTAAGTCTGGTAAGAGATCGTCTGGAAAATCTATATTTAGCTGAGATTCAGTCGGGTCTGGAGGGGCGTCAAGCAGATAAATATTGCCGACAAAATGCTTGAACATCCTTCCGCCTCTGCCAATTATATTCTTATAGGTAAAATCTTTTAACTTACTTCCTCCGTTTTTGTTTTGCCAGATAACAACGTTCTCAGCGGAGGTGTTCACACCTTCGATTATAGAAGATGTTGATACAATGCCTTTTAACCCGTCCTCGATTTCGAAAAGCCTTATCTGTATTTGCGTTAATGACCTATGAAGCTTCCCGTTATGTACACCAAAACCCCGATCAACCATTGATGTTAAAGGCCAGTTTCTAGTGTAATTCTTTGATAACCATCTAGAAAAATCTGTTAAAATTCCGCCTTTACGAGGAGATAACTTATCTATAATCAGGTTAGATATCTGGGTTATGTTGCTGTAAGTTCCTGCGTAAATAAGCGTTTTTTGGTTCCTATCCTTTATCAATGACAAAAGTGCCGCACTTTTTTTGGCAACATCATTCCCAATCTCTTCATAAAGGTTGTGTTTTTCAAGAAATACGGTGTTGAAGTCTAAGTGAATAAACTCGACATCTCTCGTAAACGGGTTATCTTTAAGAGTAGATATGTTTGGAGCAAGAAAATATTTCTGCTTCGATATTTTTCCAAGCTGAATCATAGCTCGAAGTAACGAGGGTGCACGTTCTTTATCATGCTCAGCACTTGCTTTGTAAAATTCATCGATGACGAGAACATCGATAGAATCTAGCTTGTCGATATAAGAAACCGCTCTTTCCTGTGGAAATATAAAAATGTTTTTATCAGAAATTTCAACATCAGTTGTCGTGATTATTTTGTAGTCATCAGAAAACTTCTGTTGAAGCCTTCTTCTTGTCTCATCCGCAAGAGCTATTGTAGGAACAATAATAACAATATTCTTAGGGTTACCTATTGATATAAAAGCATCTATCACAAAGCTCTTACCGAAACTGGTCGGCGCGCTAACTGCTAGACTTTTTCCTTCCAGTAATTTTTTTAGTAGCAGAGACTGCTCTCTATGCAAGGTGACAGGCAACTCAAAGCCTATGTCAACCTTAAAAGATTCATAGACAAACCTATCTTCCCAGCTCGACGTTTCAGGGTCTAGATATGGATAAAGTCCGGTTTCACGAATTAGGTGATTCACGAGAGGGGAATAGGAAACACCCTCCTTTTCGTGAAAATGCAGAACCTTTATTAGCTCATTTCTCGCCAACAAATCATCTCCACTTTTGATGTGATCGCTGATGCTACTACAGGTTTCAAAGATATCCATTTTATTGATCCTTGTAGTGTTCGACATTTTTCACGAACATATCGACTATCTTATCTTTGTTAGGAACAGGGAAAAGAATTATGTGGAACGTTATTTCGGAATATAGATGAACGCTATCTTTAAGCTTCTTTATCTGCTTCTTGAAATAGCTTGTCGCCCTATCGCAATGAAAGGACAGAACCTCACTTTTGTAATGCTCATCAGCCTGTGTCGATTTTGCGGTTATTTCACACTCGTGCATAATCAAAATGGGTATGTGTAATCTAGGCTTTAAATCATCTATAGAGCTTTTGTTAGAAAGCGTCTTTTTAAGTGTTTCCTTTAATTCTTTATCAATTAAAAGCTCGTCTAGGTCCTGGACATTTGTTATTATGGAGTTTTCTTTTTTTAGCTTATCTGTTTTTAGTGAGTTTTCTACCGAGGTGACAATGCTTGACAGTCGTGCATCTTCAATATTGTTATAAAACTTGGCTTCGCCAAACCATATTGAGAAATCACCATTAGGCTCCACCACTATATGAACGCTGTCAGCACCTTTTGCATTATCTTGTGCATTCTGTTTGTAAAATATTTTTGGGACAACAGGAAGTGCCTGATAGTGATGCTTCATCAGTCCGTAAAGAACGATTTCGGCAAGCTCGCTCCCTCGGCCAATATCTTCTTTATCAGAGTCTGTAAGGCGTAAGTTTTTCGCTGCTGCTACAAGCAGGGAATGATTAACCAAAGACTCCCTTTCCTTATATGAAAGCGAAGTCTCAGCAATGTTATCCCAGATAAAGCTCTGAAACTTCGAATATCTCCACTGGCCATCCTCGAAATCATTTAGAAAGCTTGTAGTGAACTTTTTATCTACTGGGGCTAATGATTGATCTAAATTTATCTCTGAGAAAGAGCAATCAATTAATATTTCGAATTCCATGCTCAACACCTACTTCCTAAGTCGTCTCGGATTCTTTTGGTTTGTGTCATGATAATCAAAAATTCCCGCAGATTGATCTTTGCATCAGTTCTGATTGCATATAACGCCGCATTCACCGGCTTGTCCGGTGCAATGCTTTGTTACATCTCATCAAGATCCTGCGTTGCCATCTTCAACCATCCCACATCACCGATTGACCTCGTCGTTGGTTCCACAGGAATCACTTTTATTAGCTCACGGTATTCAGGGGCAATACGTAAACGCTTCACCAAGGCTCTTTTCTGATGCTCTGCTGAACCATCTTTGTCCAAACAAACCCAGACCATTGGCTTTCCGGCTTCCTCGATAAGCTTTCTGAAAAGTCCGTTTATGTGGCTATCATCAATGTTAAATCCGTAGCCCACAACAACTAGACGATCACACGCGATATATTCGTCGTATAGCCCCACATATCTACGAGACATATCCACAGACGTTAACGGCTTTAACCCGCTCTGAGTAAGCACAAAGGGGACGTGTATCTGATCTACAGGAACCTGATCAGGATCGCTTTCTGAAACTACGGAATTCTTGTATGGATTATAGTAATCAGTCACACCGCCATTTAAGTGCTGGACGGTAGGTATTTCAAAATCGAGGTCCAGCGATATCTTTTCAACCAAATTGTTATAGTTCGAAGTTCCAATCGCCGATATCTCAACCCCTAGCCGCTCACAACTTTCAAGGTCGTGATAATAACCACTTTCTGGAAGGTCTCCAATTTCATCCAACTGCTTAACTATATAATCTCGGGTTGCTCTCAGAAAAATGACCATTTTAGAAAATTTTGCCCATTCGGTTCTGGGTGAAAAAAGATATCTAAAATGGCTGTCTATTAACGATTGATAATCTAGGACCGTGGTAAATATATTCTCTAATACCTGCTGAGAAACAGCACATAAGATTTCAGAAACATTCCCATCTTCAAGGTCATAATCGCGACGTTTTTCAAGAAGCAGCTCCAAAGCGGTCAGACCAGCACGGCTGAACTCAAGCCTAAACATGCCTGTGACATCATCGAAAATCGGAATATCATCTGGAGCAGCTTCAAAAAGTTCTTGGTTTAGTCGTTGTACTAAATGTTGACCATGAGCCCCTACAAGTAGTTGAAGAAAAGCTCCTGCATATCGCTGAAGATCGGCAGAATTTTGACCGCGGCTAATTACACTTAAAATTGCAGAATAAAATTCGCTTCCAAATAGCCTGACTTCATTGGCGAGAATTGGATTCATTCTGATAGCAGTTGAGTACAGATGTTCACCAAAATCCGTATCCATCTGTTCGTTGAACTTCTCTATAACGGTATTTTTCTCTATACCCAACTGCGTGAGAGCGTATTCGACCTCTTCGTCAAATGCATTAAGCCTTCGAATAATTTCGTTTTTTCTGTATTCAATAGAGGATTCAATTAATGCCGTGAACTCATTCTTACCGAATGCATGAATCCGCTGTGTGGCATAGTTCTCTGGAAGCCAACTGGTTGCGTAATTTGTTCGTGGATCAATCTGCCTAAGCTGCTCACGTAACTTTTTCTTATGCTCACTCACATCCTGCCGAAAGAGATCGATAGCAAATTTTCCACCACTTGGAAGCCCATAAGATATCTCCGCCCCTGCCCCGAAGAAAAATCCTACTTTCATTCAACCTCCAAATGTTCGAATTTCATACGAATGTAACACCTAAGCATTTAATGGTCGTGCGCAGCATGACCTTTAAATGTCTGTTGGACTAAGCCGCCGGCACCGAAGCTGCCGGGCGACGCATAAGGGTAAAGTAATCGGGAGGCAAGGCTCGGAACGGTGAGGCTGGCTGCC
>NZ_JBSXNZ010000021.1:0-6076 GCF_056857895.1 Marinobacter sp. B-21
AACACTTAAGGCCGGTGACTGGATGACATCAGAGCGACATTGGCGCGCATACTACTAATAATTCTCATATCTGGGCGTAATGGGCTAACCGAGAAAATTTCGTGGCTGCTGCTTGGGGTGTTTATGAAATGTTCGGGTTAAGTGTGTAAAAATAGTTCCTGGTTGCAAAGACTTCATAACTTGTTCGGGAACTGATACCCAAAAATGGTCGCTTTCGGTCAAAAACGAATACACAGGCCATTGCGCAATTTGGAGACCCTCGGCCGTGGAAGTTTGTCCAACAGCAGTCGATTATTGCATCTTATTGATGTCTTGCAGCTTGCTCTTGGTAGATAAGAAGCTGAGATTTCAGCTCCATCTTCTCTTGAGAAAGGACGTCCGACAACTCAATCAACTCTTCTCGTTTCATTGTCAGCTTCAGGAGCAAGTCGCTGATCTCGCCATCAGCAAGCGCATCGATTGGCTTTTCGTCCGGAATAGAGTTTTCAATGTAAGCTGTGATAGCCGCACCTTGCGCTCTGTTTGAATCTACTCTGTCTTTGAACAACTTATGCCGGCTGCTGCCATAGCTCCCATTGAACGTTGCCAGAGCATCATAGGTAACTTTGATTTCGTCACATAATTGCCGCAAGGATCCAGCTTTACTCAAGGTTTGTTGGGCAATTCGCGCGACCGATAAAATCAAGCGCTGACGTTCTACTTCAGCAGTCTTTTTCGCTAGCATTCTCGAAGCGCTAGCCGATCGCCATGCTGCAAAGGCAGATAACATTGCAATCAATGCACTTAGGCCGGCAAATAAGATCGCAAGGGCCGAGCTGGAGCTTTCTGGAGAAACTTCCATAATTCAACCTATATAACGAACCATAGCGGCGGCTGTGAATTGGCGACGGAGGCTCCCAGGAAAGGGCGTTCGGCGACCATAGCCCGATGCTGCCGCGATTTGTTAAAACGGCTTCTCTGAGTTCAGCCTTTCGACCACTGAGTTTACTAAAACCACTTCAGCCTCTTTTATTCCAATCTTGGCGATCAAGTGTGGGCGCTTATCCATTTCATCAACTAACAGATTGAATATCTGCCTGTCATTTGCTCTAACATTAAGTGCCGAGCTGTCGAGCACACTACCTACAAGGCCGGACAACCAGATTTGGTCCTCTCCTGATAACGGTTTATTGACACTCTTATCGTCACTTAACCAAACGGTTGCCCATGAGACCATTGGTAGGATAAAGGTATTTATCAGGAAAATTGAAAGTAAGACAAAAAGCGCACCATTAATATAATCAAAGAAGCTTGAAGCCCAGTTTACAACTGAATTTGGCAAAACAGGATAGTCACCCAGCAAATCATAGGCTGAGTATGGAACCCACTGCTCCTGATCAAGGGAGGGGATGGCCTGCTTTGCGATAAATATAAACAGCGCCACCAGAGAGCCCGCCCAAACAATCGGCTCGGCGAGATGGTCGTAGATTCGCAGTGCTTTCGTTTGGGTATCTTCACTCATAGAGTCACCGGTTTGATGGCCTAAATTTGAACGCCTTGGTTCATCGACAGCCTTTGCAGAGCGAAGCGGCGACAAGGCTGTCCGGTGGTGGGCCTTAAGGCCCGGAACAAACTGGAATGATTTGTCAGCAAAAGATTTGATGCCGGTAAAAAAATCCCTTCCATGCCTCCACTACACCATTAACGAACTCAAGCACATCATATCTTGCTCCATCGTCTAACTCGATCTGGATTGCCTCTTCGCCAACACCATAGCCTCCTTTTCCATAGCGGCCGACGCTATACCCTTGACTGCTCGTAGCAGACCGCGTAATGGGTTGTCGCTTAGTCAATTTGAAGTGCTTACTGGCCGTTGCGAGATCGCCGCATATTTTGAGCCAATAATCTGCATACAGACTGTCAATCTCGGTTTCAGATTTGGCCGGTTTGGAAATACTTGGATCATTTCTGACCCAATCGATCATGGAATAGCCAGTAAGTACGAAGTTAAATAGCCGGTCGCTAGTAACTTCCTCATCGAGGAGTTTGGCATCGCGTTGTAGCTTTGCGAATAACTCACGAACCGATCTCAAACCGTACGTTAGACCCATAATGCAACCTCGTTAATGCCGCTTAGTAAGCACGGCTGAGGGATAGAAGCACCCTCAGTCCTCCGTCATCGATTTGACAGCATCCAGAACGGGCCCGGGATCTAGGCCACGAACTAGCCAGGCGCGAGGACTCAATCGTCCGGTACCGACGTCTAAATCAACGTGTGGTGTGTCTATGAATCGCGCCAAGAAAAAGGGTTTTACCTGCGGGTAAGCCAAGGACAAGAGGTCCGACAAATGGGGGATCGCCCCCGACTCGGTAAACTGCCACCGCGGAAATTTTAAAGTTCCTTCATCTAGCTCCAGCACAGCCAATGATGGTGGCACTTCGCGTGTCTTGCTGACTATGCTTTCTTTCGAGAGGCCAAGCAGTGAGGCCGCGTCGGTTGTATCCCGAGCCTCAGTGACGAACGCGCGACATTCTTTGATGAGTGCGTCCAAACTCTCGCGGAGACATCTCCGATCGTCGGTTGAGTCATCAAGCCCCCGAGCTCCGCCACGCCTGAGAACAGCGATCTCTGTGTCGGAAAGACCACGGCCGGTCGGGCGTAGTGTCCCAAGCAATGTGTCAGCCAGACCTTCCAAATGCTCCGGTAGAGCCTTGTGGATATACGCTTTGGAGATGCCTACCTGAACCAGAAGCTGGATATCCTCTGCGGTGATATCAACCTCACAGTTTTCAGTACGCATCATGCGCCCCATTGTCGTTCACTGCCGAGTTTTGATTTTGCCCAGCACTCCAGGTCATCTGCATAAAAATACCCCGGTCCTCCGATTGCCAGCAGAGCCAGGACGAATGTTGAGAACCCAACGAAACCTGCCAAAAGATTCATGATTCTCGCTCCCTTGTTCAGCCAATGGTAGCTTTATCGTTTTTATTATCTTACGAAGTCTTAGGACATTTCTCACATTGAATATTCATCAAACATGATTGCGTCTATCCCGAGTCAGTTAGCAGCTAGGATGGCTAGAGCTCAACGTCGGCACGGATGCCACGCAAACGCGACACCTGCCCAGTGGTATGACGCGCCGGGGAGAGGCCTGGCCCACTTCAAATTTGCTCTTTCATCAAAGCAATGGGCGAACCATTTTTACACTGTGTGCAGAATAGGCCGTCTAACAAAACCAGATTTCATCAAAGTATGGTGGTTTTGTGATCGAATTGGTTGATTTGCGATCAATTTTGAGGCGCTAGGTAGCTTTAATCAGAGAAAAGTGGTTCGCACACCCCCCTGAACGGTGCCCATTGCTCCTAGAGAAAATACTGTTGGTCCCTGGCTTTAAAATAAATTCAGGGCCTGCGGCAGGCAGTGGGGTACGCCCAACATTCTCTGTCGGACATGATGCTCCGGATGTTTGCTGATCTGGTTGCGATGATGGGTGAAAATGAACCCACCCTGAAAACGCAGCTAATTGACAGAGACGTAATCTGCAAAACCTCAGTAAGCCGAGACACTGAACTGAACCGACCCCGAAACCGGGAGAGATGTGATGACCGGACGTGTACGATTCATCCGCCAAAGCGCTGAAACTAGCGAAAGCCAGCAAGACGATACTGATTAGCTTCATTCACACTCCAGATTGCTTTAACACCAAACATTAAGTGGTCGTGCGCAGCATGATTTCTACATGCCTGGGACTATATGCTGCCTATAAAGGAGTAAGCAGGCGACGTATGAAGGGTTAAGTAATCTGAGGGCAGGGCTTGGAACAGTGCGGCTGATTGCGGAAGGCACTGAGCACCAGTGCATGTGGATCGCGTTATATCCATCCTGGACCGATTTCTTGTTATTGTTTTGCTCAGCCCACCCCGCAGGTGTCGCTTTTTCGAGTCTTGAGCTGCACTCAAGCCCAGTTCACAAGGAACTGTAGGCGCTCACTTGTCAGTTCGAAGCAGCCTGATCGCCTGCCTCTGGGTGCCGCGGCTAATCTGAAGCGCGGGATCTGACAGGCTACAGCGGGTGCCCTATGTCGCAATAAAGTGGCCAATGGTAGTGCAACCATAATTTGGCCGCGCCTTGTAACCATAAACTGGCCGGGTATAGCCTGAATATGGTGTTATCAATGCGAAGTGTGATATCAAGCTTAAACAAAAGCGAACGTTCGCGCCGACCCGCACCAGTCCCAAAATTCAATAAAACGCACTCGCTTTCCTTGAGGCTGGATTTTTCATACTGTGACACCGGTACAGGGTCAGTAATGAACATTACTCGGTGGAAGACGGTTAAGGCAGAGGAGAGCAGGTCAATGAGTAAACGCCTGCATTTGGATAGAAACTAGAAAAGGAAAGCAAATTGTCTTACATCAAAAAGCACTGGAACGGCGAATTCTCACTAGCAGTTTCATTCTGGGTGAACCTGGTATTACTCGGCTTTGCACTGAGGGCAATCGATATTGTGCTCTCACAGCCAACGCTTATCGAAAGCCCGGTCTCTCAAGCAAGGGCGATTCTGATATTTGTGGCGGTCTCTCTTGCCGTTATTTACCCATGGCAGATCATTGGCGCCTGGCGTGCGGCCGACAATCACGTAGAGAGAACAAAGAAAGGCGGCTGGGCAATGGCAGCCAAAGTCATGATTACTATCGGTGTTTTGTCGACTTTCGGTAATGTGACAAGTGCACTTCCAGGCTACAAGAACCTGTATGAATTGGCGACGATCCAAGATGAATTCAGCAATTACAGCATCGAAGTGGTCGATGACGGGAGAGTTATCCACTTTACCGGCGGAATGGGTTTTGGCGCCTCAGAAGACATCGAAAAGACCATTGCCAAGCATCCCAATGTGGAAGGCATTATTCTCGACAGTATTGGCGGCAGGATTTACGAGGGTCGAAAGTTTTCCGAGATCATCCTAGAAAATGGTCTGAACACATACACGATCAAAGGCTGTAACTCAGCTTGTGGAACGGCCTTCATATCGGGCAAAAAACGCTACCTGGCGAGTGGTGCCAACTTGGGATTTCACCAGTACTCCCTTGCAGAATGGGAGGAGGACCAGCCGATGAGCATGATGGTGGAGCAAGAGCTTGACCTTGGCCTATTCCGGGAAAAGGGGATCAGTGAAAGCTTCCTGGATCGTCTGTTTAATGCTGAAAGCAATGACATGTGGTACCCGACAATTCCAGAGATGAAAGAAGCAGGCGTGATTCACGGTGTGATTGAGCCGTCGACACTCAGGCCGATCAATTACGCTTCTGCTGATCGAGGTCGAGTTGATTCGATGATGCAGAGTGTTCCTGCACTGGATGTCATAAAAGAGTATGAACCTGAAATTTATGGGGCCATCCTCACAGAGACCGAGCAAGCCTTGAAAGACGGAGGTTCGATTGTCGAAATTCAGGCTAGACTTGGCGGTTATGGTGAGCTGATTGCAACCAGATCACTACCCAGAACTAGCGATGAAGCCGTTATAGAATTTACCGAGCAGATAGTGAGCTCAATGAAAACGCTCAGGGATATTGAGCCCGTCTACTGCCTAAAACACATTCTTCCAGAGCAATTCGGAACGTTGGACATCACTGCGCACCTATCGAAGGATGAAATGCGCCCAATGCTGAATGCTTTGGGGAAAGTTATTCGCGAGCGATATGAAGCAGCCACAACTCCGGTTGTTGGCGAGCAGGAAGCTGAAGAGCTACTGGCTCAAGTAAGAAATCAAATGGGCGATCGGCTTGAGCTTTTAAATGCGCAGGGACTGTCAAACAGCGATGACTATCGCCAAGCCTGTAACGCTTTCATCTCCTTTTACGAGATCATTCTTCAAGCAGAAAGATCCGTTGCTGCGAACGCTTTACGCTGGGTATACACCCCCTTATAAATAAAAAGCCCTGTGTAGTGGTTCAATGGTAAGCGCATTTAAATCGACCCACTTGCATCACCCGCACTGAGATGTCAGACCCGAACCAGCTCCACGTTCCAGGGCAGCAATGCTTCCAGTTTCTCCGCCGTATCCGCCTCGGCAATATGCGTGAGCAGGTGGTGTATG
>NZ_JBSXNZ010000022.1:0-2548 GCF_056857895.1 Marinobacter sp. B-21
CTCAACGGCGATCCGCATTATTTGTTTTCTTGCAGCAGGTTCCAAAACCAGAAAAATACTGTTTACATATACAGTACTGTCCGATAACCTCCGGAAAAACGGCAAGAAAACCTTTGCACCCTCACCAACCGCTATAACGCCTGCATAAACGGCGCCCGACTAGGGCGTCCGGTGGAGGCCCATCGGGCCGGAGCGAATTTAATGCACTGGTTATGTGATGGCTCATGTTGGCAGGCCCTCGAACTTCGGTACCTCCGCCAACCGCTCATCCCAAACGGCTTTGCTGGATGAGAATATATGCGCCGTTGGCAACATGGTTAATTGGGAATCCAAACACCCTGCGGGAACAACGACTAAACCCGCAGCTGGCGAACTCGGCAATGCCGAACCACACAACTTACAAAAGCTCCGGCTATGACGAGTACCTGGAAGCGTAAAGGAAGCCACGGCCTCTGGACCCGATTGCCAAAGCAATTTAGCAGAATGCGAGAATAAATTTGCCGCATGGGCCGAACCCGTATCTTTCTGGCAATGCCGACAATGGCACAGGTAGAAGCTATCGAATTCACCTTTGACCTGAAAGCTCACCGTGCCGCACAGACAAGAACCGAAATGATCAGTCATCAGAACCTCTTCCGTGGCCTAGAGGTGAAATGCACATAACGCACGCCATCACCGGTGACAAAACCGGCGCTCAGCGGCGGGTTTGGCATCCGGTGCATGGCTTGGTTATGTATTTCCTGAAGCACATAAGACTGCGTTTCTTATGGCACCCATATATATCTTAAAGACTTGAATGTTTGAGGAGAGATCTGAAAACGAAACGTCCATAGCGTTGTCGTTATGATGGACAATGCTATTCCTTTTGTTCACCACTGCATTAACTAGATCTTTATTATCATTAAACGCATCTTCTACCGAAAGATCAATTCCCAAAAGCCGATAGGCTTTTATTGTTTTATACGGGTTTGCCGACAACCCATCAGAAATATCTTTCCTATTTGATGGATAGTTAGCCTCTTCAAACCTCAGATCCTTCTCTTTTGGGTCCCTGGATGCTTTCCAATAAATGAAGTTGTGAGGAATTCTAGCCAGCCTTATTCTGCGATTAATTTCTTTTGCATACTCATAAGCCATATCTTGAAGATAAGCTTCCAAGTATGAACAAATGTTTATCATGTAGGACTTCACAAAAAAGTTGACGTTATCTGAAAAAGCTTATCTGGATTATCAGACAAAACACGATCTTCAGATAGTTCTATAATATCAAACAAATTGTTATATAGGCTTTCGTATCTTACGAACAGCTCATCAACTTTATCCCGCATCAATAGCAGCCTCCAACAGCTCAGACCAGCTCTGCTTCCTCCTGAGAATCGATGACCTATTCTGTAGTCCGCCAGAAAGCGTTCTTTTAAAATCGTCACTTTCACAAAGGGTTAAATAGGCTTCTTTTATGTTTTCCTTCTTTTCTTTCGCGATATCAGGATCCAATCTTCCTACGGTAGGCATCAAAAGGTCATAGTGGACGAGCCCTTTCCTTTTTCTTTCTGCTGCAGGGTTGGTAAAAACGTTATCACCGAAAACTTCTATGCAATTCTCAAGAGCTTTATTAAAACTTTCTCTATACGCTTCTAATGCATCATCATCGAGCTCTGAATTTCGTTCCATGTATTCATCTAGGAAATCCTTCAGGTTAGTGTTAAAACCAGTTAGCTCCGGATCATCGGAAAAAGCAAAGAAGCGGAGAACTTGCTCCTCGGATTCCAAGCTATTCCTATCCACATCAGAATTTTCGGCTAAACCAAACCTTGCGATAAAGGGATTTTCACCGAGCTCGACCAACAGTTCATCAAGAGTGCCTGGATATAGAGCATGTCGAATTTCCTGGTCTGAAAGCTCTACGGCCCCTTGGTTTAGTCGTGAAAATATTTCTCGGACGAGGCTCTTTGGATTCTCTTTTCTTAGTATGATGCATCGAATTGTTGTAGTTTCTAACTCCGTCTGTAGTGCACCCAACTCAGAGAACTTTTTTCCTTCTAGCTCTTTGAAGGTAGTCATGCCCTCTAATGCAAACTCATCATTAAAAAATCGGGCAATTGTCGTGAGCCGCTGAACACCATCTATTACCATATGGCGTCCATCTTCATCTTCTGCGAAATAGCACGATGGCAATGGTATTCTCATGAGGCATGACTCTATGAACCTTGAAGACCTTACCCAGCCATCCTTGTCCCACTTGTACTTCCTTTGGAAATCTGGATCCAATTTCAGCTTCGGTGGCTTTGACTGAATCCTGTTCACAAGAGTCTCAAAGGGGTAATCGATCGGATAAAGGTTTAGGGTTTTATCCTCAATATTTTCAGTCATTTTACTTCCTTATATTTAAAATATATCGATTTAATATACATAATCGGGATAGGGAGGCGCCTCACGGCGCCCCTCCTCCCACACCACCGGGCATACGGGTCACGTACCACGGCGGTTCGGTTAATTGTTTTGATTCACTACCATGGTGAGCCAACGTCATGAACGTCCATTCAAAACA
>NZ_JBSXNZ010000023.1:0-5444 GCF_056857895.1 Marinobacter sp. B-21
TGCCGATTCGCGGTCAAAATGGCGACGGAAGACCACAGGCTGCGATGTGGCCGGGATAAGGTTGGCCAAGAGAAACAATTTGACCCAACCGGCTGGGCGATTAGCCCTGAAAACAAGCCGTTTATGGACGGAAACTAGCTAGCTCTTTGCTATACGCAAAGACTGTTACTTCTGCTGTTCGTTCCCCTACGCCTCTCGTCAGAGTGGACTTTCCCGTAGCTGGCGCGCCTGTTAAATAAATGATGTTTCCCATCCAGCAACGCTCCGATGGAATTACCTTAGAAAGACTGCATATGGAGCCTTGACCCTCGCAACGAGTCCGATCTTTTTTACCACCCTCTCCTCTGGAGGCGAGGGAATGTCGGCTTCACGGTAGACTAAGCAACCTTTGTCGTTTTGACCCTTCACGTAATCCGACGCATTTTTACCGCGAGATTGGCCCAATCCCACCTCAAACTCATGCAAGTCTATTTCAAACTCGTCAAGCTTGAGCTCATCCAAAACAAGTGCAAACCGCGACCCGCGCACCTCTACACCTGCCGGAACCTCGTGCCAGTCCACCCCATCATCGGAATACTGGGAGGCAGCCACCGGAGGGGCTGTATGCTTGGAGTTCATCTCATTCATGATGATGAGTAACTGTTTTCCTTTATCTTCCATTGATTTTCCGAATGGCTGAACCATGGTACGCGGGTGGCATGAGCTGCCCCCGTAGCCCCAGAAAATTGAGCCCGCTTCTTCATACTCCCTCTGTTTTCTTCGGATGATATCCTCCAGGGTCTCTGAAGCATGAAGGCCCACTTTCATGAAGATCACGCCCTGACCATCCTGTATTGGGTTAGGCATCGGGTAACTCCTTGTACTTTTCTAGGGTGTAGCGCTGGTCCGCCTCCTTAGCGACATTAAGGATCGGTTTCTCGCGCACATATTTGTACGTAAGGGGACTGTTGTGACCGTAGAAGTTTCGTAAGCGATCCAAAGATAATTTCTTGGAGCTCTGCTCCATCAATGCAGGTTGCACACGCCGGAAGAGGCAAGAACAAGACCGCAAATCTGGGGCGTCATCAAGATGATAGAGATGAAGTTGGGGTAGCAACTCTGCGACGACGTACCCGAGCTCGATCGCTCGTTTTTGGGTATCTCGAAGCACCTCCTGAGTCCATAACAGATCAGGATCATCAGCTATCACGACTATACCAAGGCTTTTGGCAGTGGTAGCTTGGCTACCACGCTCCAAGAAAGCAGTAACACTTTGGCCATCGTTGCTGGCGCCCCACGGAGGATTTATGTGGAATCCGTCATAAGCATTAAAATGCTCTAACGGAAGCGGATCGGCCACGTTATAGAGTTCAGCCGTGATCTGAACGTTCGGCGCAAGTTTTTCGCCAAAACGCAAGACGGAGTTCACTATACGCTCATCAAAATCCAATAGGGTTATAGAAGAGGGACCGTAGTCAATTACTCCCTGCGCATGCAGGTGCGCGGCTGATAAGGCAATTCCATCACCATCTCCAACGAAGACAACTTTCTTGCCGTCGAATACCCGTGCAACGTATTCAGCCTGAATCACCATATCGGCAACTTTCATGTAGATCTGGTCAAACTCGCGCAACGGCGCCGGCCTATTCATGACTACATCCGAAATGCTGTTAATCGCTCGGCGCAAATCAAACCCCACTATTACCCCCCTCGTGTAATCGCCACGGTTCACTCGTACGCCTTACTGTTATCGGTCAGACACACTCAAAATAGCACAATAACTATTATCCCTCTGTATTCTAGTCACCAGTCGACAGCCATATAAAATACAACCTTTCCAATTCTCTAGCACCTACTGAACCCGTTTTCTACGATCTCCGCGAAAAGATCACAGCCTATATAAATGAAAACTTGAATGTGCGTCCAGTCGGAGCAGGGTTTTGCCCCGCTTCCATTAGCGAATTCAGAACAACTGTGGGTCTACCCATGGATAGCGCATCCTGACCACGGTCAGTGATCTGCACCATCCCTCCATCCAGAATTGTTAAAAGCCCAGCTTTGTTGAGGTATGTCCGTACCCAACCCACTCTGTTATTGACTACCGTTTGGTTAATAGATGGCAGGCGCTCTTTCCACTCTTTCTCGGACAGCTCAAATGCTTCCTTCACGGCCTCGCGCATCGGCTAAGGTCCGGGGCTGTATGTCGCTAACTGTTTGAAGAACCGGACGCATGACTGACTGAAAATCAGGTATTGCCATTGCCTGTACTACTCCCTGCCAGAACTTTGCTTACTGCTCGTTTACAAACTCGAACAAATCACCAACGTCACAGCCCAGATATCGGCACAGAGCTTCAATAGTTTCGAGCTCCACACGACTCGCTGTCTCGTGATAAAGCCGGGTGACGGTGCCCCGGTTAATCCCAGTTTCTCTCGCCACATCGACAATCTTGAGTTTCTTCTCGCCCATCAACTTAGACAGATGGCACTTAATCATTTGGCCCACCAAAGAACAAATTAACCCGCAGGAGATCAAAAAGACCTGCAAAAGGTCTTAAAGAATGCATAATGATCTACAGGAGAACATATTGAGCTGCTTGCCAGACTGTTTGTTCTCCAGTAACCAAAGGTAGCAAAGGAGCTAACCCATGTCACAGGTATATCTGACCACCGATGAGCTGGCAGAGCGGATTAAATATGACGCTCGGACAATCCGCGAACGCCTCAAGGACTCAGTCCTACTTGAGGGAGTTCATTACATTCGTCCGAGTTATTGTCAAATCTGGTGTATGACCATCAGGCAGCGTCTCTGTCAGATTGATCATCCACCTGTTCTCCATCCCGAAACTGAACGTTATTCACGACCAGCTTCAGTTGGTCAAACCCCTTGATCCGCTTCCATCGTTTCTGGGCGGATTGGAGTAATTTGAACACCATCGATAACGTGGTGTCGCGGTTGCCACAGGACCGGCTCCGTTTGGTTCTCAACCGCACTGTGGCGAAGGTGGATTCAATCGGATTGGTGGTCCGCAAGTGAATCCAGTGAACCGCCGGGAAGTCGTAGAAGGCCAGCAATTCATCCCGGTCTTTCTCAAGGTTTTCCATGGCCTTCGGGTACTTGTCCCGGAATCGCTTCAATGTGCTGTCAAAGGCTTTGTGAGCGCCATCCCGGGTCTCCGCCAGATAGATTTCATGCAGGTCTGACTTCACCTTCGGTTGTACGGATTTGGGCAGCTTATCCAGCACATTGGCGGTCTTGTGCACCCAGCACCGTTGGTGCCGGGTTTCCGGAAACACCTTGCTCAGCGCTTTCCAGAAGCCCAGAGCGCCGTCGCCCACGGCCAGTTTGGGCGCGCGGTCCAGACCCCGTTCTCGCAAGCCGGTGAGCAGTTCCCGCCAACTGGCTTCGGACTCCCGGTGACCATCTTCAACAGCGACCAGCTCCTTGTGGCCGTGCTCGGTTACCCCGATGATCACCAGGAGGCAGAGCCGATCATCCAGACGAACATTGCTGTAGACACCGTCCGCCCACCAGTAGACGTAGCGCTTCTGGCCCAGGTCGCGGCGACGCCAATCCTCGTGCTCCTTCAGCCACCGCGCCTTGAGCCGGGACACAGTGTTGGCCGAGAGCCCCTTTGCCTGTTCGCCAACCAAGGCACTAAGGGCCTCCTGGAAATCGCCAGAAGAGACACCGCGCAGGTAGAGCCAGGGGATGAGTTCATCCAGACTCTGAGCCCGCTTCAGATACGGCGGCAGGAGCTGGCTGTTGAAGCGAATGCCGGAACCACTGCGGTCCCGGACCTTTGGCACCTGAACGTCAACATCCCCAACGCCTGTCTGGATCGTGCGCTTAGGCAGGTGTCCATTGCGCACCACAGCCTGGCGACCATCGGGTGTCGACACATCGCCATACTGATCCAGTAAACCCTGGAGCTCCGACTCGACTGCCTTGGCAATCAGGTCACGAGCACCTTGTCGGATCAGATCGTGTAAAGGATCGTTGGTGGCTACTTCTGGTTGTGAAAGAGCATGCAGGTTAGACTTGGTCATGGCGTATCGTTCCTCTGTTGGTTGTGATCTTGGCGGTGATCAACCAACAGGATACGCCACCTCTTCAGCCTGCTTCCATACACCAGAAATCACCATAACTCCATTCGTCCATTCGGCGGCCGAAAGATTCTCTACATCTGGGATGTTATTGAACAGGACATGTTCAATCATTCCGGCAACCACGCTTATGCCGTGCCAATGGCCGGAGGAGGTGTGTGCCGTGGGTAGGATTGTCGAGCGACCAGAAACAGGCAAACTCTTTTTTGATTTCAGATATGAAGGCAAACGCTGCCGCGAGCAAACCGCTCTCGATAACACTGCAGCCAACCGCAAAAAACTCGAGAGCATCCTCAAACGAATTGAGGCCGAAATCACCCTCGGGACGTTTGAATACCATCGCCATTTTCCGAACAGCCCCAACGCTAATGAATTTACGAAGCAGGCGGAAGTTCAGCGGGCCCGGGAAGCACATGACACGCCTCTTTTCAACAAATTTTCAGAGGATTGGATCGCTGAAATGCGGATCCAGTGGCGCCAGTCGCACATCAGCACCGTGGAGGGAACATTGAAAAACTACCTCAACCCTTATTTCGGGGAAAAAGAGGTTGGCCGCATCACCAAGAAAGACATTCTCGATTTCCGGGCCTCACTCGCCAAAGTTACAACCCGGAGCGAAAAACATCTTTCAGCCAGTCGTATCAACCGAATCATGACGCCTTTGCGCATGATCCTTAGCGAAGCAGCCAACCGCTTTGATTTTAGCTCACCCTATCACGGGATTAAATCACTGAAGGTACCCAGGACCGATGTCGAACCGTTTGGTATCGAAGAAGTGAAGCAGATCATCGAGACGGTCCGACCCGACTTCAGAAACTACTACACCGTTCGATTCTTCACCGGGATGCGTACTGGTGAGATTGACGGGCTCCAATGGGACCACGTGGACTTCAAGCGTCGCCAGATTCTGGTTCGCCAAGCTCTGGTGAACGGGCACCTCGAATACACCAAGAACGATGGCTCCTTCCGGACGATCGAGATGTCTCAGTTGGTGGTCGATGCGCTCACCGAACAAAAGAACTCCACCGGGAAAATGGAGTTTGTTTTCTGCACGCGGACCGGTGGGCCATTGAGTCACAACAACGTGACCAAGCGGGTTTGGTACCCGCTGCTTCGACACCTCGGTTTGCGCAAGCGGCGCCCTTATCAGACGCGGCATACAGCAGCCACTTTATGGCTGGCCGCCGG
Organism: Marinobacter sp. B-21; assembly: GCF_056857895.1. Classification (NCBI taxonomy): domain Bacteria; kingdom Pseudomonadati; phylum Pseudomonadota; class Gammaproteobacteria; order Pseudomonadales; family Marinobacteraceae; genus Marinobacter; species Marinobacter sp. B-21. The sequence continues at coordinate 5,274 of NZ_JBSXNZ010000023.1, forward strand.
GGAAAACCCGGAGTGGATTGCTCGACAGATGCGTCGTCTGTCAAGGTAGTTGGCACCTGATTCAGTTGGGCTCTAATGAGCCACGCATTGTTCTTTAACAGTTTGCTCTTCTGGTAATGGATTCAACCACACAGCTCCGATCGGCTCACAGTTCCGGATGCTGGTTGACCA
>NZ_JBSXNZ010000024.1:0-5258 GCF_056857895.1 Marinobacter sp. B-21
CCGATGCGTCGGACCGCCCCTCACGGGTTGGCCCTTGCCATTCGCTAGTGGTTAGCGTTCAATCGGGTAAAACCGGCTGAACGGTGATCTTCCCACAGGGGACTTTCACCCCATAAGTTCATGCCCATGCTGGGCGTACACAAGTCATTCCAGTTCGTTCCGGCCCTGGCGGCCCTCCACCGGACGCCCTTTTCTCCGCTCCGCTGCGTAAAGGTCGCCGCTGAATATTGGCGTTATGCGGACGTTCGTATTGACGTACGTACCCAAAAGCGTACACTTGGTGAAAAGTTGAACACACAAGGGGTGCGTCATGACCGGAATCACAGCAACTGAGGCGCGCAGCAACCTATATCGGTTGATCGACGAGACCGCCGAGTCCCACCAACCGATCGTCATCATGGGGAAGCGGAACAAAGCCGTCCTGGTTTCCGAGGAAGACTGGTCTGCAATTCAGGAAACACTTTACCTGCTCTCCGTACCAGGTATGCGGGAGTCTATTCGTGAGGGGATGGATACCCCCGTGGATGAATGCGATGAGGAGCTGGACTGGTGACATGGAAGTTGGTTTACACCAAGCAAGCCCAGAAAGACGCAAAGAAGTTGGCCTCCAGCGGCCTCAAACCAAAAGCCCAGGAACTGTTAGCGCTGATAGCGGAAGATCCATACCGCAAACCGCCTCCGTTTGAGAAGCTCATTGGTGATCTTGCGGGGGCCTATTCACGCCGCATCAATATTCAGCATCGTCTGGTCTACCAAGTGCTAGAGGACAAGCAAGTGGTGAAAGTCCTCAGGCTGTGGAGCCACTACGAATAATGCATAACCAGTCGCTGTTGCCGGACAATTTTTCCGCCGCTTGGCGGCTCCAAACCGGCGTGTGAGCCTGGCGTTACGCACATTTCCCACTGTATTGCATGGATACCGTGTATCCGGTAACCTATATCCATGATTCAGTCCTTTGGCAACCGAATTACCGAAGACCTATATAATGGTGTGACCAATGCTCGCGTGAGAAGGTTGCCGCAGAACATCAAGGAGCCTGCTCTTTATAAGCTTGATGTCCTGAACTCGGTAGTGACTCTCGATGAGCTCAGGTCGCCGCCAGGCAATCGACTTGAGGCATTGAAAGGTGACTATACAGGCTTCCACAGTATTCGTATCAATGCTCAATGGCGCATAGTTTTTCGGTGGGAAGGCTCGGGCGCTCATGAGGTCGAAGTTGTTGATTATCATTGAGGTGTTTCCATGATTCCTACTCACAGAATAAGCACACATCCCGGTGTGATACTGGTTAAAGAATTTCTCGAACCGATAGGCCTTACCCAAAAAGCTCTTGCAAATCATCTTGGAGTATCAGTTCAGCGTGTCAACGAGATTGCGCGCGGCAAGAGAGGAATTACACCAGATACCGCTTGGTTATTTGCTGAGGCGTTCAATACATCACCGGAATTTTGGCTCAACTTGCAGTCAACCTACGACCTGTCTGCTAGTCGCCCGACAACGCATATTTCACCCCTGGTATCTGCCAGCGCGTAACAAGTCATTCCAGTTCGTTCCGGCCCTGCAGGGCCTCCACCGGACGCCCTTTTCTCCGCTCCGCTGCGTAAAGGTCGCCGCTGAATATTGGCGTTACAACGTCACTTGTTTCGCTTGATATCGCGGTAGAAGTTTTCGTGTGAGCCCAGGGCCATCAGTTCAAGGACAAGGGCACCATCATCAAAACTGTAACCCAGCAGAGTCAATTGCTTGTTCATCTTGAATTTATGGACTCGCAGAAAGGCCAGATCTCCTTTCTTCTGCTCACCAATGTTGGGGTCGGCCATTAAGTCCTTAACAGCTAAATCAAGGTCTTTTTTCTGGTTGGGCTTGAGTTTCTTTACCGCTTTCTTGAACGTAGGGGTCTGTAATACACTCGTGGCTTTAACCAAAATCGTAGGCCTCTAGCTTTCCGGCGTCCCGCTCTGCCTGCGCAATTATGGCTTGCCTTACAAATTCGTAGGGTAAATCGGGGTTATCTTCCATTATCTCGCCGATTTTTGCCCAATGTTCAATTTGTTTGGGCGGGGTTCGATTAAGCGCTTTGGCTATAATAGTGGCTTTTTCAATTAGATTCTGATCTAAACGAATGCTGTTCGTGGCCATTTTTACCTCCAGTGTTGACTCGCCTCAATTGTAGCAGCATGCCACAATTGAGGCAAGTTGTAACAAGGCGCTGTTGTCGGACTGCTTTTCCGCTGGCGCTACAAAGCAGCCGCAAAGCGCGGCGTTATGGTCCTCAGTGGATAATTCAGTGTAAGATTTAACCCTCGAAAACCAAAGGAGAAATTGGCATGGAATGCCCCGATATTAGCAGTCTGAAGTTAGACCGGGCCGATGAAGAGGCTCTTGAGGTGATCAGAAGAGCCCAGCGTGCGGGGAGTCTACTCGAAGTCGTAATGCCCGCCGGAGTGATGGCGACCATATTCCTCGGTAATAATGCGGCACAAGCCACCTACAACATCCACTCTACCGATTGGGTCCTGTTTGCCCACGCCATGAGTACCCTCCCTGACATGATCCGTGCGAGAGTTAGTCAGGTTGCCAAAATCCGAATTCTCACTGGTAGTCTCAGCTATGAACAGCGGCAGTTTTGGGACGCGGTAGACAACGGGTGCGGAGGCTATTGAGATGCCAAAGCTATTTATGTCTGGGCTATTGCTTGCACTTTCGTCGTTGTCCGTGGCAGGGGCACCGGATGGAAATCATTACTACATCACTGGCAAAATCGCGGAGTACACTCAAGCATTTGATCGTTGTAATCAAATCGCGGAGAGTAGGGATCTACCTAGTAAAGAAATAATCACCAAACTGACCGATTTCACTCAACGTGATATCGAGCGTCTATTGATGTCAAAGGCCGCATTGTTGCGTCAGGAGTGCGAAAAACCCGAGTTGACGGAACTCGCTTATGCAATCTTGATCACGGAAAATGAGGAGCTTCAGCAGCATACACGAGAAGCTATTTCAGCCATCAAGGTGCTGGCATTCTCTGGTGACATTCGGAAATTTCAAGCGATTTATCAGTCCGTCCCCGCTGAAATTAGGCAGACGCTAGAAGACATTGGCTATTTTGACCGACCTTTTGATGATCGTAAGCTACTCGATGCAATCCGTAAAAAGCCATAACAGGCGGGGCAACTGCGATGGCCGCAAGAGGGGTACGCGGTCTGTGTCTGCTGGCAGGGCGAGCATTGATAGCGCACCTGACCGCAGTCCGGTGTGTGACAGGCAAGGATGGATTGCAGGGCGGCGTGATGCTCCGGGCGCAGCCGCGCCCCATAGTGTTGCTGCAAAGAAGTCTGATGATCGCGCAGAATCTGCGCCAGGGTGATCATGAGGCCACCCAGTCTACCTGTAGGCGATCGACCAGAGCGTTGATCATCAGCGCACTGTTCTGCTGGGCCTCGTGGGTCATCCGAGTGTAGCGGGCGGTGGTGACCGGACTGGCATGGCCCAGCAGAGTCTGAATCGAGCGCAGGTTAACGCCGTTCTCCAAAAGATGAGTGGCAAAGCTGTGGATGTGGACCCGTTTGCGAATGCCACACTCCAGAGCCACCAGTTTGATGGCCTTCTGTACCCCCTCGCGAGGCATGACCCGGGATACACCAGAACCGGAAGCGGCGACTGCCTCGTGGGGCGGTTGCCCGCCGGGGAACAGCAGCTCGGGATGACGGTGTGTGGCCCAGTAGCGCCGCAAGGCCTTGAGCGTCATCAGCGGCAAGGACACAAACCGGTCCTTCTTGCCCTTGCCGCAGCGCACATGAACCCGCATCAGGTGGCTGTCGACATCGGCGATGGTCAGGTTCAGGGACTCACTCAGGCGCAGGCCCAGGCTGTAGGTGGTGAGGAAATAGACCTGATAACTGAGTTTACGGGTGTGGCTGATCAGCCGCCCGACCTCCTCCAGGGAGAGCACATCCTGCAGGGACTGAACCTTGGGCGGCTTGACGATGGGCACGTATTCCCAGGGCTTGGCGAGAACATATTGATAGAAGCTCTGCAGGGCATTGCGAGCAATCTTGACCAGACTCCAGGACCGGTGTTCCACCAGGTGCATGAAGTACTGTCGGAGCTGATCGGTGCTAAGCTGATCGGGACAGGTCTCGAAATAGTCGCTTATCTGCCGCAGGCAGCGGGTTTACAGATCAATGGTCTTGGGGCTCTTCCCCCGCAGGGTGAGTTCGGTGAGGTAGCGTTGGTGCAGTGCTTGAAAACGGGCGTGTTCGTTGGCGTTCATGATACGTCTCCTGACAGGCCCTTCCGGAATGAAGGGGGTCAGGTAAGTACAGATGAATTACGCCTCTGCCGCGTAGCGGCTTCGTTCAACAAAAGCGTTATATTCCTTCCCTTGAACACCTTGCCAGGCGTCACGCAGTATCGTACTCTTTTACGTACACTTAAGCGTACCGAGGTGTTTCCATGTCAAGGGTTCGTGTAGATGAAGATATCCGTCCTCTGTCTGAATTCCGGGCAGGGGTAGCCACATTTGTAAAGCAGCTCCATGAAAACCGTCGTCCTATGGTGCTGACACAAAGAGGTCGTGGCGTTGCCGTACTGGTGGATGTTCACGAGTACGAGAAGATGCAAGAACGTCTGGAAATACTAGAAGAGGTGTATAAGGCGGAAGAACAGATAACTTCCGGTGATGGTATTGCGCATGAAGACGCGAAGGCTCGGGTTTTAAGCGGGCTGGCCCAATGAAGATTGTTTGGTCCCCGCTTGCGCTGGAGCGCGTCGAGGATACCGCTCGGTATATTGCAGAAGACAACCCAGATACTGCGATACGGTGGGTTGATGATTTATTTGCCACAGTAGAGCGGTTAGCTGATTTCCCTAAAAGTGGACGCATGGTTCCTGAGGTGGGGTCACCTCGCATCAGGGAGCTGATATTTGGAGCGTACCGGGTTATTTACAGCGTCAAAGATCAGGTTGATATTTTGACTGTGCGTCGCAGTAGCCAGTTATTGCGGATGTCTGAACTCGGTGATGACGAAACATAATTGGGTAGCCGAGGGTATCTAACCCTCAGCCCCCACAACACCCTGCATGCGGGACCGCACAGGCACAGGGCGTTTCCCGGAAATGTTTAAAGTAAAATGGCCGATTACCTCCTTCTTACCCCAATGACGGCTTCTGATTTTGCGCCAACGCTCCTGGGTCCGGTCGGATATAGAGCAGTTGAGCTGCACAGGCTCCTCATTGATTTCCGGGTTCAGGCCTTC
>NZ_JBSXNZ010000025.1:0-2200 GCF_056857895.1 Marinobacter sp. B-21
TACCTCCGCGGATTTTTGGTTTTTCTTTTGTTTCAATGGCTTGCGACAAAGAATACCATTTTCCGCTGGAGGTTTCTCTCTTTGTTTCCTGATTTTCCTGTTTAATATCAGTCCTTTATGTTTATGGATAGAAACTAGCTATCTCCTGTACAGAGTTCTTCGTTAAGTTTTCTTCAGTGCTGGCCACGGGGAAGTGCAGCGGCCTTCCCGGCGTTCCAACGCGGATTGCAGGCGGTTTACACGCTCCGGGACCGGTCATCCGGCGCGCCCTCTGTTCACGATTCCGTCATATTGGCCAACTATAATTTTGATATTTTTTGTTATTATAGCGCTAATGTTAGCAGAAGCCTGGATCCGTGACTTCGCCCGCCTCAAGCAGCTCTGAAAGCCTTTAGTAGCAAGGCTTTCAGAGCTATAATTGCACCTAAAATCCATTCACCCAGTCGGTGCATCGGCCCATGCCTACTTCATTCTCCAGCAATCCGAAACCGAAGTCTATACACCCCACGGCGGACTCGCCCTGGTGGGACATTGCCTTAACCAGCATACCTCGTTGACGAAAACGGCCCGTACGGTCGTCAAACGTCACGGCATCCCGAACATCGATCTCCAGCGGACTTATTTGGGGCTGATCTGCGTGGGCAAAAGCGACTTCGCGGCGGCTGAAACGGTGCGCCCGGATCCCTTCTTCAAGTCGGCCATGGGGATCAAGCGATCACCGTCCTCAGCCCGGTTGCGACAACGCTTTGATGAAGATGCTGCGCAGTTGACGCCCCTGCTGAACGACGCCAGCGCTGAGTTTTTAGAGACCATCAAGGCCCCGGTTACCCCGCTTGCGATGGGGCATGTAGCGCTGGACATGGATGTGTTTCCCATGGACAACAGCCAGACCCACAAGGAGGGTGTCAGTTACACCTACAAAGGCTATGACGGCTATGCACCAATCGCGGCCTACCTGGGCCAGGAAGGCTGGTGCCTGGGCTGCGAACTGCGCCCCGGCAGCCAACATGCCAACAAGGAATTTGTGGACACCCTGAAGCGTATCCTGCCACGGGCCCGTGCACTGACGACCGCGCCCCTTCTTTTGCGTCTGGACAGCGCTCATGACGCCCGTGAGAACCGGAACTTTCTGCGTGGACAGGAACACGTCGATTTTCTGATCAAATGGAACCCCCGCAAACAGGATCCTTTGATGTGGGCGGACAAGGCCCAATCCCAAAAAGCCTGGACATTGAATCGTCACGGCAAGATGGAAGCCGTCCTGTCTGAGGAACTGCCGGACGAGCCTGGGGTTCGCCGAATCGTCAAGGTGATGGTCCGCACCAGTGACCCCCAAGGGCAACTGTATCTGGAGCCGGAAGTCAGCCTGGAAGGCTGGGTCACCTCCCTGCCTGCCAGCGTGGCAGACGAGCAGCAGGTCATGGACCTGTACCGCGATCATGCCACCAGTGAACAATTCCACAGTGAGTTCAAGACCGATCTGGATCTGGAGCGTTTACCCTCGGGCAAGTTCGACACCAATAACCTGGTGATGGCTTTTGCAACACTGGGTTACAACCTGCTGCGCTGGATGGGACTGAGGCTCACCGGCCCGGATGCGCCAGTGCGCCACCCGGCCAAACGCCGCCGCCTGAGAACGGTCATGCAGGAGCTGGTGTATATGGCCTGCCGCCTGATCCACAGTGGCCGCCAGTGGTTGCTGCGTTTTGGTCGACACTGCCCGGGCTTTGGTGTTTATCGGGATCTCTACCGAGACCTTACCGCGTCCGGATAGACTCATCGACCTACTCCGTTACCCGGTATCATCCCGCCATCTCGCGTGGGGCGGGCTGCTCTTGCCTGAATACCGGAGCCTGATCGAACATTAATCAATTCGTCGCCGTTATCAGCGACAAGATCACGAACTTACCCTCAAAGACGGCTCCTCTGGCACGAGTCGCTTCAAAAAGCGGCTTGGTCTGGATAAATCAGGGCCCTGCCGGCTATATTGGGAATGAAGTCACTGATTCAGGTAATTGATACCTTACCTATAGTAAGGATTTTGATAAAAGGAAAGGTAAAATGACTACAGCAACGATTACCAGTAAAGGACAAATTACGATCCCGGCTAACGTCCGCACCGACATGAAGGTTGGCCCTGGAGATCGAGTGGAGTTTGTGAAAGTGGCGGAAGGTCACTGGGAAGTGCTTGCCGCTGTTG
>NZ_JBSXNZ010000026.1:0-21247 GCF_056857895.1 Marinobacter sp. B-21
GAAACGCTGGAAGCGGATCAAGGGGTTTGACCAACTGAAGCTGGTCGTGAATAACGTGCAGTTTCGGGATGGTATAGAGGTGGAAGATCAATCTGACAGGAACGCTGCCTGATGGTCATACACCAGATTTGACAATAACTCCAATACAGACTCACACTGAGAAACCTGAATTTATTCCTTAAAATAAAAAACCATTCACAAACAATGAACGGAAAAAACACCGCACACAGATACAAGAAACGGTAGGAAAAAGCCTGATAGGCCATTAGAAAATAAATAAACAAAAACAAGACCCCACCGGTTGCCACAAAAAAAGAATAATCATTAACTTGATGCCTTTTCTCAAAACCTATAAATATCGAAAACAATAGAATAACAAAAGAATACAAAAAAACATTTAATCTACCAAAAACGTTTAACTCACGATAAGAGCCTTCCGATAGCTCACTATACACCACAATTTTGTCATACAACTTATCAGGAAGAAAATAAAAAAAATCAGCCTTAAAAAGCCAAGAAAATATATCAACCTGAAAAAAAACTAAAACCATAAACAAAACTAACGAAAATAGTAAAAAAAGAAAAAGTGAAAACCTTAAAGCCGGGAATAAAAACCAAAAACCGGAATAAATAAATAGAATCCAGAAAGAATTATGGATCAAGCTCGCAAAAATCATAAGAACAAGACCCCAAAATGACTTTCCAGCGCAGACAAGCGCTACAGACAAAACCGCAAAAGATAAGGCTAGCCCTTGCCTCATTACATTTGTGACAAGGTCAAACGTCACACCAGAATAGGACATCAAAACAAATAACAAAAGACCAAGCTCTGTACCGTAGAGTTTTGACGTGAATATAGAAGATATCAAAAAAATAAAAAAAATAAAAAAAGCACTAAACAAAAAAAAGAAAGTATAACTGGAGCTAAAAACCCCCAAAAAATCCATCCAAAACCGATAGCCAACCTCCCACTGAGTCGAATCATAGCGACCCTCAAAAGCAAGGGCATACCTATAGGAATCGGTACCCGAATAAAGATCTCTCGCTCCATAAAAAATAGTGAACGAGACAACAAAAACGAACCCCAAAAGAAAAAGAACACCAGAGGAGATCCTATAGTTATTTATATAAACAATAATAACAAAAAGAAGTGGAGCAACTGGCAATATTGACAAACTTATCTCCTGAGCTAAAAAACACGGATAAGGTACTACCCTAATCATTAAGAGAACAATGGAGCGTCTAATTTACCACCGATGCTCATTCCGGCACTTATCAGCTTCATAAACTGTAAAACATCAAAGACATCGAATTCCTTATTAAACAGTAGCCAACTTTCTGACCGCAATACAACGTTTTAATTCAAAATTTTTTATCAAATAGAAAATTCCAAAAATATAAACTTACCAAAAAATTTGATATATTTTATATTAAAATGACGCTTTAAAAACAGGAACTTATTGATTATCTCAGAAAACCAATCATGTCATTATTGCTAATAGCAGAAAAATCATAGTTTGCAATAAAAATTAAATCACTTGAATATAGCAGAGGCTCGACCAACCAGTGATAAGAGCACTCTTCTTAGAACAGCCATCATCCCAATGCATCTAAGCAATTTAGAGGAGATAATAAGTACATCTTCCAGGTGTTTATTTGCAAGATAGGCGTTACCATTCTTCAGCCTTAATGAATAAAGAGCCATTATGGTTTCAAGCCTCATTTGAAGCTGCTCACTTCTGGCAGTCATTGAATGAACACCATTGACATGCACACGATACATAGAAGGGATTATCTCTGGCATGAATTTACCTTTGCCAAAATCTCCTAACTGGCTCCAAATTGCAATGTCACCATATTTGACATTAGCCAGTTCTCGAGGCCAAGCCGTTAATACATTTCTAAAAAAAGTAGTGGGTGTAAAAATAGAAGCTCCTAACTGCAGCTCTTCTCGACTTAAATCCTTCCTGGCGCCGCCGAAATCTTTATGAACAACTCCATTCCTGTCAAAAGCCTGGATATCAGTATAGCAAATCACGTATTCGGGATTGGCGTCCAAAAATGCCTTCTGGCGTGAAATCTTCTGTTCGTCCAGCCAATAGTCGTCGCCTTCACATATCGCAATATACTTGCCTTTAGCGCGAGGAAAATTAAATTCCGGCATAATGCGGCGACCTTTCGAGTATTGATTTTCTTTTTGATAAATGGGCTTGATTATTGCGGGATATCTTGATTGATATTCTTTCAAGATAGCTACAGTGTTATCCGTCGACGCATCGTCGTGAACAAGCACCTCGAAAGGAAAATCCGTTTTCTGGGATAAAATTCCATTTAACGCATCGCGCACAAACAGCTCGTGATTGTAAGTAATCAAACTGATACTAACCACAGGATCTTCGGCACTTAACTGCCAAAATGAGGTTATTTCCTGCTGAGTTTTTGGTTCTTGCGGCTTAGCAATAGGCATGAGGAAGCTCGAAAATTACTTTGTAGACGTCAATCAGTTTCTGGCCGGAATGCTATTTATTCTTTTTTTCACCATAACCCTTATCATTCTGAAGCCTTCTGCTCCAATTAACATGGAGAGGGCTAGATAGAGCATTAGACCTATAATGCCAGCAGAGATAAAGGCGAAAAATACCCCCCCCAACCCCTGAGCCCCTACAAACCATGCGGCAACGCCAGCTACACTTGCAGAGACTATTGGCTTCGTAACATCCTTAACCTGATCAATAAGCGAATAACCGACCAGCTGCGAAGAAAAGTAGGTATTGGGTATCAAAGCGAGAAAGCTGCCAATCACCTGGCTAATGACGATACCTAACACACCATAGGGTATAGCCGAAAATAATAGGGCCAGATTCACAGCTTTTTTAATCAAGCCGACCTTCAACACAAGATCAGAACGACCTTTTACATTAAGTAAGTTAATATTTAATGCATGCAACGGATACAACACTCCTACCGCACATAGCAACTGCAAATACGGCACAGCATCTATCCAACGCTCGTCAAAAACCAAAACAAACAATACAGGCGATAGGCCTGCAAGAAGAGCCATAACCGGCGCAATCAGAAACATCATAAGCTGCATGATTTGCCGATACTTATGTCTCAACGCGACGTTTTCTTCCTGCAGAGTCGAAAGGGCGGGAAACGTCGCCAGTTGAACTGCTTCAGTGAGCTGTTGCGAAACGAGGTCATTGATTTTTCTGGCAAGGAAATAGAGCCCTGTGATTTCGGCGCTAAAAACACGACCGATCACCAGTACATGTGAATTTCGATACAGAACATCCAACATATTTTCCAGCAGCAAGTTTCGACCAAAGCGAAATAGCCTTGAAAAAGACTTGCCGCTGAATTGAATAGAAGGTTGCCATTGGCTGATGTGCCATAGCACCAAGGCAGAGACCAGCGCGGTGCAGAGTACTTGCACCGCCAAGCTCCATACTCCCCAACCATACCAAGCGGTTATTACGGCCAGACATCCCGACACTACGACACCCAGCGTATTTGCCTTCATCTGGGATTTAAAGTCCATCTTGCGGCTTAGTACTGCCGTTTGCACGACTTTTGCCGCATTGAGAAACACTACCAAACCCATAACCTGTATGAGGGCGGTCAACTCTGGTTGATCGTAAAAACTGGCAACAAGAGGAGCGCTCGCAAACATAACGGCATAAGCCAGCCCGCTCAGCAACAAGTTGGTGTAAAACACAGTGTTAAGATCTGCCTCCGACACCGTTTTGCTTTGGATTAATGCTGCGCCAAGACCGGAATTGATGAAAACATTGGCCAGTTCAAAGACCACGGCAGCCATGGCCACAAGCCCAAAAGCTTCAGGGGCAAGCAAGTGGGCCAGGAACAACATGAATAAAGTGCTTGCTCCCCGAGCCATAAAAAGGCTGGCCAGATTCCATAGAACTGCTACGCCAATCCTCCGATTGATAGCCTCCATTAGTTTTCTTCTGCGCTCATGCCCAGTATTCCTGGCAATTTCGTTTACAGGGGGGGGCCCCGGCTCACTATTTCAAAGGGTTCAGGATCTTGAACTCCCGGAAGGGTCGGGACCACATCCAAATGCCCCGACGGTTTGAGTACACAACTCTCATTTAATAATGAATTCCACAATTTTCGCAGGCGTATCCAGAACTTCAGCCTCATCATCATTAATAGTAACCCCAGCAGCCTCACCTACATCCATGATCACCAGCATTACATCCAGTGAATCGACGCCCAGATCTACAAGTGTTTTGTCCATCTTGTCTTCAGACATCTTCAAGCCTTCAACATTCTTTTCCAGCATTGACATAACGATTTCTACAGCTTCTTCGCGGTTCATAATGCTTCCTATTAGCTTGGCTTTACTTCTTCATAGATTGTGGTCGCCCAGGACAACCCAACACCAAAGCCTGACATAAGTATTCTTTGGGGGCTGTTATCCAATTCGGCTTCCAGCAGCAGCGGGATGGACGATGAAACAGTGTTACCTGTTTCAGAGAGCCTGACGGGAGCCTTATCGGCAGGAATACCGGTTCTCTTGATCGTGTTCTCCAGCATAAAACGACTGCCCTGGTGCAGCAGAAACAGGTCAATATCGTCTACAGTCAACTCTGCGGATGCCAGCGTGCGCTTGATCTGCTTTGGCACATCCTGCAAGGCAAAATTGAACACGGCGCGGCCATTCATTTCCAGACCATGAGCCGTTTTCTGAAGCGCCTCGCTGCCAGCGCCTTTGGTGGAGAATCTCGCTGTGGCTAGCTTGTAGCGCGGTGTGTCGCTGATCAACGTAACAGATGCAGCATCACCAAACAAAAGACATGTGTTTTTATCTTCCGGATCAAGAATTCGGGAATAAGGGTCGCAGGTAAAGAACAATCCCTTTTTCATCCCATTCGCAGTCATAAAAGACTGAATCACATTCAAACCATAGACATACCCAGAACAACCCAGCCCGATATCAAAGCATGCGCATTCTTCCGGTAGTTCCAGTGCGGCGTGTACCAGAGCTGAATTGTGCGGCAAGCCCCCCTTATCCGGGTTTTGAGTACAAAGAACCACGCACTCAATCTCTGACTTGTTGATACTCACTTTTTCACAAAGACGCTCAAAGGCGGCAACGCTTGCACTGACAACGCTGTCCATCTCTTCAAATCGAGGCAGAGTTACGACACCGATTTTCTGCTCGACAAACTCACGGTCTGTTTCAAACCGGTCCGCCTGCGCCAGGTTATCGACCCTGCCTTTCGGGAGGTAACTCGATACTGACTGAATCCCTAACATGAGTGGCTCCTTGGTTGTTCTAATGCGTCACGAAAAGTACATATCCGCGATTTTCTCGCCATTAATGAGGACATCGCTGCACGTTAGCCGTGTACCCACCTGTTTGGTGATGTGCAGCTCTACTTTATCCATCGCGGGAATGGGGAACTGGCCATCATACCGAGAGAAGACCCATTTTTTGGAGCTATCTATGCATTCGAGGTGCATTTTCTTGCAAAGCGACACCAGTAGTTCGATTCTGTCCGTATGGTGAGGGTTGTTCTGAACGATAGTATTGTCCCCGACAATGCAGCCACGGCAAGCCTCGGGCTCATTAAAATCCTGTCGCACCGCCTCTTCGGTTTCGGTAGCCGCACGAATGCACAGCGAGTAACTCCCGCCTTCGGGCCCGGCTATTTTGGCGACTACCGAATCCGCTACCGTTGGCGCACGCTCCTCCAGTATGCAAACCGGGTTGTGGATCATGCGCTTGAATGACACATTGATCCGGCCTTCTACCAATTCTCTCTGGCCAGCGGCTTTAACTAATGCATTGAATAAACTGGTTCCGTGGACATAATTTCGGCCGCCCTTGAACACAAGCTTCAAAACTTCCGACATAAAAACTCCTGACCTACCGCTTGGGACCAGTCTTAAGGCCCACCATTCGCTTGGCGGGATTTCCGAACATCGAGTGGTTTGGCTCGACATTCTTGACCACAACACTACCCATTCCCAGCGAAGCTTCGGCGCCAATCACCAGGTTATCGCGAACATTAACCCCCATTGCGATAGTCGCACCAGCGTGAACCGTTGTATGCCCGGCGAGCAACGATCCTACCGACATCCAAACTCCATCCTCTACAACCGCGCCATGTCCAACATTGCACAAATTACCAATCACCACATCGCTACCAATAAACGTAGGAGCCAGAATGCCACCGACAATCACCGCATTTGCACCAATTTCCGTGTTGTTGCCGATAGACACACCACCCACATGGGGAAACTTGAGCAATCGGCCGTCAGCCGCCCTGTACACCGTCACTCCGTCACTGCCAATCACCGTGTTTTCCCGAATGACGGTATTACGGCCAATTCGTGAGCCGCGCTTAATAACCGACCCCGCACTGATAACACTGCCTGCCCCCACTTCGACGCCAGGCTCGATAACCGCTGAGCCTGCAACCTGAGCTTCGTTCGAGACGGTTGCCTCACTGGTGTAGCCGCACCAATGGGAGTCTACTCCTACCGAATCAATTAACCACGTAAGCACATCCGTAAAGACAGCTCTGGGGTCTGCTACCGCACAGAACTGATTGGAGCCTTGGGTTGACTCATCCGGAAATTCATCGGTCAAAACAAAGGAGTCTGTTAATTTGGCTCCTTTGCCATAATGCTCCGGGCTGGCAAACACCAGTTGCTTATGACCACCGTTGCGGGAATCACAGGTGCCCTCTAATTCCAAATTTTTTGCGCTGGAAAGATGGACAGAGCCAACCAATTTTTCAACAAAAGCGATGATTTCCAGGGAGTTCACAGGTTTTCTGAAAAAGGCACCCATTGGCAGCACAGTCATTGGCACACCTCCAGGACCTTCCTGAAAATCATTTCAATCTCTTTCGTATTCAAGCCGGAGTAGATCGGCAAACAGACGATGCGTTCGGATAGTTTTCCGGATTCGGGGCACATCTTTGCATCAGCACCGAGAGAGGTTACTAAGTCCAGTGACGGGTAAAAATAACGGCGCGCCAGAATATCCGAATTACGCAGCAAGGACATGAGCTCAACAACACGAGTCTCATTTTCTAGCGCTACAGGGTAGTAAGCATGGTTGTAGCTGGCACCAGTTTGAATGTTCTGTTTCTGAACCTTCCCCTGGAGAGCGCGGTCGTAGGTTTCAGTAACGGTCTGGCGATCTGCTTCTATTTGCGCTACTTCATCCAGCACACACAACCCCATCGCGGCCTGCAACTCACTCATTTTTGCGTTGATGCCCAGCTCTTCAATGCTCTCCGGACCGGTGATGCCGAAGTTGATCATCTTCTTAGCCCGCTCCAGATCTCCCTTGCGCTTGAAGATAATAGCCCCACCCTCACCGGTGTGGAACAGCTTAGTGGCATGGAAGCTGAGGGTAGCTGCGTCACCATGTTTGAGTAGACTTTCGCCTTTGTATTTCACACCGAAGGCGTGGGAGGCGTCGTAGATAACCTTCAGGTTGCGTTTTTGGGCGATGGCATTAATGGCTTCTACATCGCAGGCATTGCCGAATACATGCACAGGCACGATGGCCCGGGTGTTCGGGGTAATGGCCGCTTCAATGTTAACCGGGTTCAGACACCAGGTACTCGGGTCTATGTCTGCGAATACCGGCTGCACGCCGTCCCACTTCAGAGAGCTCGCGGTGGCGATGAAGGTAAATGGGGTAGTAATGGCTTCCGGCTGTGCACCGGGGGTTGCATCGCTCACGCCCAGAACGCGGTAGGCGATTTGCAGGGCCAGGGTGCCGTTGGAGACCAACAGGAGGTTTTCAACACCCAGGTACTCTTCCAGCCGTTGGGTTAGCTCTTGCACCAGTTGGCCGTTGTTAGTCAGCCATTGGCGTTCGTAGATGCCGTCCAGGTATTTATCCAGTCTCTCCCGGCTGGGAAGGTAGGGTTTGGTGACGGGTATCATTCAATAGTACTCTTTGAGTTCAGCCATGGCCTGTTCAAGGCTTTGGCCTTCTTTGTCTTTACCGGATAGCAGTAGGTCTTCCGGTTGAAAAGAACCCCAGTGTACGCTCAGAGTTGGGTCATTCCAACGAATAGAGCGTTCATGTTCAGGCGCATAGTAATCAGTGCACTTGTATTGAAAATCCGCCGTTTCACTGGTGACCAGAAAGCCATGGGCAAACCCCGGCGGTACCCACAGCATGCGGTTGTTATCTTCCGAGAGGTATTCCCCCACCCACTGCCCGAAGGTGGTGGAGTTGGTGCGCAGGTCCACAGCTACATCGAACACTTGGCCCCGGGTTACCCGCACCAATTTGCCCTGGGGTTGTTTGATTTGGTAGTGCAGACCTCGCAAGGTGTTTTTAACCGAGCGACTGTGATTGTCCTGTACAAAAGTGGCGTTGATGCCTGCCTCCCGAAACGCTTTTTCGTTCCACGTTTCCATGAAGAAGCCGCGATCGTCTCCAAACACTTTGGGTTCGATGAGTTTTACGTCTGGGATTCCGGTTTCGGTTATTTTCATAAAGTCCGCTTACTTGGTTTTGACCAGTTTCTTCAGATAGGCGCCGTAGCTGTTCTTTTTGAGGTTTTCCGCCTCTGCCAACAGCTGCTGTTCGCCAATGAAGCCCATTCGGTAGGCCACTTCCTCCAGGCATGCGATTTTCAGGCCCTGGCGTTTTTCAAGGGTTTCGATAAAGCCGCTGGCTTCGTGCAGGGAGTCGAAGGTGCCAGTGTCCAGCCAGGCGAAGCCCCGGCCCAGCAATTCGACGCTGAGATCGCCCCGCTCAAGGTAAGCCTGGTTTACACTGGTGATTTCCAGTTCGCCCCTGGCTGACGGCTTTACCTGTTTCGCGATGCTTACAACATCGTTGTCGTAGAAGTAGAGGCCGGTAACGACGTAATCAGATTTCGGGCTGGCCGGTTTTTCTTCGATAGAGACGGCACGTTGGTTTTCATCAAATTCCACCACGCCAAAACGTTCTGGATCGGTGACCTGGTAGCCAAATACTGTGGCACCTTTGTCGCGTTTGGCGGCGGTTTGCAGCATGTTGCTCAAACCCTGGCCATAATAGATGTTGTCGCCCAAAATCAGGCACACGCTGTCTTGACCAATGAAGTTTTCGCCGATGATAAAGGCCTGAGCGAGGCCGTCCGGGCTGGGTTGCTCTGCATAGTTCAGGTTGATACCCCACTGGCGGCCGTCACCGAGAAGTCGCTGAAATCCTTGTTGGTCTTCCGGGGTGGTGATGACAAGGATGTCCCGGATGCCCGCCAGCATGAGTACGGAAAGCGGGTAGTAAATCATCGGTTTGTCGTACACCGGAAGAAGCTGTTTGGAGATGCCTCTGGTGATTGGGTAGAGACGGGTGCCGGAGCCGCCGGCGAGGATTATTCCTTTCATTGTGGTCTTCCGTTGGGGTTGAGAGTGGGGTCAGATGACGGATTTCACAATTTCCTGTGAAGGTTGTGGCGGGCGGGGCTGGCTGGATGAGCCGGTCAACTGGCTCAAGTCCACCCCGTATTGCTTTGCCAAAGCTTCCTGCCGGGCTTTGGGCAGGGATTTGAATTGCTCAGTCTGGGCGGGCTGATCGATTGGGCATTTACAGCTGGTGGCAATAGAAGGCTGACCGTGAAGAGTAGTTTTTTCAGGCTCATTCTATTAAGAGTCGGGGAATCTCCCGGCTCAAGCCAGGGGGCTGCCGAGAGAGGAACACCTGTCAGGCACGCTACCGCCCCACCGACCAGGGCCCAGTGTTTTAAGGTCATAGAATAAGATTATCTGAAAGGCAACAGCGAAACAGCATAAGGAAGGGAACAACTCAATCCCAACTGTGTCCCTGTCGGTAAATGAATATGGTGTTTCAGAAGGGAGCAGATTTTACGGCATCGCCTGTGACAAACAAGTGACCAAAAGCCTAACACGAGGCAATTCAGGGGGTTACCTGAGTAAAGAATTGTTAAAGGATGAAAAATGCAATTATCTTGAATTTAGCCACGGACACTCACGGACGCTCACGGACGGAAAAGAAAACAGATATTTTTTATGGGCTTTGTCCGTGAGTGTCCGTGGCAAAACAGTCTCCAATGCTCATGACTCCGACATTTGTGCCTTCACCATACTTGCGAACTCTGTAAGGAATGCGAGGAAAACACCTCCCATCAAACCCAGCAGGCCAGCCAACAGAACAATCAGGCTCCGCGCCGGCCCCTTACGCTCCGCGCTTTCCCGGTTTACCGTCAGAACTTCCATTGGCCGCATAGAGTTGAGGGTAGCCTCAAGCGATAACCGCTTTTCGAAAGCCGCTGCAATGGCCGCCCCGGCATCCGTTGAACCTTCCAGCATTTTTATCGTTGAGGAAAGCGATTCGATTTGCCTCTCCAGATTCTGCTTCAGGCTCGATACAGCCGCCGATTGCGCTTGCGAGAGCTCATCAATCAGCTGGGCATGGACCTGTTTAACGCCTTCCCTCTGAGACGGCGATGCCTCAGACACCATTCGGATCAGCCCGGTGTTCTCCGGATTCTCGAAGCGGACTTTGAACGGGATAGACCCGTCATGCTCTGCGTGGTAAGTCGACTGATAGTCCGGCAGCCAGCGATTCTCCAGTGTTGCAATGATAGCCGCCGGTTTTTCTATGTAGCTACCAGAGTCCTTCTCCGCCAGCTTGACCAGACTGACATAATCGTATCTTTCCGGCATCAGCACGGCGTAAGCAATTCCCGCCAGTAACGTTGAGAAAAGCACTGCGTAAAACACTCTCCGGCGTTTTAGAAACGTAGTTGCCAGATCCACCAGACTGATTTCGTCGTCGTATTGAGGCTGATTTCGGCGATTATTGTCTTCCATTGGAAATCCACCTCACTTTAATCTGTCGAGCACCCCCGGTCTCATCATCAGCTGACCTTGCACTGGATCAGAGCGTTGCCGTGCGCTTGTTATATTTTTATAGCAGATACCGGTACTTTTACCCTCTGCTGCTTCTGCATCAAGTTGATCATTACAATCGGACGTTCATTTTTGCCACGGACGCTCACGGACGCTCACGGACAAAAGCCCAAAAGAATTCTGTTTTTTCTTTTCCGTCCGTGAGCGTCCGTGAGTGTCCGTGGCAAAAAAATAGTTTGTATGGACTTACAAACCCCCGTGCCTGGACCAGAATTCGGCAGGCGTGATCACGGGGTAATGTTCCTTTAGCACCAGCAGGTCTTTATCACCGGTTATGAGGTAATCCACCGAGTGCGTCTGCATCCCTCTTATCAGGGTTCCGAGTACCGGTGTATCTTTGATGTCTCTCACTGATTCCGGCGGCAGTGCCGCCGGCTCAAGGATTTCAGCCAGCAACCCCAGAATGTCCACGAGGTCGTCTATTTCTGCCTCAGACATTCCATGCCGGCTTCGCAGCCTCGGCAATACTCTGCGAATTTCATCCAGAATATACTCGGAGAGATACACGTCGATGGCCCCACTCCGCCAAGCCTGCATAATTTTTCCAGGAACGCTGGCCGGGTAGGCCATGCCCGAAATGATTACATTGGTATCAATAACTGCCTGAATAGATGCCATCCCTGGTGCCTTTTATTAGCTTCCGGAGCGCTCGTCGGCGATTACACTTTCAATTTCCCTCATGCCTTCTTCCTGAGGCACTTCTGAAAAACCTTTCTCCAACCGCGAACTCAGTGCATCAAAGCGTTGCTCCATTCTGCGGATTCGGCCAAACAAACGGGCATCGACCAAAGCTGCCACCGGTTTACCGTCTTTCTTAATCAGGATGCTGTCGTGCCGGTACTGTACCTGGTTAATCATTTCGCCAAGGTTTTGCCGGAACTTCACTGCGCTGGTTTCTGTGATCATGAGCACCTCCAACCATATTGATCGTATTGATCATAGCACATTGGGATCAGGTACAGCTTTTTTGGCCACGGACCCTCACAGACACTCACGGACAAAAGCCCAATAGAATTTCTGTTTTTTCTTTTCCGTCCGTGAGTGTCCGTGGCCAAAAATTATCAGGTTTTCAAAGCAGATACCGGCACTTTTACCCGCTGCTGCTTCTGCATAAAGCTAATCAGCACGATCGCCCTCGCTTCGCCATCGTAAGCCTGAAAGATCGCATTAATGCCCTCAAAGGGGCCTTCATTCAGCTGTACGGCCTGCCCCGGTTTGATGCCACCCTGCTCGGCCACCGAATCGAGGCTGTCTTTGATGTGCAGAATGACTTCATCACTGATTGCCGCGGGCTTGTTGGCAAAGCTGACGATTCTCAGCACGCCCCGGGTGGAGCGCAGCTTTGCCCACATGGGATCGCTCTGCTCCAGGTTCACGAACAGATAGCCCGGAAAGAGGGGCTCCAGTTTTTTGCTGCGCTTGCCGGCCTTGATTTTTTCCACGGTGATTTTCGGAAAGAAGCAAGCAATATCCTGATTCTGGAGATTTGCAAGAGCGCGATCGCCTTGGGCGGGCTTGAGTTGGAGTGCATACCATGTCATGGGTGGTGAATGTACCAGTTCTTTGTTTTGACGGAATAGGGATTTCACGCATTTTGTTTGTGGTCTTTCAGCTTATAGCGCTTTTTTTAGCCACGGACACTCACGGACCCACACGGACAAAAGCCATTAAAAATATCTGTTCTTTCTTTTCCGTCCGTGAGCATCCGTGAGTGTCCGTGGCTAAAAAATCACTTTCCTTAAGCATCCCCACCCCGAAACCAGCCCCCCGAGGCAATGAAATGCGGATTCAGCAAGTCCTCTTTACCATACCGCAACGGCCTGCCCTCCAGGGTCTCCACCTTGCCACCGGCAGCCATTAATACTGCCTGGGCTGCGCCGGTGTCCCACTCGCAGGTTGGCCCCAGGCGCGGGTAGATGTCGGCATGGCCTTCGGCGATGCGACAGAACTTGAGGGAGCTGCCGGCCTGTACCAGCTCATGCTCACCGAGCTTATCGATGAACGCTCTGGTTTCTTCGTTGAGGTGGTTTTTGCTGGCTACCACACGCTTTACTGCGGTGGGTTCCGCAACCCGTATACGGTGAACTCTGCCGGTGCGGTCACGCTTATGGGCACCCTCGCCCACCACACCCCAGAACGCTTCTTTCAGAGCTGGCGCGATCACGACGCCCATCACCGGCTCGCCGTCTTCGATCATGGCGATGTTAACGGTGAATTCACCGTTGCGCTGGGTGAATTCCTTGGTGCCGTCGACGGGGTCCACCAGCCAGAACCGGCGCCAGTGTTTGCGTTCTTCCCAGGGGATGTCCTTGCCTTCCTCGGAGAGGATGGGGATGTCCCGGCTGATGTTGCGCAGCCCATGGGTGATGATGTCATGGGCGGCGGTGTCGGCAGCGGTGATGGGCGAATCGTCGGTTTTGTAGCTCACCTTGAAATCCGACTGGTAAATATGCAGTACTTTCTCGCTGGCCTCGTCGGCTAATTTGATGACATCGGGAAGGATGGAGCTGTAATGCATGGGCGCGTCCTGCCTGTGAAATTTGTGGTCTACCCTGAATTTTCAGGGAACCAGATCGGAAAACAAAACAGATTCTCCAGCGTGCCGGCTACCAAGCCTTTCGTCATCAGTCACAAGAGTGAGCCCATGGCAAATGGCAGTTGCGGAAATAATGCTATCCGGAAGCTTGAGCGACGTTGTTTGGCGAATCTTTATGGCTGCATCCTGTATCGGCTGCTCCAACTCAATGACAGGAATCTTATGAAGCACAGCTCTGAGTTGCTGTTCATCAGCATCGGTAAGCGATGGCCATGAAAGCAATTCAAGTTTGGTGATTACGGAAACGGCGTAGTAGTTGAGTGGCAGGGTCAGCTTGCGGTTGATTGCATAAATGACTGCGTTGGTATCCAGCAGATATTTACCACTCATCCCTCATTTCCCTTTGAATCTTTACGGCATCACTTCCTTTGAACGCCTCAACGGTGCAGTCGCTCAGATCCAGCGATAATTCACTGGCACCTGAAGCACCCTCCTCTGGCACCATAATCAAAACCCGGGCGTGGCTGTTCTTAAGCTGGCGGTACCTCTCCGGGATCAGCAACACACCGTCTTTGATATCCGCTTCGAATTCAATCGCGTACACCCTGGCCTCCTGTTATACCTTGCTCTATCGCCCTATCGCCCGCCCCATAGGAACGCTTTCATTGTCGCACTCCTTACCTGTTTTCTCCAGCAAACAGATGGGTGCTGAGGTCAATTTGGGGTCAGATGAAATTGGGGTCAGATGAAGTTTTCATCTGACCCCAATTTCAGGTTTCCAGAGTATCAATTATAAGGAGGGGGCCAGAAGAAAGGTAGCCATACCCCACAGGGGTTAAATTGACATAATCCTCTTCAGGGTATAAATTTATTTTATCCCCTTTAAGGTATGAATATGAAAATCACCTCACCTGATGCGCTTGCCCAGGAAATAAAGAATGCCCGTAAGCGCCGGAAGCTCACCCAGCAGGTTGTTTCAGATCAGATTGGCGTGAAACAGGCCACCATATCCAGTTTTGAGAACCATCCGGAGCGAAGCCGGGTGGAAACACTGTTCAAGCTGCTGTCCGCTCTGGATCTTGAGCTGCGTGTGGCCAAGCGCGGCGACACGGAACAGGAAGCGAAATGGGATCAGGAGTGGTAAGGAATGCCTGATTTGACCGTTGCCCTGAATGGCATCCAGGTAGGCAGACTGACCCTTGAGCGGTCTGGCGCCATGGCGTTTCAGTACCTTCCCGATTGGTTAAGCCGGCCGGGTGCCAGGGCTATCTCACTCTCGCTGCCCCTTGCACCCGCACCTTACCGTGGCGCAAAGGTTTATAACTTCTTCGATAACCTGCTGCCAGATTCCGAAGCAATCCGTTCGCGCATGCAGGCCCGGTTCGGGGCGCCAACACGGCATCCTTTTGACCTGCTCTCGAGCGTTGGCCGGGACTGTATTGGTGCAGTTCAACTCTACCCTGAGACGTCTGAAATACCCGATGTCCGCTCCGTGACAGCTTCACCCCTGGATGCCTCAGCGGTGGAGAATATTCTCGGCAACTACCAGGATGCGCCCTTCGGAGTAGCGGGGGACCATGATTTCCGGATATCCCTTGCCGGTGCGCAAGAAAAAACTGCCTTGCTTTGGCACCGGAACCAGTGGTGTCTGCCTGCTGGCAGTACGCCCACCAGCCATATCTTTAAGCTCCCGATTGGATTTTTGAATCACAGCAATATGGACTTACGGGAAAGCAGCGAAAACGAATGGCTCTGCTTGCAGATTCTGAAGGCGTTTGGGCTGCCGGTTGCCAACGCACAGCTGGCTCGGTTCGGGAAGCAGAAAGTGCTGATTGTTGAACGATTCGATCGGCGTTGGTCGAGCGATAACACCTGGCTAATGCGCCTGCCTCAGGAGGATTTTTGCCAGTCTCTTGGTGTGGCGCCGGCCGCCAAATACGAAAGTGACGGTGGCCCCGGCATTCAGGACGCCATGACATTGTTGCTCGGATCTCAGGAGCCCACCAAGGATCGGGAGCTGTTTTTCAGGGCACAGATTCTCTTCTGGCTAATGGCTGCCATTGACGGCCACGCAAAAAACTTCAGCCTGTTTATAGAGCCAGGCTCCGCCTATCGGATGACACCATTGTACGATGTTATTTCGGCCTATCCGCTTATCGCTCAGGGAAGCATGGCCGCAGAGAAGGCAAAAATGGCGATGGCCCTGAAAGGCCGCAACCGCCATTACCATTGGGCTCGCATCCAGGCCCGGCATTTTGTGAGCACCGCCCAACAGGTCGGTTTCTCTGCCGAGAAAGCAAAAAGCCTGATGAAAGACGTAGCCGAGCAAACCAGACCGGTTATTCAGTCTGTAGAGGCACGTCTTCCGGCGGACTTCCCTCCACGGGTCAGCGAACCGATTCTGAATGGCGTTGCGAGGCAATCCGAGGTGTTGTCCGCTCAGCTCTGATATAAAGGAGGGGTCAGAAGAAAGCTTTCTTCTGACCCCGGCTTCACCCACAAAAAAGAATCCCAACACGAAACTTCGCTTTAAAAAGTTCTCGAAACACGATCGTGACAAAACTCGACTGGGATGTTGAGGTGCAGGATTTGCTACAACACCAGGATGACAACCCCGAACAGGTTGGGTATTCACGTGTTTAAAGGTTTTTTTCCGGGATTTTATATCTGAACCAATGATTTATTGCCACGGACACTCACAGACCCACACGGACAAAACCTTTTCTTTCTTTTTTCCGTCCGTGAGCCTCCGGGAAGCGTGGGGTCAGATCAATTTTTCATCTGACCCCATTTTCATAAGTCCATAGTATCATCTATAAAAAAGGGGTCAGAAGAAAGCGTTCTTCTGACCCCGGCTTCACCCACACCCAAAAGAAGGACCTGAACATGAAACTTCGCTTCCTCGGCGGCACAGGAACAGTCACCGGCTCCCGCTACCTGCTCTCGGATGACAAGCACCGGGTGCTGGTGGACTGCGGCATGTACCAGGGCGTGAAAACCCTGCGCCGGCGCAACTGGGCGAAGTTTCCGGTGGACCCGTCCACCATTGACGCGGTGGTGCTTACCCATGCCCATATTGACCACTCGGGCTACCTGCCTGCCCTGGTGAAGAACGGTTTCAAGGGCAAGGTGTACTGCACCAAGGCCACCCACGCGCTGTGCAAGGTTCTGCTGCCGGATGCCGGCTTCCTGCAGGAGGAGGACGCGAAGTACGCCTTCCGCAAGAAGTTCTCGAAACACGAGAAGCCGGAGCCGCTGTTTACCGAGAAGGACGCCTGGGAGGCGCTCAAGCATTTTGAATCCCTGCACTATCACGAGACGTTCGAGCCGGTGAAAGGGTTCCAGGTAACCTTTACCCCGGCGGGGCATATTCTGGGCTCTTCCTGTGTGCACGTTCATCACCAGGGTGCTGACAGAACGGTGGTGTTCAGCGGTGACGTGGGGCGGCAGAACGACATCATCATGCGGCCGCCGGAGCCGCTGCAGAAGGCCGATGTACTGGTGTGTGAATCCACCTATGGCGACCGGGCCCATGGCGAGAGCGATCCTGAAGCCGAGCTTGCGGACATCATCACCCGGACCGCCGGCCGCGGCGGCATCGTGCTTTTGCCTGCGTTTGCGGTTGGGCGGGCGCAGATGCTGCTGTATGTGATTCACAAGATTATGGGAGACGGCAGGATCCCCAGACTGCCGGTATTTCTGAACAGCCCCATGGCCATCAAGGCCACGGAGATCTTTTGCAAGCACCATAAGGAACACAAGCTCAACGCGGCCCAGTGTGAGTTGATGGATGAGAAAACCGAGTTTGTGCGAACCGTGGAAGAATCCATCAAGCTGGACGCCGTGCGTTACCCCTGCGTAATTATCTCCGCCAGCGGCATGGCCAGTGGCGGGCGGGTGCTGCACCACCTGAAAACCCTGCTGCCCAATCCCCGTAACAGCGTGGTTTTCGCTGGCTTCCAGGCGCCCGGTACCCGGGGTGATGCGCTGGTGAACGGCGCAGAGAAAGTGAAAATTCACGGTGAATACTGGCCGGTAAAGGCCGAGATTCACAACATGGATTCACTTTCCGCGCACGGGGACTACAACGAGATTCTGGCCTGGCTGGAACAGGGCTCACTCAAGCCGGAGAAGGTGTACGTCACTCACGGGGAGATGGTGGCGAGTGACATCATGCGCAAGCGGATTCGGGAGAAATTTGGCTGGGATGCGGAGGTGCCGGAGTTATTTGAGGAGGTGGAGATTTAGCGCGGCCTTAGGGTCACGGCCTCGGCCTTGGGGTCAGATGAACTTTTCATCTGACCCCGTTTTCATACCCCGCCTCACGTATTCACGTAGCTCATCGTTTTGTTACACTAAACATAACAAAGCGCGGATCTTTTCATGCAACCTCTACAACGACTGGAGCGGTGGCTACTTGCCTCCAACTCCGCCAAAACCGGACGCCTTTATTCCTCGGCAGCTTTTCGGGCCTTGTTCCCGGAACTAAGCCAGGGAGCCTATCGCGCCCTGCTTCACCGCGCGGAAAAACGCGGGCTCCTGGAGCGAGTGTGCCAGGGCGTTTATCAATACGCGGGCGCCCCGGACAACAGCGGCCTGATCCTCTTCCACGCTGCTGCGTTGCTGCGTGTAAGGCACTTTAATTACATCAGCCTGGAAACCGCGCTCAGCGATGCCGGGCTTATCTCCCAAATGCCAATGGCCTGGGTTACCGTGATAAGTACCGGCCGATCCGCCGAGATAAGCTGTGGCCGCTTCGGAACCATAGAGTTTGTCCACACTGAGCGCCCAATGTCTCAGATCATTGATCATCTGGCTTACGATGCCGACCGCCATCTGTTTCGGGCTTCAACAAAACTGGCACTGGCGGACATGCATCGGTTCAACCGCTCGACAATCGACCTGATACAGGAGCCTGAAGATGGCATTGTTTGACACACTGATTGACGAGGCCATAAGAAATCAGGGGGAATTGACGGCATTACGCCCCGTGGTGGAAAAGGAGATCTTGCATCATGACATTCTGCGAGAGCTGAGCGCTGCAGACTTGCTCCAGAAACTCACGTTTATTGGCGGAACGTGCCTTCGCGCCTGCTACGGCTCCAGTCGCCTGAGCGAAGACCTGGATTTCACGGGTGGGGCGCATTTCAACAAGGCTGGACTGAGCCAGCTCAAGAAAACGCTGGAGACCCGGCTTCAGGAAAAATATGAAGTACCAATCACCGTGACAGAGCCAAAGGCCGAAAAGCAAGGAAATGTGGATACCTGGAAACTCAGCGTTAATACACAACCTCACCGGCCCGATATGCCAGCACAAAGAATCCATCTGGATATCTGTGCTGTACCCAGCTATCAAGTAGTTCCGAGAACAATTCAGAATCACTACGGAATCAACCTGGGTACTGAGTCTCTCATTATCAACGCCCAATCCCGGGAAGAGATCTTCACTGACAAGCTTTTAGCGTTTGCCATGAGGCCGGGGCGGCTGAAATACCGTGATCTCTGGGATATCGCATGGTTAACCCAGATCGGCATCGAACCTGCCTACGAACTGCTTGGGGCCAAGCTGATGGATCATGGGGAATCCGCGGAACGCTTCCTTGAGTGCACTCATCATCGTCTGGGTATTCTGAAGGAAAGCGGGCAGCAACAAAAAGACTTCATTTTCGAGATCTCCCGGTTTATTCCACCAGACCGGCTTAACCGAACCGTCCGGCAGGAGGGCTTCTGGCCTTATCTGTTGAACACTGTCACGGAAACTGTCCACACAGCCCAACAGCAACTCCAGAACGGCTCTACCGGACGAAGTGATACGCCATTTCCTATGTAACCCATGATCGAACGCGGCCTTGGGGGCACGGCCTCGACCTTGGGGTCAGATGAACTTTTCATCTGACCCCGTTTTCATGCCCCCAATTTCAAAGAAGCCGAATACCTACACGCTTCACATGATCAAGTAACTCGTCGTTCTCAACCTGATGTTCCAGGGCAAGATCCACTTTCCAGGGCATCAGCAGGTCATCAATTTCCCCTTCAATCCGGTTAAACTCGCGCCAGGAGATTTCCGGAGCAATCAGCATCAGGTCTATGTCGGAGTTCGGACGGAAATTACCTTTGGCCCGCGAGCCATACAGAACCACACCCTGCACAACCGGGTGGCCCAGGAAAATACCTCTGAGGTTTTCCAGAACATAGTCAGGCAGGCCAGTTGACCGGCCCCCTAAGGCAGTTTCAGCCAATGTCATGTTTTTGGGCCTCTTCACCCATACGCCGCCGGAATTCGGAAAAGAGTGGGTGGTAGAGTTGCAGGATATTCTTCAGAATCTCCCGGGCGGTTTCTTCGTTGTAGGTGTGGGAGGTGCGGTTCCGGTCTTTGAGCATGTGCATCCATTGCTCCCCCTCCTCAATCAGGCCGTTGGCGAACGCTTCCCGGATGGCATCCCTGGACCCCGTAATTCCAGAGTTCCCCTGCCACCGGAAATAATCACGAATGACATTCCACGCCAATTCGTAGGTATATTCGAACGCCTGAATAACGCCCTGTTTTTCGAGCTCAGACAGCTCCCGGGAGTGGCTCAGAGCGACTGCCTCGTCCAGTTGCCGGTAGGCCTTGTCAAAATTGCTCAGGCGCTGCAACCACCGAATATCCTCATTAACCATGCCTTAATATCCCCTCGATGCCTTAGACAAAAGGCTATCACACTGCTCTCACCTGAACTCAACCGTTGCTAAATGCTTTGCCGTTATAGTAGCCGGCTTGGTGGAATTCTGGCTACAGAACCGTGGCACCCCGGCGGCCGATAGGAACTGTGCCATTGGCTTGCGTTGCATCATCGAGACTTCGTGGAGGTTTGCGTTCTGGTTGTCTCGGGTTATGTAAAACGTTGGCCAGGAATACTAGTGCCTGTCCATGATTGTGTGTATCCATGATTATGCGCCCGAGCTGTGCGAGGAGGTGGAGCTGTAGCCCTCCGTCAGATCACTGTACATGAATCTGGACTGAACACGTCGCTCCAGCGAGGGGCGGCACTCGGATCAATCTCGCACTGCCAGGTGCCGCCAGCGCTGCGTACAAATTTGAGTAAAACGCCCGCCAGGTTTGGGTGGGCATTGCCCCCCATGGTCACCTGAATGTGACCAGAACCGTCAGCGTTAACTACAGCGATATCTGTGGCGGCATCCCCCGTGGTGAGGTTTGAGGGGGTATACCCCAGCGCATTGTTGGTAACAGAGCCCGATCCGGACATTTGGGTTTCAAAGGACGTTTTATAGGTCGAAAGTTCTCCAACAGCCCTATTTACCTGAGCCTTCAACACATAACCCTGATAGGAAGGTATCGCGACAGCGGCCAGTATGCCGATGATGGCGACGACGATCATAAGTTCAATCAGGGTAAAGCCGGCGTTTTTTCGTTGCATAATAATAAAAATTGCACCAGGGTTCAGATGTCTGTCACCTCGACTGACGCAAAAGGCCGGCCAGATTATGCGTATCGCTCATAACCCATTATTTTTGAGGCGGCATCTGGCTAAGATGCCGCGGAAAATACCCGTGAAACCAGAACCGGGGAAGGTGGCCGAGTGAGACTTCGTTCTGGTAATAATCAAGATCGTCAGCCATCGCCTGCCGGTATCTGAGCACTTCACCGAACCAAACCGTGCTGGCGACGAGAAACACCGCAGTGAGGGCTGCGATAAGCTGCCCTCGTCATATTGATGGTTTGCCGAAATCCAGATCAGTGCCTGATCTCTGACCTTAATTGACTGACTTCTTCCACAGCCAAACCAG
>NZ_JBSXNZ010000027.1:0-4765 GCF_056857895.1 Marinobacter sp. B-21
CATAGGCTAGCCTGAGACCTCGAGTGCGGACCAGTCCAACAAGCCGATGAACCGATCCACAGGGGCCCGGTCGCGTGCCTGCCTTAGTTCGGGTGTGCCTGAGAGTTGGCGGGAGGTGGACGGTTATCTATATCGTTAAATTTTTTGCCGCACCCTCGTAGACTATGTTGTAATACATTGTAGTAGCCAAACTCGAGGGTATAGTCATGAGCGTCACCACGGTTCGCCTTCAAGCAGAAGTTGAACAGCACCTGGAAGCAATTGCTGGCAGGTTGCACCGGAGCAAAGGTTGGGTAATTAACCAAGCATTATCGGAGTACATAGAAAAGCAGCAGCTGGAGCAAGAGCGCTGGAAACAGACCTTAGAAGCAATGGAGTCCGCTGCACAAGGCAAGGTTGTTGATGCCCGCGAGGTTCACAGCTGGCTTAATAGTTGGGGAACCGACAACGAGCAGGATGCACCGAGGTCAGGTAAGTGAAACTGGTTTACACGGACGAAGCCATTGAAGATTTACAGCGCCTCAGGGAGTTCATTGCAGTCCACAATCCATCGGCGGCAGCCCGGATCGCCACCGAACTGGTTGGCAAAATCGAATTGCTTCCTGATTTTCCCAAGATGGGCACACCAGTTGAAATGGCACCGGTGCCTGACTCTGTTCGAGATATGGTTTTCGGGAAATATGTCGTTCGATATTCGCTCCATCCCAGTGCCATCATCATTCTCCGGGTATGGCATGGCCTTGAAGGTGAGCGGTAGTAATTTAACCAGGCGCGTCACTCGGATGCCTTTGTCTCCGCTGCGCTGCGACAAAGCCACCGGTGCGCTTCAGCGTTAACCAGAAGGAGAAAGCATGAAGTTACAAGATCATATGAACTCCATTTCATTGATTGCAGAGAAGATCAAGCAGAAAGATGATGAGTTGCACAAAAAACACGGAGTTGAGCTTGGTATTTCTCTGGGTGATCCTGCGTCTCAAGCTTATCTCAGCGAGGCGAGAGATATCACTTCTCCTCTAACTGAATACCTCGCAAGCGTAGATGTAAATGATTTGGCCAAGCTGGTTACGCTAATGTATGCCGGCAGGGATTATACCCAACTCCAAGAGGCTGGCTCGCTGGCTCAGTTCCATGAAGATCTTAAGGCCGTGGGTGTGCATAGCGGAAGCAAGGAAAAATACGAGGGGATGATTCGTGAGAAAGTGATGAACCTACCTATTTATTATAAGCAGTTCAACGAAGTAGCCCAGAGAATGGGAATTGATCCTGAAACCGCTTTTTGAACTGTCAAATAGTGGTTAACAAGTCGCATCAGTTCGCGGCCGATGGCCGCCGGACGCCCTTTACGTGGCTCCTTCGTAGCCAAGTAAAGGGCGCCGCTGTGCTTCGGCGTTATGTGTACAAAGATTCCACCTCGGAGATAGTGAATGGAAGATGATTTTGAAGTCGAAATGAGCCCCCTTTGCCAAGAACTGACAGCTGACGGGAAAGTGGTCAAAGTAGAGATCTACCGCGGTGACACTGGTGGCTGGATTCTCGAAGTGGTGGATGAATTCAATAACTCCACCGTATGGGATGACGAGTTTGATACAGATGCGGCAGCACTGGATGAGGCTAAAGCGACTATCAGGGATGAAGGCATCGATTCTTTAATTGGCATCGACTCGTGAACCTCGGTGAATCAACCACATAACCCATATGAGCCTTCTCGGAATCAATAGGCAATAGTGTTTTTTTGGCCGCGCCAGCGGCCAATCTAAATCCATGAGCGAGAACGCCTGCTTCGTCAGTCTCGTATGGCTGTCAGGCACTCACAGCAAACACATATAGGGGCTCTCTTACGTGGCTTTAGACCACCGCCTGGCCAGTCGTTCCTTCGGTCGATCAGGGGCACCAGACATTCATCGGTTAACCGGTCACTGGCACTATTCAAGGATCTGGCTGCGTAGCTCCAGTTAGTTTCAGGCTCAGGACCGGTGTAAGCGCACTGGCTCATGGTATTAAGGCACGCCCACGGGGTGGCTAATCAAAGCGACTGGCTTCAACGGCGGTGATAGAAGGCCGGTTTGGTATCGAGTACCAGTCAGCGGACACCGGGCTTTCAGCCATCATCCTGTTTGATCCAGTTAGACGTCATGCTCACCCCGTGGCGTGACTAACCCTTCAGGAATCGTTGTTCATCGAACACCCTCTGATGCTTGAGCATGAAGTAGGCAGCCCGGCCCAGCTTGTGGGCCAGCGCGGACAGCGCCTTGGGTTTGTTCATGCGTTTCTGGAGTTTCTGTAAATAGCGTTGGGCCTTGTCATTACCCCGCAGGTACAGCACGGCGGCCTCCGAGAAAGCCCACTTCAGATGGGCATTACCGATCTTGTTGCCCTGGGTGCCGTAGACTTTGCCAGCAGACTCGGCTTTGCACTTGATGAGCCGGGCGTAAGAAGCAAACTTCTGCACCGTCTCAAATCGCTGGATGTCGCCGATTTCGTAGAGCATCGTCAGGGCCAGGATACGACCCACACCAGGAATGGTCCGCAATACACTCAGAGAGGCAGGATCGTGTTGTTTGGCTTGCCGTTCCAGATGTTCTTCCAGCTTGCTGAGTTCCCGGTGATAGCACTCAATGATGGCCAGGTCGAGATCGATGTTGTGTTGGACATCCCGGTCGGCAAACGTCGCCCGGACTTGTTCCCGGGCGCCGATATTCTTCAGGTTGGCCTTGTTGGGCGGCAGGTTGTATTGGCTCGTGGTATTCACCACATGGGCTTTGAGCATGGCCCCGTGTTGGACGATGCGGGTGCGTCTGCGAAGTAAATCCCGGGTTGCCCGCATCTCCTTGGGATAAACGTAGGCCAGGGGGAAATTGCCGCCCTTCATGAGCATGGCGATCTTGAAGGAATCGATGCGGTCGTTCTTGGTTTTACCGCCATGAATGGCCTTCATATACAAGGCATGGCCCAGGATAAAGTGAATGCCGTGTTCTTCACACAGATCCGAGATCCAGTACCAGCAGTGCATGCATTCGACACCGATCACCAGATCATCACGAAACAGTTCAAGCACAGCCAGTAGCGGTTCCGGGCGAGCTTTGATTTCTTTGTGCAGAAGTACCTCGCCCTGTTGGTCGATGATGCAGACATACAGGCTGCGGGCATGCAGATCGATTCCACAATAATGGCGGTGGGTGCTATGGTAAAAGTTCATGAGTCTTCTCCCTTGTAGTGCTTCGTCGCCTTCCAGCTTAGCGGGTAACCGCGAGGCTGGGGAGAAGGCTCAATCAGTATCAAGGCGGTCAACCGGACACCAAAAGCGTACCGCTTTTGGTTCCCTGCGCTGCGCTTCGGTGCCGGTTACCTGGGCGTTAACTTTCTAGGGAGTAAGTGTGGAAAGCACTGGTATCTACCGAGTATTAATGGATGAACGTTGGGCTCTGGAGGACCTTTACGGATTCCCTTATGCCTACCAGCAAGCACATTCGTTTGTTTTTCATTTTGATAGCTCCCAAGAGCTAGACCCTAGAATAGTCGACAGAGTAAACAAGACATTCCATGAATATCCGTGGCAGGGTGGATACAGTTACGTAAACCTTTATGCGGTGCTCTTCAATCAAATTCCGAAGCAACAGCGCCCAACCGTTCAGTCTATTCAATATGCTTCTCCAGGATGGATAGACCTTCTGATAAACCCTGATGTTGCACTTCAGGTGGCCAAGTCAGTAGGAATCCTATTGGGCGCAGGTGTTACTGCAGTTGAGGCATTCAAACGAATTGACCGCGCTAGGCTCGATATAGCGAAGCGCCGGCGGCAGCAGAACCGCGAATATGCTTCGCTCGCGGCATCTGAAGCAAAAGAATTAAATAATATGTCTGAGGAGCTCGCAAAGCACCTTGGCTTTCAAAGCTTGAAGGAACTTCAGGACAAAACAGAAGATCCGGAGGTTACGTTAAAAGTTCTTATGGCACATTATCGTCGGCTACGAACGCTAGGTGATTTCGTGGAGAGCGGCAAGGTGAAACTGCCAGAAAATCTTAAAGACGAAAGTTAACAAATGCAGGCAAGGGACGCTCCTGACGTCGCGCCCCTGCTGAAAGGCGTTAAAACGAAAACATAGGAGATCACATGCAACGGATCCCATCACAAATTATTTGGCGGGTTAATCTGCTCTTTTTATCCCTGCTCCCTAGCTTTGCCCTTGCAGGCAACACCACTCCTGAAGATTATCTCGCGGGCCAACCGTTGGTATTGGAGGTTCGGTATTGTGAGTGTCTGGCCACCAAAACCGACAGCGAACCCTCTGACCTTTTGCCCAGTTTTCTGAAGAAGTCGAGTCTTTTAAAGGTTAGCGTATCGAGCGAGGATAAAGGCTTTGCTTCTTCAAGCGAGCTGTCCATGGGTTATGAGCTCAAGCTGGTGGCAGGCTCGTCCGACCAATTTCAATTCAACTATGCGGGCGATTACACCACAAGTAATGGGAACAGTGCCGGCAACGGGGAGTTGCTGCTGGTTCAGGGGCAATGGGTCAATCTTTTTGGTTCACAGCATGAGAACGAAACTGGGTCACAACACAGTAATGTCGCAGTGCGGTTGGTTAAGTCCGGTGGTTCCTGATGGCAGGTTTTAACAAGTCAATTAAGTTCGTTCCGGCCTGCGGCCTCCACCGGACGCCCCTGTCGGGCCGCCGCTAAACCAAGGCGTTGAACTAGCCGCGCAAGCGCGGGGAGCGCGCCTGAGATCTTTGTTGATCATCGATTACTGAGTAGGGTTTTCAAGGAT
>NZ_JBSXNZ010000028.1:0-14888 GCF_056857895.1 Marinobacter sp. B-21
CATACACCACCTGCTCACGCATATTGCCGAGGCGGATACGGCGGAGAAACTGGAAGCATTGCTGCCCTGGAACGTGGAGCTGGTTCGGGTCTGACATCTCAGTGCGGGTGATGCAAGTGGGTCGATTTAAATGCGCTTACATTACAATTGGTTCCTGAATACTCTTCCCGAAGCGGCCCTTGTCGTTGACGATCGCGGTGAAATCCTTATTGCTAATGAAATGGCCAGGCGGGTTTTCAAATCCAGCGGTGATAGCTTCCATGCAAAGCATGTCTGGGAACTCATTCCAGTCGAAAAGCGCGAAGGTCACGATGATAAGATGGCGAGCTTTCACGAATCTCCAGAGAGGGAGTCACGGATTGCAAATTCTGCGTTGGAGGCTGTGCGAGGGGACGGGACACGCTTCGCCATCGTTATTATTCTGAGGCAGATTACGTTGGCGTGCGGAAGTTACACCCTGGCGATTTGTCAGGATGTATCTGAGCAGCGTTACCTTGTGACTGGGTTACGGAATGAACTGGATCAGGAACGACTGCTTGCCCGGACCGACCCCCTTACGTCGATTGCTAACATTCGGAGCTTTCGGGCAGAGCTTGAACGCTCCATCGAACGTCTTTCTCGCTACGGTCGACATTTCACGCTAATCAGTATTGATCTGGACAACTTCAAGCCGATTAACGATGACTACGGTCATGCAGAGGGAGACAAAGTGCTCAAAGACGTGGGGGATACCCTCAAGTCTGGCCTTCGTAGCGGCGATTTCCCGGCACGCATCGGTGGTGACGAATTTGCGGTGTTGCTTCCTGATACGGATTTCGACGCGGCCAGGAAGTTTATACCGCGACTGGTCGAGACCTTGGAGAACAAGATGAAGAAGAATGACTGGCCGGTGACGTTTTCACTTGGCGTGGTGACCTTCAATGAAACACCCGGTCGAGTCGATAAAGCCCTGATGGTGGCTGATGAAACCATGTACCTCGCGAAACGGTCTGGCAAAAACAGGGCTGCAATGCGTACGTTTCTGTAAGGCCGCCAGTCACTTCTATGGCCAACTCTGCTAGTTGGCCATTTGGTCAAGCTGCCGAGTGAGGCGTTATTCGGCTTCGAGGTTCTCAGTATCATTGTGTTCTGGGATGGTTGATTCCAGGGAAACGTCAATAAGTCCGTGCTGAAGCTTCCTCAGAAGGTGAAGCAAGCTGACACCGTCATCAAAACTCATCCCATGCATGGCCTGTCTGTAAAACTCGGCAATAGTGTCTTGCAGTCGATTCCAGAAAGTCCGACCAGATTCGGTAAGTACCACCAGTCGAGCTCGGCGGTCTTGGGGATCAGGTATCCGAACGACATGCCCGTCTCTTTCCATTCGCTTGAGGACGCCATCGAGGTTTTGGCGACTGACGTAAAGGTACTCTTTCAGTTGGTTGAATGAGGTGCCGTCTTCGAATCCTTCTCGAGACAATGCACCCAGTACTGCCCACTGCACAGCACTGATGCCCATCTCATTCTGAACCTGGCGCTGCAGAATGTTTCCAGTCTGGAACAGGCGAAAAAATAGCCGGTTGGGGATGCCTCCGGATTCGTTGACGATCATTTCGTATCCCGTTGGTAAAGAATGGTTCGCAAGACGTTTGAGTCTATTCATCAACGATATCTTCACATAGATCCGGGGTGATCTTCCGCATTTTCTTGCGCCACGCCGGAGGAGCAGGGCTCTTTGAATCCGGAGTTTCCTGAGATCTCGCAGGAAACTCCGTGGTCGCAGTCTTCACTCAGTTATTGATCAGCTTGCACTTGCTCTCGGAAAGCGGGCGGAATGCTTCGTTGCCGGGAATAGTTCGAACAATCTTGTACAGATCCCACTCTCCGGTAGATTCTTCTGGTGTTTTCACCTGAGCCAGATACATGTCATGAACCATGCGGCCGTCTTTACGGATACGACCGTTTTTGGCAAACATGTCGTTGATCGGAGTCTCTATCAGATGCTGGCGGACAGCTTGGGAGTCATCCGAGCCAGTAGCTTCTACCGCCTTCAGGTATTGCATCGTGCTGGAGTAGATACCCGCATGCACCATGGTTGGACGGGTGCCGGTTTCTTCCATGAAACGATCAGACCATTCACGAGTCTCGCCGTTCATGTCCCAGTACCAACCGGTAGTAAGCTGCAGCCCCTGAGCCGCCTCGGGACCGAGAGCGTGTATGTCGCTCAGAAAGACAACCAGGCCCGCGATGGTCTGGCCTGACTGGGTAATACCGAATTCTGCCGCAGTGGTGATCGCATTGGTGGTATCTGCACCGGCGTTTGCCAGAGCGATGACATCGGCGCCAGAAGCCTGGGCCTGCAAAATAAATGAAGAGAAGTCAGGAGTCGGGAATGGATGGCGGATGCTTCCCAGAATCTCACCGCCATTGGCTTCTACAACCCGTGTGACGTCCGCCTCCATGGCATGGCCGAAGGCATAGTCTGCGGTCAGTATGTACCAGGATTTGCCGCCTTCCTGAACGATCGCGGTTGGGGTGCCAATGGACAGTGCGTAGGTGTCATAGACGTACTGAATATGATTTGGGGTGCAGTGTTCGTTGGTGATGCTAGAGGCTGCGGACCCGGAGATCAGTCCCAGTTTGTTGTTCTCTTCAAGGATCTTGGTGGTGGCGATTGTCACAGAAGAGGCCACCAACCCGCCAACCATGTCGACTCCGTCGTTTTCTACCCAGCGGCGCACGGTGCTGGAAGCAACGTCCGGGCTGTTGCGGTCGTCAGCACTGACGACTTCAATTCTGGCATTGTTGACCTTGCCGCCAAAATCAGCAACCGCCATTTCCATCGCCGTCAAACCATTCGGGCCGGCAAGGTCACGGTACGTGCCGGACATGTCAGCGAGATACCCCAACTTAACCGTATCTCCAGATATGGCAGCCTGGGCACTGCCTGCCATAAGAGCTGAGGCAACGACTGAGGGCAGAAGCTTTTTTGTATTTTTCATTGTTCTATCTCCGCTACGATACTTGTTTTGGTTTGGGTTCTTATTGCTTTTGTCAGGTTGATTCGTTTGCTTACTTCGGTAGGTATTCCTTCGCAATGATGTTTTTCATGATCTGGGCTGTGCCATCGCCAATCTGAAGACCAAGAACATCTCTCAGGCGCTGGGCAAACGGCAGGTCCTCACCCCAGCCGGTATGGCCGTGGGCCAGCAGGCACTGTTTCACCACATCAAAGGCCAATTTCGGCCCCCACCATTTATTCATGGCGGCTTCGGCGTTATGGGGCAGGTTGTTGTCCTTGAGCCAGAGTGCGTGGTAGCACTGCATGCGCGCAGCATGAACATAGGTCTGGTATTCAGCCAGCGGATGAGTCAGACCCTGGAATGCGGACAGGTTCTGGCCGAAGGCGGTTCGCTCGGTCAGCCATTGCCAGGTTTCATCCAGGGATTGTTGGGCCACGGCCAGACACTGCAGGCCGATCAGGGCGCGGCTATAATCAAAGCCCTGCATGACCTGTTTGAAGCCTTTACCCTCGTTGCCCATCATGTTGATAGCGGGCACTTCCACGTTGTCGAAGAAGATGGAGCCGCGGCCGATGGCGCGCTGGCCGTTGTCTTCGAAGCGGGTGGTAGTGATGCCCGGGCTGTTCATGGGCACCAGAAACGCGCTGATGCCGGAGGCCCGTTGCTCCGCCGTGCCGGTGCGGGCAAACACCACCGCCACATCGGCCTGGTCGGCCATGGAGATGGAAGTCTTCTCGCCGTTGAGCACGTAAACGTCGCCCTTCTTCTCTGCCTTCAGGCGCAGGTTGGCGGCGTCGGAACCGCCGTGGGGTTCGGTCAGGGCAATGCAGGCCACTTTCTGGCCGGTGGTCATGCCGTGCAGCCACTCCTTCGCCAGGTCCGGGGCGGCATGGCTGGCAATAATCTGGCCGTTCAGGGAGGTCAGCAGGGGAATGTAGCCAACATTGAAATCCCCTTTGGAGATTTCCTCGATGATCAGGCCACTGGTGACGCAGTCCATACCGCTACCGCCGAATTCTTCCGGCAGTTCGCCACCAAGCAGCCCCATCTCGCCGAGCTGGCGGATGACATCCTTTTCGATGACGCCTTCCTGATCCCGCATACGGTAGCCCGGAGCCAGCACCTCGGCGCTGAAGCGGGCCACAACGTCGCGAATCGCGTTCTGTTCTTCATTGAATCCGAAATTCATGATGTTCTCCGGGCATTGTCTGTGACCCGGTGGCAAATGAGGCCACCGGGCCGGTCTGCTTACTTGTAGAATTTCCGGAAGTCCGGCTTGCGCTTTTCCTTGAAGGCGTTAACGCCTTCCTTGGACTCGTCGGTGTCGTAGTACAGGCTCAGGGCCTGCATGCCCAAGGCGCCAATGCCGGCAATGTTGTCGCTGTCGGCGTTGAAGGAGCGCTTGGCGATGGTCAGGGCGGTGGGGCTCTTTTCCAGGATTTCCTCACACCACTTCTGTACTTCCTCGTCCAGTTGCTCCGGTGGCACCACGGCGTTCACCAGGCCCCAATCCAGTGCCTGCTGTGCACTGTACTTGCGGCACAGGTACCAGATTTCCCGGGCGCGCTTCTCGCCGACAACCCGCGCCAGGTAGGCGGTACCGAAGCCGGGATCCACCGAGCCGACTTTCGGGCCGACCTGGCCAAAGACGGCGGTTTCCGAGGCAATGCTCAGATCACAGATCACGTGCAGCACGTGGCCGCCGCCGATGGCGAAACCGTTGACCCGGGCGATCACCGGCTTGGGTACTTCGCGGATGGTGCGCTGCAGCTCTTCCACGGGCAGGCCAATCAGGCCGCGGCCGTCGTACTGGCCTTCGTGGGCGCCCTGGTCGCCGCCGGTGCAGAAGGCTTTTTCACCAGCGCCGGTGAACACAATGACGCCGATGTCCTTGTTCCAGCCGGCGCGGTTGAAGGCGTCCAGCAGATCCATGCAGGTCTGGCCGCGGAAAGCGTTGTAACGGTCCGGCCGGTTGATGGTGATGGTGGCCACACCGTTGTTTTCGTCGTACAGGATGTCTTCGTAATTCATGGTGCGTTCTCCTAGATCGTTTAACTGGTCGCTTACCCGGCCATGGTCAGGCCGCCGGACACGCTGATCACCTGGCCGGTGATGAAGTTGGCATCGTCACTGGCGAGCAGGGCGATGACGCCGGGGTAGTCTTCGGGTTGGGCCAGGCGCTTCATGGGCACCGCGTTGCGGAAGGCTTCCAGTAGCTTCTCCGGATTTGGGGCGGTTTCCGCCACGCCCTTGAGCAGTGCGGTGTCGGTGGGGCCGGGGCAGACCACGTTCAGGCACACGTTCTTGGTGGCCAGTTCCCGGGCCACGGTTTTGCTGAAGCCCACCAGGCCAGCCTTGCAGGCGGCGTAGACGGATTCGCCGGAGGAGCCGACCCGGGCCGCGTCGGAGGCAATGTTGATGACCTTGCCGCCACCGGCGGCAATCATCTTCGGCAGTACAACATGATGCATGTTCAGTGCACCGGTTAGGTTCACTGCAATCAGCTGGTCCCACAGTTTCGGCTCGGTTTTCAGGAACGGCATGAAGCGGTCGAAACCGGCATTGTTTACCAGCACCGTGGGCACGCCCAGATCGCTCTCGATGGCCGCCACGGTGTCAGTAATCGCGGCGTAGTCGGTGATGTCGGCGGCGTAGGCGCGGGCCTTGCCCCCGGCTTCGGTGATCAGGTCTGCCGTGGCCTGAGCCGCGCTTTCATCACGGTCCAGCACGGCCACAAGGCTGCCTTCCTCGGCAAAGCGCTGACACACGGCGCGGCCAATGCCGCCCCCGCCGCCGGTCACGATGACTGTTTTTCCGTTAAGGCCTCTCATAATGACTTGCTCCTGTAGCTGTTAGATCAATGGGATTAACCGCGCTTGGCCGGCTCCAGGCGAACTTCTTTGGCCTGCTCGCGCAGTTTGAATTTCTGGATCTTGCCGGATGCGGTGCGAGGCATGGCCTCGATCACTTCCAGGTATTCGGGCAGGTAGTTTTTGGACAGTTGCTGTTCGGTCAGATAGGCCTTGACCTGGTCCAGGGTAAGGTCGGTGGCGTTCTCGTCGAGGGTGACGTAGGCGCACAGGCGCTCACCCAGGCGTTCGTCCGGGCAACCCACCAGGGCGACATCGACAATGCCGGGGAACTTGTAGAGCAGGTTCTCCACCTCCACGACCGGAATGTTCTCGCCGCCCCGGATCACCACATCCTTGGTACGGCCAGTGATGCGGATGTAGCCGTCCTTGTCTATGCGTGCAAGGTCGCCGGTGTTGAACCAGCCGCCTTCGTCCACGCCATAGAGTTCGGGTCGCTTGAGGTAGCCAACAAACAGGCTGGAGCCCCGAACCAGCAAGCTGCCTTCCTCACCGGCAGGCAGTTCGTTGCCCTGGAAGTCGGTGACTTTCACTTCCATGAAGGGCAGGGCCTTGCCGTCGGATTGGCTGGCACGTGCGGCGGGATCTTCTGGGCAGGTCATGGTGACAGCGCCGTTTTCGGTCATGCCCCAGGCTGAGACAATCTTTGCCTTCAGCACCTTGCCAGCTTGTTCAACCACGGCACTGGGGATCGGCGCGCCGGCGGAGACGAAGATCCTCAGGGAATCCAGTTCGCCTTCGTGCCTTGGTGCGGTCTTCACCAGGTCGGCCAGGAAGGGTGTTGCCGCCATGGTGAAGGCCGGTTTCTCGGCCGCAATCACCTTGCAGACGTACTCGGCGTCCCAGATGTCCTGAAGGATAGCGGTGGTTCCCAGGTAAACCGGCATCATGATTCCGTACATGAAGCCGGTCTGATGCGCGACCGGAGAGGCCATCAATACCTTGTCATCGGAAGTCAGATGCAGTCGATCAGAATAGGGCCGTACGTTGGAGAACAGCGTATTCGAGGTGTGCATGACCCCCTTGGGCTCGCCGGTGGTGCCGGAAGTGTAGAGGATCTGGATGGCGTCGTCGGCGGTGAGTTGGCGCTCGGCAAACAGGGCCCTGGTGTCTTGCTTTTCTTCCCAAGGGGTCTCCGTGAGACGTTGTTCAAAGCTGCGCTCGCCCTCTCCGCCGATGACCAGCAGGGTTTCGAGATCCGGCAGCTCCCCCCGAATACCATCAATCATGGCCTCGTAGTCAAAGCCACGAAAGACCTTTGGAATGACCAGCAGTTTGGCCTCGCCATGCTTGAGCATGAAGCGCAGTTCCCGCTCCCGGAAAATAGGCATGAGCGGATTCAGAATCGCGCCGATGCGCATGCAGGCCAGATGCAGGGCGGTGGTCTGCCACCAGTTCGGTAGCTGGCAGGCCACCACCTCACCTTTGCCGATGCCCAGGGCCACCAGGCCCGCCGCCATGCGGGTGACTTTGTTATTGAGTTCCCGATAAGTGAGGGCGGTGCGGGTGTCGCTGGTGACCTGGTAGCCGACGATGGCTTCCCGGTCTGGAGTGCTGGCGACTGCCTGATCCAGGTAGTCGGTAATGAGTTTGTCGTTCCAGGCGCCGCTTTCCAGCATGGCGTCACGGCGTTCCGGATTGAGAGTGATGCCTGTATCCATCTGATTCACCTGTTGTGTCCGGTTTGTTTTTGTTGGGTGGCCAGCCCGCATAAGCAGGTCGTTGCCTTGTCAGATTCAACATACGCCTTTTCAAAATAATATGTCAACATGTTGCCTTAAAAAATATTCGGGTGTAGCCTCTAGAAATCGGACAAATAAGCTTCCATGGCTTTTATGAAGAAGTAATAAGAAAAAATCTGTTAGCGGAGATGGTTATGGAGTACAGCAACATATTGCTTGAAAAGCACGAGGCTGTGGCCCTGGTCAGACTCAACCGACCAGAGGTCTACAACGCGTTGAACAACGCGCTGATGAACGAACTGACTTCCGCTCTGGAAGTCCTGGAAGCGGATGAGGCCATCCGCGCCGTTGTCATTACCGGTAACGAAAAAGCCTTTGCCGCCGGCGCGGATATTGCCGAAGTCCATGCCCTGGACTTTTCCCGGGCCTACCGTGAGCGCTTCATCTCCGCCAACTGGGAAACCGTGACCCGATGCCGCAAACCGGTGATTGCTGCCGTAGCTGGCCTGGCCCTGGGTGGCGGTTGCGAGCTGGCGATGATGTGCGATCTGCTGATTGCCGCCGATAACGCCCGTTTCGGGCAGCCGGAAGTGAAGATCGGCACACTGCCCGGGGCCGGGGGCACCCAGCGTCTGGCCCGGGCCATTGGCAAGGCCAAGACCATGGACCTGTGCCTGACCGGCCGGATGATGGATGCGCATGAAGCCGAGCGTAGTGGTCTGGTCAGCCGGGTGGTGCCAGCCGCCGATCTGCTCGAGACGGCCCTGGTGGTGGCGGCAGAAATTGCCAGCTACTCGCAGATGGCCGCCATGATCAATAAGGACGCGGTGAACCAGGCGTTCGAGACCTCTTTGAGAGCGGGCGTTGAATACGAACGCCGGCTGCTGTGGTCCAGTTTTTCCAGCGAGGATCGCAGCGAGGGTATGACCGCTTTTCTCGAGAAGCGTCAGCCCCAGTGGAAGCACCGGTAACCTTTAAAAGCTCAGGAGCGACTATGGATATTCATTTCACCCCCGAAGAGCTGGCTTTCCGCAGTGAGGTGCGGGCGTTTCTGGAACAGAATCTGCCGGCCGACATTGCAGAGAAGTTTCGTCTGGGCCGTCGCCTGTCAAAAGAGGATCATCAGCGCTGGCAGAAGATTCTCAACGGCCAGGGCTGGTATGCCGTCAACTGGCCGGAAGAGCATGGCGGCACCGGCTGGTCGGTGGTGCAGAAGCACATCTTCGACGAGGAATGTGCGGCTGCGGGTGCGCCCCGGCTGGTGGCTTTCGGCGTTAACATGGTGGCGCCGGTGATCATCAAATTCGGCACCCAGGCCCAGAAGGATTATTACCTGCCCCGGGTCCTGCGCAGCGAGGACTGGTGGTGCCAGGGCTATTCCGAACCCGGTGCCGGCTCTGATCTGGCCAGCCTGAAAACCCGGGCCGAGCGCGATGGCGATCATTACGTAGTCAACGGTCAAAAGACCTGGACCACCCTGGGCCAACATGCCAACCGGATTTTCTGTCTGGTGCGCACGGATCCTGCGGCCAAGAAGCAGGAGGGCATCTCCTTCCTGCTGATCGACATGGATACGCCCGGCATTACTGTGCGCCCGATCATTACCCTGGATGGCGAACACGAGGTCAACGAGGTGTTCTTCGACAACGTTCGGGTGCCGTTGGAAAACCGGGTGGGCGAGGAGAACAAGGGCTGGACCTGTGCCAAGTATCTGCTTACCCACGAGCGCACCGGCCAGGCCGGTATTGGCCAATCGAAAGCGGCGCTGGCTCACCTCAAGCAGATTGCCAGTGCCGAGACCATAGCCGGCCGGCCGCTGATTAACGACCCCCTGTTCCGGGCCCGCATTGCCGAGGTCGAAATGCGTCTGATGGCGGTGGAGATGAGCGCCCTGCGCATTCTCGCCGCCACTCGGGATGGTGGAGTGCCGGGTGCGGAAAGTTCGTTGCTGAAGATTCAGGGCTCGGAGATCCGGCAGGCTATCAGTGACCTGATGCGCAAGGCGCTTGGGCCGAATGCGCTGCCGTTCCTGGAATCGGAACTGGAGCCGGACTTCAGTGGCGAGCCGTTGTACAGGGATTACAGTGCCTCCCCGGCCAGCCAGTACTTCAACTTGCGCAAGCTGTCGATCTACGGCGGCTCCAATGAAATTCAGAAGAACATCATCGCCAAGCTGGTTCTGGAACTGTAGGAGGGTGCCATGAATTTTGAACTGAACGAAGAACAACAGATGCTGGCGGACACCGTTGCGCGCCTTGTGCGAAACACCTACGGCTTTGAGCAGCGGGAAGCCTTCTACAATAGCCCGCAAGGTCACAGCCCCGAATTCTGGCGCCAGCTATCGGAGCTGGGGATTACCTCGGTTCCCGTTGCCGCGGACTATGAAGGTTTTGGTGGCACCGGCGTGGAGAACATGCTGGTGATGAAGGAACTCGGTCGAGGTCTGTGTCTGGAGCCCTACCTGCATTCCCAGATCTACGGTGCCGGGCTGATCCAGCAGCTGGGTTCCCCCGCGCAGCGCGAGCAGATTCTGCCGGCCGTGGCCGCCGGCGAACGGTTGCTGGCAGTGGCGGACGAGGAAGCAGGTAGCCACTACCATCCGGAGGCGATTGAATGTCAGGCGGTGCCCTGTGAACGGGGCTGGCGTCTGAGCGGCCGCAAGCGGGTAGTGATTGGCGGCGAGCTTGCCCACACTATCCTGGTCACTGCCCGGATGAGTGATGGTGAAGGCGTAAGCCTATTTCTGCTGGACCCGGCGGCTGAGGGTGTTTCGCGCACCGGCTACCCCTGCATAGACGGCCCAAGGGCCTGTGATCTTGCATTGGCTGATGTCTATGTTGAGGCGGACAGCCTGCTCGGGCCGGCGGGTAAGGCCGCGCCTGCGCTGGCCTATCAGCGTGGCCGTGCGGTTGCCGCGCAGTGCGCCGAGGCGGTGGGCAGTATGGAGGAGGCCTTCCGGCTGACCCTGGACTACCTGAAAACCCGCCAGCAGTTCGGTGCCACAATCGGCCGGTTCCAGGCGCTCCAGCACCGGATGGCGGAAATGCGTGGCGAGCTCGAACTGGCGCGCTCGATGACCATCCTCGCCGCCTGCGTGGCGGATGATCCGGAATCCGAGGAGCGCA
Organism: Marinobacter sp. B-21; assembly: GCF_056857895.1. Taxonomy (NCBI): domain Bacteria; kingdom Pseudomonadati; phylum Pseudomonadota; class Gammaproteobacteria; order Pseudomonadales; family Marinobacteraceae; genus Marinobacter; species Marinobacter sp. B-21. Next base: position 10,680 of record NZ_JBSXNZ010000028.1, read on the forward strand.
GCCGCCGGCTGGCTGCCGCCAAGTTCGTCGTGGCCCGGGCGTCACAGCTGATTGCCGAGCAGTCTGTCCAGTTGCACGGTGGTATCGGCATGACCTGGGAATATTCACTGGCCCACCACGCCAAGCGCCTGGTGATGCTGACCCATCAGTTCGGGGATGACGATTTCCACCTTGGACAGTATTCGGCCCTGCTGGAGATACCCCGGCAGGCTTCACAGCAGGTGGCCTGACAGCCAGCCATCAAGACAAGATCAACAAACGGAGACAACCGACATGGCCAACCAAGCAAGTTTTAACTGGGAAGACCCGCTGTTGCTGGACCAGCAACTGACTGAAGACGAGCGCATGGTGCGCGAGAGTGCCCGCCAGTTTGCCGAAAGTAAGCTCAGGCCCCGGGTGCTGGAAGCTTTCCGCAACGAACAGACCGACCCGGAGATATTCCGGGAAATGGGCGAGACCGGCCTGCTGGGATGTACCATTCCCGAACAATACGGCGGTAGCGGCCTGAACTACGTGTGCTATGGCCTGATCGCTCGCGAGGTGGAGCGGGTGGACTCCGGTTACCGGTCCATGATGAGTGTGCAGTCATCCCTGGTGATGGTGCCCATCTACGAATTCGGCAATGAGGAAACCCGCCAGAAGTACCTGCCCAAACTCGCTTCCGGCGAATGGATTGGGTGTTTCGGTCTGACCGAGCCGGACCACGGCTCCGATCCCGGCAACATGGCGACCCGCGCCCGCAAGGTGGACGGCGGTTACCGCCTGACCGGCAGCAAGATGTGGATCACTAACAGCCCAATCGCTGATGTGTTCGTGGTCTGGGCCAAGGACGACGACGGCGCGATTCGCGGCTTTGTGCTTGAGAAAGGCTGGGAAGGCCTGAGTGCCCCGGCCATTCACGGGAAGGTAGGGCTGCGGGCCTCGATCACCGGTGAAATCGTGATGGACGGCGTGTTTGTGCCGGAAGAAAACGCCTTCCCGGACGTGCGAGGGCTGAAGGGGCCGTTCACCTGCCTGAACTCCGCCCGTTACGGTATTTCCTGGGGTGCCCTCGGCGCTGCCGAGGACTGCTGGCACACCGCACGTCAGTACGTGCTGGATCGAAAGCAGTTCAATAGACCTCTGGCCGCCAATCAACTGATCCAGAAAAAGCTGGCAGACATGCAGACCGACATCACCCTGGCCCTGCAAGGCTGCCTGCGTCTTGGTCGGATGAAGGATGAGGGCACGGCTGCCGTCGAGATCACTTCCATCATGAAGCGCAATTCCTGCGGCAAGGCTCTGGATGTTGCCCGCCTGGCCAGGGATATGCTCGGGGGTAACGGCATCAGTGATGAATTTGGGGTGGCGCGCCACTTGGTCAACCTGGAAGTAGTCAATACCTACGAGGGCACCCACGATGTGCACGCCCTGATTCTGGGTCGAGCCCAGACCGGGATTCAGGCGTTCTTTTAATTCTGTATTTCCTGGGCCTCAAGAGACGGCAAAATGGTATGAGGCGAAAATAACCCGCAACAGGTCCAGGCCAACAGTTAGTTGGTCTGGACCTGAGGCCGTCCAATGTTGTTGCGCCGCTTTCGCCTACGCATGGGGCGGATGTCAATCAGTCCCTGTCTCGATTGTTCTGAGTTCGTGTTGAATAGGCTCTGTGGAGTTCGCGGTCCTGTTCCTCAAGCATATTAGCCATGTTAATGACAGCTCTGGCCATACCTCTGACCAGATTAAGAATCATCAAGCCAAACGCATCGGGCTCCTGCTGATGCAAATCGAAGAACTGGCCGGAAGTAATTTCTAGAACGACGGCATCCGTTTCGGCCACAGTTTTTCCGGGGCGGTCGGTGAGAGCGATCATCGGTACGAAGCCCATGTCGTCCCCAGGTTTATGAAGACGAGCCAGCGTCCAGTCCCCTTCTTCTCCGGGCATATAGGTGTTCACGTCTCCTTCCAGAACCACATAGAAGCTGTCGCTCCGTTCGCCCGCATCATACAGTCGTTCACCTTTTTTAAGCTCGAGCACACGGCCCTTCTCGAGCAGACGTCGAATCACAGTCTCAGGCATCGCGCCGAAAGTTGAGAGTTCACTGAAGTAGGCGGGTTCCCGCATATGCCAATAGTGTCGGCCATCTATATTTTGCATAAGCCTGCTGATCTGCTGGTTTCAGACCAGTTAAGTATAGCTCTGCGTGCGGTTTCAGGGATGGGATTGGCAAGTTTCCATGGTTCAATGACCAACGGTTTTTAATGCTTCGTTGGAATTGATGGGCCAAAAGTTTTTTGGCCCATCAGGCGAAGGGAATCATTCAATGATTTTGGAAATCAGGCTTGCCATCGTTGATGGGCACTCAACAGAAGGCACATGGCCGATCCCATCTAGTATCACCAGATCCGAGGTTCCGCAGTACTCTGCCAGTGCTTTCAGCGATTCTGGTGGCGTGGCCAAGTCTTCGTCGCCCCCTATCAGCAGTATGTGTACATCTCGGCCCCGCAGTTTTTCCCGGAAATCCGACTTTCCCAGCATCTCGCATAGAACGGCATAGCTATTGTCGTCCCCGCGCCCCATGATCACCTTCCAGCCGTCGAGCAAAGCGGGCTGCTCTTTGCAGGCCGCCGGACCGAACCAGCGTGGCACAATCTCCGCGGACATGGCCGCCAAGCCTATGCGACGTACATTGGCCGCTCGCAGGTTCCAGGCCTCTGGTGTACCAATAACCGCGCCGGTGTTGGTCAAAGTGGCTGAGAGCAGCATGTCGCCGTATGCCGCTACCAGTTGCTGGCCGATAACGCCGCCGATCGATGTGCCGGCGAAGTGAAAGCCTGTGGCACCGGCCGCCTGCGCGAGTATCAGAGCCTCGTTGGCCAGGTCGTCGGGAGTGATTTCTCCTGCGTCTACCGGCCAGGCACCGCTGGCGCCGTGGCCCGGCAGATCCCAGGTGAGAACGCGGAAACGTCTCAGCAGCGACGGGAGCATATCGTCCCAGACTCCCTGGGTCATTCCGAGAGGATGAGCTAGTACCAGCAGTGGTTTTTCGCTGTCACCTAGCAGGCGATAGCAAATAGTGCGATTCCTGTGATTCAAAAAAGCCATGTGGTCTCCTTGGAACGGGTCGATCAGACCCGCTCAATCAGTGTAGCAATACCCTGGCCCACACCCACACCCACACACATGGTGCACAGGGCATAGCGACCGCCGGTGCGTTGCAGCTGGTGAGCGGCCGTCAAAAGCAGGCGGGCGCCGGACATGCCGAGCGGGTGGCCCAGTGCGATGGCGCCGCCGTTCGGGTTTGCCCGCGGATCATCGTCGGCGATGCCCAGTTCGCGCAGAACGGCCAGGCCCTGGGCGGCGAAGGCTTCGTTCAGTTCGATCACGTCGATGTCAGCGATGCTGATGCCCTGCTTCTCCAGCAGCTTTCGAACCGCCGGCACCGGGCCGATACCCATGATGCGAGGATCCACGCCGGCGGTGGCCATGCCCAGAATTTTCGCCATGGGCTTGAGGCGGTGTTTTTTCACGGCGTCTTCGCTGGCGACCAGCATCGCGGCCGCACCATCGTTGACGCCTGAGGCGTTGCCAGCGGTCACACTGCCGTTCTCGCGGAATGGCGTCGGCAAGGCGGCGAGTTTTTCAAGGGTGCTTTCGCGCGGATGTTCGTCGGTGTCGAATATCAGCGGGTCTTGCTTCCGGCGGGGAATCGAGACTGGCACGATTTCCTCAGCGAACACACCTGTTTGCTGCGCCCGGGCCGTTTTCTGCTGGGACCGAAACGCGAACAGGTCCTGATCTTCCCGTGAGATGCTGAACTGTTCGGCGACGTTCTCGGCGGTTTCCGGCATGGAGTCGACGCCGTACTGCTTCTTCATCAGCGGATTCACAAAGCGCCAGCCAATGGTGGTGTCCTCGATCTTCTGGCTTCTTGAGAAGGCGCTGTCGGCCTTGCCCATCACGTACGGGGCACGGGACATGGACTCCACGCCGCCGGCCAGTACCAGCTCCATTTCGCCGGCGCGGATGGCGCGAAAGGCTGTGCCTACGGCGTCCATGCCGGAACCGCACAGCCGGTTGAGGGTGGTGCCGGGTACGGAGGTGGGCAAACCGGCCAGCAACGCCGACATACGGGCCACGTTGCGATTGTCTTCGCCGGCCTGGTTGGCGTTACCCATGATCACTTCGTCGATGGCAGCCGGATCCAGTTCCGGGGCCTGTTCCAGCAC
>NZ_JBSXNZ010000029.1:0-25056 GCF_056857895.1 Marinobacter sp. B-21
GGTCTTTAACCGCCTGTCTCTGGTAAGCTTGTTGGATACGATGACTCGGCTTCAGAGCCAGCCATGAACCGCCGTATACGGAACCGTACGTACGGTGGTGTGAGAGGACGGGGGAGGTAACTCCCCCTCCTACTCGATCGCCCGCCTCCCTCTGCAAGCTTGAAAGCACTGCTTTCAACAACTACTTGCTGGGCCGTGATGCACGGCCGTTACGACATGATTTGTCGCTGACTGTTGGTGCGATATCTGCTAAAAAGTCCCCGGCGGCTAAGGCTGCACACCGTTTCGTACTGATCTGGGGGAGGCAAGATGCCCACGTTTTTACACACAGCAGACTGGCAAATGGGGCGGGCATTCAGTCGCTTCGAAACAGAAGACGGCGCGGCGCTGGTTGAAGCCCGCTTTGAGGCCATTGAAAGAATCGCTCGCCTGGCTAACGAGCACCAGTGCGATGCGGTCCTGGTGGCAGGAGATGTCTTTGACGCCCAGATCGTCGCAGACCGAACCATTCGCCGCGTATTCAACGCTATCAAAGCATTTACGGGCCCTTGGGTAATGCTGCCCGGGAACCACGATGCGGCCTTGGTGGAAAGCGTCTGGACAAGAGCGAAGCGCCTCGGCGCGGTGCCAGAAAATGTCCATCTGGCTTTGGAACCGGGCATTATCCGTCTCGAACCTCAAGGCCTGGCGATCCTCTGCGCCCCTCTGACGCAACGCAACACCTACAGCGATCTCACTGAAATCTTCAATACGTGGGAAACCCCGGAACGCCTGATCCGGGTTGGCCTTGCCCACGGCAGCGTGCAAGGTGTGTTGCCCGACGACATTGACTCCGCCAATCCCATATTGCCAAACCGTGCCGAAGCAGCCCGTCTGGATTATCTCGCTCTTGGTGACTGGCACGGTACCAAACAGATTGATGAGCGCACCTGGTACAGCGGCACACCGGAGCCGGAACGGTTTCGGAACAACGGTGCCGGCTACGCCCTGATCGTCGATGTGCCCGGGCCAGGAGAGTTGCCGAAGGTAACGCCTCTGGAAACCGCCCGCTACCAGTGGCACCAGTGGCGTGAAACCCTGGCTGTTGAATCCGATCTGGACCAAATGCTGGAAAGACTCCAGGCGCTACCCGAGTCATCCGTGGTTGATCTTCGCCTGGAAGGATCGGTCACTCTGGCCGGTGAGGAGAAACTGATTAATGCGTTGTCCGTGGCCGAGGCCAGGTTCCGGAGCATCCAGTGTGATCGAAGCGGGTTGCAGCTGGAGCCCACCGACGAGGACATCGCTGCCCTGAAGGCGGATGGATACGTAGGGGAAGTCATCGAACATCTCAGAACCCAACAAAAGGACGGCGACGCTGAAGTTGCACGGGATGCCCTTGCCATTCTCGCCGGGCTGCTGAAAGACCGGAAACTGGAGGCCAGCGAATGAAACTTCGTCGTCTGAAGGTGGAGCAGCTTCGCCAGTTCCGGCAGCCGTTTGTGATGGACGACCTGCAGCCGGGGCTGAATCTGATTCACGGCCCTAATGAGTCCGGCAAGAGCACCCTGGTGCGGGCCATTCGTGCCGCCTTCTTTGAGCGTTACCGGACCAGCTCTGTGGAGGATCTTCGCCCCTGGGGCGATTCTGCGGCAGCCCCTACCATTACATTGGAGTTTGAGGCCCAGCAGAAGTCCTGGCATCTGGTAAAAAGCTTTCTCCAGCGCAAACGCTGCGACCTCAAGATCGATTTGGACAGCTACAGCGAAGACGAGGCCGAAGAAAAACTCGCAGAACTCCTTGGCTTCCAGTTCTCCGCCAAGGGCGTCAGCAAGCCCGAGCACTGGGGCGTGCCCGGGCTGCTGTGGGTTGAGCAGGGTACCGGGCAGAACATCGAACAGGCGGTGGAGCATGCGGGCGATCACCTCAAGTCAGCGCTCAATTCCCTGGTCGGTGAAGTGGCCAGCACTGGTGGTGACGAACTGATCGAACAGGTCAAAGCCCGCTGGAGTGAACTGTTCACACCGACCGGCAAACCCCGTGGCGATTACCAGAAACTGGAGAAAGAGCGGGAAAAACACCGGCAGGAAATCGACGAACTGCAGGCGCGCATCCAGAATTACCAGGAGCAGGTAGACCGGCTTGGCAAACTGACCCAGGACTACGAACGCACCCGGCATGAGCGCCCCTGGGAAGAGGCCGAGCGCCAGCTTGAACAGGCGAAGGAGCGGTACCGGCAAGTCGAGAGGCTCGAGCAACAACAGGTCCGGGAAAAGGAAACCCTGACCCACCTGCGGAACAACCAGCAACTGTTACGGCAGAACCAGGAACAGCTGCAAAGCCTGAGCAAGAAACTGGATGTCCGCAAGGTGGAACTTGATAAAGCCCAGTGGGAGCTGGAGCGGGCTGAGGCCCGCAGCCCGTCCATTGCGAGTAAGGTCCGGGAGGCAAAGTCTGCCTATGAAGTCGCCACAAAGCAGGTCGACCAGGCCCGCCTGCAGGAAATCCGTTCCCGGCTGGAGCAGGACATCCGCCGGCTCGAACAGCAATCCCAGACACTGGCCCGGAACCTTGCGAACGCCCGGCAGTACCAACATGAGCTCGAACAAGCGAGAGACCAGGCGCGGCAGAATCAGATTGATGCCCAGGCGGTGAAAATCCTGAAGGACACCGGGCATGAACTGAAAGACGAGAACATTCGCTCGCAGACCATCGCAACCCGATTAACCTGGCGGCTGGAGCCAGGCGCCAGGTTGGCTCTGAATGAGGAACCGCTGGAGGGGCAGGGCGAGAGACAATTGCTGGAGGAATCCAGCCTGGTGATTCCGGGTGTAGGCACGTTGGGAATCACCCCTGGTGGAGCGGATCTCGCCAGTACCCGCCGTAAACTTTCGGCGCTGGAGCAAAGCCTGACCGAACAGATGAAAACGCTCGGGGTGAGCTCCGTTCAGCAGGCTGAGTATCGCGTGGCAACCTATGAGGCCGCCGAAAGGACGCTGCGGCATACCCGCGAGTTGCTCAAGTCTGTTGCACCTATGGGTATCGATCAGCTACTGGCGGACCAGAAAGAAACCGAATCCCAGCTGCAAAATGCAAAAACCGAACTGCAAAACAGCCCGGCCCCAGAGCTGGGTCAGCAGCCACAGGTAACCAACCTTGCCTCAGCGGAAGCAGGGCGTGCCCAGGCGGAAACCCGGCTGGCCGAAGCGGAGGCCGAGGAACGGAAGCACCAAACGGAGCTTTTGACCCGCCGCCAGACCCGCGACAATGCTAAATCCGAGTGGCAACAGCTGCAGGACGAAGTGCAAAACCCGGAGCACCGGAAACAGCTCCAGAGGCTCTCAACAGAGCTGGCGGAAATTGAAGAAAAGCGGGTTCGTCTGGAGGCCACCCTGCAGGCCCGTGAGCAGGAAATACAGGAAGCCCGCCCGGCGATCCTGAAGCAGGACATCGAACGCTATCAGCGCAGCATCACCAACCTGCGCCAGACCCAGGAAGAGCGGCAGCGGGAATTGAGAGATATACAGGTGAGGCTGGAAGCCTGGGGTGCCGAAGGCCTGGAAGAGCAGTTCAGCGACAAAGTGGCCGGGCTTGAACAGTGCAATCGACGCTACCAGGAGCTGCATCGTCGCGCCCAGGCGCTGAACCTTCTGCTCTCATTGCTGACAGAAAAACGGCAGGCACTGACCCGGCGCCTGCAGGCACCCTTGCAAAAACACCTGAACCACTACCTTTCACTACTGTTCCCGCAAGCCACCCTGGAAGTTGATGAACACTTAAGGCCGGGCACGTTCACTCGGGGCACCGAACTGGGGCAGATTGCCGAGTTAAGCTATGGCGCCCGCGAACAAATGGGGCTGATCAGCCGCCTCGCCTACGCAGACCTGCTGCGGGAAGCCGGAAGGCCCACTCTGGTGATACTGGACGACACTCTGGTGCACAGCGACACGGATCGCCTGGAAGACATGAAACGCATTCTGTTCGACGCCGCCAACCGGCACCAGATACTGCTGTTTACCTGCCATCCGGAAAAGTGGAGTGACCTGGGTGTTGCGCCCAGGGATATTCAGGCAATGAAAGAGCAGGCTACTGGTAACCTGGGCTAGAAAGCTGCCAGGGACAATAATTCGTCCACTTACAAGCGCTGTTGGGGGGGCGCGCCGTTGATGGCGTATTTGAGGCTATGCTCCAACAACATCTGTCGTTTTCCCGGGCGCCTTAGACTTTCCTACAACACCGCTCACCATCATCGGCTTGCCCAGGCAAAAAATTGCCTGCCATATCAGTACCTTTCCTTACTTTATTACTGCTACCTGACGAAAAATTGACAATTTATTAATTGGAAAAATGACAGATATCACGTCGATAATCCGCCTCGTTTTATAGAATTTCACAAATTCGACGAAAAACAGGTGCCGAGTTAATATGAAACGCGTCATAAAATTGTCTAAGGCATGGATTGCCGCGTTTGTTCTTGGAGTGCTGCTTACAGGGTGTGGGGGAGGTGGTTCCAGCGCTTCCAGTGCGCCAGCCTCGTCACCGGAGAGCTCTGCGGTTCTGAGTTGGAGTGCGCCGCTTACCCGGGTTAACGGTGAGAGCATCCCGATGGGCGAACTGGACAAGTACGTTATCCGGTACGGTCAGGATACCGATAACCTCAGCAAGGAAGTAATTGTCACCAATGCGGCTGCCGAGGCGGAGATGTCTTACGAAGTAAGCGGGCTGGAGAACGGCACCTGGTACTTCACCATTCAGGTTCAGGACGTCAATGGGCTGATCAGCGAGCCCTCCGAAGTAGTAAGTAAGGCCTTCAGTTCCTGAAGTCCGCAACCCGTTGCCTGAAGGTATTTAGCCTCAGGCCATTGGGTCGGCGATCGGCAGTTTCAGGGTGAAGGAAGAGCCTTCGCCCGGCGTAGACGATACCGAAATTTCCCCTTTGTGTTTTTCTACCACGGTTTTCACGAAGGAAAGCCCGAGTCCGGTGCCGTGTACTCCTGCCAGCTCGCTGCTTTTCTGCCGCCGGTAACGGTCAAACAGGTATGGCAGTTCTTCCGGATCGATGCCGGAGCCCTCATCAGCGATGGCAAGGCACGCCTGATGGCCCGCCCGGAATACCTGAATGCTGACGGCGGAACCTTCCGGGCTGTACTGAACCGCGTTGGTGAGCAGGTTGATCACCGCTCGCTCCAATAGCTCCGCGTTACCCCGGAGCCAGAGATCTTCCGTGCCCTGCAGCTGAAGCTGTATCTGTTTCTCCACCGCCTGTTCACTGACGCTGTCCCGGGCGTTTTCAACGATGGCGAGGAACTCGCATTCGTAAAACCGGGTCTCGGTGAGCTGTTCGGCCCGGGCAAGCTGCACGAATTCCTCGGCCAGGTGATAGCTTCGCCGGGCGAGTCTGCCCAATTGTTCCAACTGGCTTTGCTCAATGTGGCTGGGGTCGCGTTTGAGCTGCTCGATCAGCGCCAGCTGGGAGACCAGCGGTGAGCGGACATCGTGGGAAATAAAGTCGATGGCCTCGCGATGCTGGCGCTGCTGCTCTCGCAGTTCCGAGATGTCGGAAATGTTGGCGATGATGCCTTGCTGGTCGCTGTCGGGCAGTGAAAACGGGGCGAAGTGGATCAAAAAGTCCTTGTCGCGAATTCTCAGGTCCACGGTGCGGCTCTGCCGCAGCGTGAGGGTGTCTGAAACCGTTTCATGCCAGGGAGGGGTTTCCCGGGGGTCGTGGCCTTCAAGGAGTTTAACGAGAGGCAGGCCGCCCAGGCTTGGCATGGGTTCCTGGAACCATTCTTCGATATGGCCGTTGGCGAAGCGGATAACACCCAGCTCGTCGGTCACTATGATGCCATCGGGCATTCGCTCGAAGCTCCTGCGGATGAACTGCTGCATATGATTCAGCCGATCCGTGGCAGCGCGAACCCGTTCGATCCGTGCGGAGATGTTCTCGCTGGGCCGGGCGATGCGGTTTGCCGGTGCGGTCTGCTCAAGGTGGAGTCTTCGAAGATAGCGCTGGATGACTTCGCGGCCGAGGTCGTTGGGCAGTACCAGGCCAAGATGGTAGCGGGTGCCTCCGCGCAAGAGCTGAATCCAGCTGCGGTTGCTGTCGTGGAGCCAGTGGCCAGGGGTCAGGTCTTGTGGAATGTCGGCGGGGGAGAGGTCCCGCCTGGACAAAATGTCGCTCTCCTCTGTGAGTAGCCATCCGGTGGGCTGGAACAGGGCCTGGAAATGCTCCAGCAGTTGTGTCGGATGCCGGCCTGAAGGCGCAGGCAGGGCAACCTGGGGGCTTCTGGCCAGATCATCCAGCTGGCGGTTCAGGAAGCGGTTGGTCATGGCCAGGCGAAGGCCGCTGGATACCGGGAAGGCCAGGAAAGGAACGATCATCGCGCTGGCGAGTGGTACCCACCATCGGAGAACCAACAGCATGAACAGGTAGAACCCGGCCAGCGCAATCACGGCAGTTGTGCAGGCCAGGAGGGTACGTGCCGGCCGCATGGAGGGAAGGGCAAGCGCGAGTGCCAGAATGGTTGCCAACGCCAGAAAAGCAGATGCCCACTCCGGTGCCGGGCGAATAAGCAGCCCCCTGGCCTGGGCGGAAAACACGTTGGCGTGGAATTCAACGCCGGACATGGGGCGGCTGAGGCCGGAGAAGGGCGTTGGCAGTATGTCTCCGAAGCCGGCAGCTGTGGCACCTACAAACACCGTCTTGCCGTTGAACAGTTCCGGCGAGGGTGGTTGCGTCAGTACCTGCGCGAACGAGTACGCCGGCAGGGAGCCAGCACCGCCGATCAGCGGAACCGCCCGGTACTGATCCCGTACGTTCACGTAAGGGGGTGTGTCCCTGGTTTCTGCGCGTTGCGGCGCTTCGCCCGTGGCGGCCAGGGAAAGGCTGGGCCAGAGGCGCTCGCCGAGGCCGTTATAGAGATAAAGGCCGCGGGCGACGCCGTCGTTGTCCAGCTCTACATGGGCGTGGCCAAGGCCAGCAGCCGCCGAAGCAAGTTTGCTGACGGGCAGTTGTTCGCTTAACAAGTACTGGGAGGTGGGCGGTGACAGGTAAACGGGCAGAATCACATTGTCGTGGTTGCGCATCTGTTCGGCCAGTTCATCATCATCTGATGAGGGCTCGGCAAACAGGATGTCCAACACGATCGTCTCGGCACCTGCCTGGTTGAGTTTGGCGATCAGTTCCGCGTGCAGGTTCCTGGGCCATGGCCAACGGCCCAGACGGTTCAGGCTGAGTTCGTCGATGGTAACCAGAACAACGTCGTCAGAGGCGTGCACCGGGCTGGCGGTGATGGCCCTGTCGTACAGCCAGTAATCGAGGCGCTGGGGCAGGGTGGTGGTCTGGATGAGCAGAAGGAGTGCCAGCAGTATCAGGCCCAGTGTCCAGGGGGTCGTTTTTATTGGCAGCCAATCCCGGTTCATGAGCCCTGCTGTGTGTTTCGTCGATCAAAGGATTATTCCAGGTACAATTCCCTCCCGGGTCCCCAGCGGCTTTGCAGCGGACCGTCAGAAAGAGCTTTCAGGCGCACAAAATACCGCCTTCCGGGAATCAGACGCAAGGCTGCTGTGGTATCAGACAGCGTGGCTTCCTTGATGATGTTGTTGAATCCCGGCTCTTCAGACAGCTGCAAGCGGTAATCTGTGGCCGTGACGATCTTTTCCCAGAACACCCGCACCTGGCTGTCGATGTAGTTGACGCTGATGATGCGCACCGGCGGCAGGCTGCCGTTTACCACCAGTTGCCGGGGCCCGGTGGTGGCCACGGAGTTGCCGCCGGCCTCGGTCACCACCCGCCAGTAATATTTGCCCGGCCCAAGGGGGCGAGACGGCAGGGCGGAGGTTTCCGGTGCCCATTCGCTGGTGGCGACCAGGTTCCGGAAGTCTTTGTCTTCGGCGATTTCCACCCGGGCCACTTCGTTATCGCCATTGAGCTGCCAGCGGAATTCCGGCATGTCATCGTTTACGGTATCACCGTCTGAGGGCGACATCAGACTTGCTATTCTGGCCTGCAGGTCGACTTCGACCGGAATCACACCGGGCATACCGGCAGTGCCACGGCTGTCCAGGGCGGCCAGGTGAATTTCGTAGCTGCCGTTGTCCAGCCGGCCGATATCAAAGCTGTTGCCGGTGATTTCCCGGCTCTCCACCCAACGGCCGCTGTCGGCTTCAAAGATGTCCACCCGGTGCATGGGGGCCCGGCTTTCCCGCCAGGTCATGGTTGATGGCAGTTGGGTCAGCGTGGGTGGCAGAGGGTTAATTTCCGGAGCGGGCGGCAGGCGGCGAATACTCAGGCCACTGGTGCTATTGGTAGACAGGCTGGCGCCGAACCCGGCTGGGATGCGGCGGGTTTTGCCCGGCGCGCCGAAATCCACCTCGCCCTTGGTTACCTGCAGGCTGGTGCCTTTGGCTGAGGCCTGGAGGGCAAATGCGGTGCCGCGCACGGCGGCCACGGCGGACGGAGTTTCAATCTCAAAACGTGCTCCGCCTTCCATTATCGGTTTCACCCGGGTGTGGATTTCACCGTGGTTGAGCCGCAGGCGGGTGTCGACCATACCGGCTTTGCCGTATTGGGTCAGACGGTTGAATATCAGGCGGGAGTTAGGCGAGATCCGTACTTCCGAGCCGTCGGCCAGTTCGATGGTCGCGGTACCAGAGGCAGACAGAATCTCGTCGCCTACTTGAATCAGGGTGTCTTCGGTCAGGCGAATCTTGCGGCCAGTGTTGCCTGAAATCAGTTGAACGGTTCCCGAGACGGTGGCGGCCTTCGCCGGTTGGGGCTGGCGCTTCAGCCAGGCCAGGGGAATGCGAATGGCGTCGCCGGCTCCGAGGGTGGCACCATTGGTGATCTTATTGTACTGAAGCAGGCGGTTGGCGCTGTACTTCTGTGCGAGCAAGTCGTTTGCCACTTCCGGGAAACTCTCGCCCGGGTGCAGGGTATAGATCCATTCCGGCACCAGGCTGGCAGATGAAGCGTCAGACTGCCCGGCGGACCCACGGGTTACCGACAGCTCCGCGCCCGCCGGAAACGCACAGGCCAGGAGGACAATTATCAGCAGCAGTGCAGGCAGCTTTGGCGCCGGGGCATCAATCATTGGTTACCGTGTCTGTCTCAGTCGGATCAACATCCTGCTCCCGGGCTTTCATGGCTTCCAGGCGGTAGCCGCGCTGGTAAATGGTTTTGATCCGGAAACCGTTTTCCGGATTCAGACCCAGACGACGGCGAAGGCGGCTCATGTGGGTGTCAACCGTGCGGGTGTTGATGTCGCGGGCCAGGCCCCAGACGCGCTCCAGAAGCATTTCCCGGGTAAGCAGGCGGCCCTGGTTCTGGAACAGGAACAGGGTCAGGTCGAAATCCTTGTCCGTCAGCGTGAGTCCTTCGCCGTGCAGAGAAATGATCCGGTGCTGAGTGTTGATTTCGAAGGGCCCGTAGCGAAGTGCTTCTTTCTCGCTGTCCGGGTTTGTGCGTCTGGCCAGGGCGTTGATACGTGCCACCAGTTCCGCCGCCCGGGCAGGCTTGGCGAGGTAATCGTCGGCACCCGCATCCAGGGCGCGGACGATATCCGCTTCACTGTCCCGTTGGGTGAGGAAAACCACGGGAATCGGCCAGTTCAGTTGGGCCCGTATGCTTTCAAGAACATCAATGCCGGTCATGTCCGGAATCTGCCAGTCCAGAATCAGGAGGTCATAACTGCGGTGCAATACCGCGCTCAGAAAGCTCTGGCCGGTAGGGAAGCTGTCGCAGTGGTGTCCGCGCTCAGACAGAATCGACTGGATGTGCTGTGCCTGTTCGGTTTCGTCTTCAAGCAAGGCAATACGCATTAAGTCTCTCCCGGAGTGTTGCTTCTTTTTTTGCCTGGCATGGCGCCGAGCTTTGGGCAGAGTGCTCTGCTATATCAATCAATTATCACAAAATGTGCATCTGTGTTCAGTATCGTTATGTAGACTTGCGTAAACGGACGGCGGGCTTTCCGTTGTCGTCATCCAGTGTTTGTCGGCAGCCGGGGAAATTACTGCAGCCCCAGAACCAGCCTTTTTTGCCTTTTCGCCGAACCAGGGGCGAGAAGCAGTGGGGGCAGGGGATCGGTTTCTGGCTGGTGCCGTCCTGGGGGCTGGCCTCTTCCAGTGGCCGGGTGCCGCGGCAGTCCGGATAGCGGGTGCAGGCATAGAAGCGCCCGAACTTGCCGTCCCGTTCGAGCATGGGGGCCCGGCATTTTGGGCAGTGGGGCGGGTTCTCGGGTGCGTCTGTGTCCGGGGGCGTGGAGCCGCCGGCTGGCTGCCCCTGGGGCCGGTTCAGGAAGCCGCGGATTTCCCGTTTCAGGGTCTCCAGAAACTGTCTCGGGTCGCCCTCGCCACGGCGGATGCCCTCCAGGGTGGCCTCCCACACCGCCGTGCGATCCGGCTTGCTGACCGATTCGGGCAAGGCACGGATCAGGGCTTTGCCTTTGTCGGTGGCGCGGATGTGCCGGCTGTCCCGGTACAGATAATCCCGTTTGAACAGGGTGTCGATGATGGTAGCCCGGGTAGCTTCGGTGCCCAGGCCATCGGTCTCGCGCAGGGTTTTGCGAAGCTCGGCATCGGTTACAAAACGGGCGATGTTGGTCATCGCCGAGAGCAGCGTGGCGTCGGTAAAAGGCTGGGGTGGTTGGGTTTTGCGTTCGGCGATGGTGCTGTCTTCGCAGAACACCGGTTCGCCCTTCTCCAGCCGGGGCAGCGGTGTTTTCTCCGGCTCGGCACGCCCTTCCCGGAGTTTTAGCTCCAGGGCTTTCCAGCCGGGCACCAGAATGGCCGTTTCCGTGGCGCGGAACTGATGCTCCGCTACTCGTACCGTCAGCTTGCCTTCCCGGTGAACTGCGTCTGCAGCGAACTGCATCAGGTAGTAGCGGCTGATCAGGCCGTAGATTTTCTGTTCCGCCGCACTGAGTTTGCCGTTGGGGGACGGCCGGCTGGTTGGAATGATGGCGTGGTGGGCATCGACCTGTTTATCGTTCCAGGCGGCAGTCTTCCTGCCCAGGTCTGCGCCATTGCAGGCTTCCTGAAGATCCGGTGCCACCCGGCCAATGGCACGCACTACCTGTTCCCGCTGGTCGTAATGGCCCTCAGGCAAGTACCTGCAGTCGGAACGGGGGTAGGTGATCAGTTGGTGGCGCTCGTAGAGGTTCTGGGCGGTATCAAGCACGTCTTTGGCACCCATCCGGAACAGCCGGCCGGCTTCGATCTGCAGCGCCGACAGGGACAGTGGTAGCGGCGGTGCTTCCGGCCGGTCGCGGAAGCGGGATTCGGTGATGGTGCCGGGCCGGCTTTGTACGCTCTCGGCTATCTGCTCGGCCACTTCCCGGCTCAGCAGGCGGTTTTCTTCGTCCAGGTGGTCCCGGAATTGTTCGTCGGGCAGCCAGCGGGCGGTGAAGGTTTGCTGGTCGGCTTCCTCTTCCTGGGCCTTGAAGCGGGCTTCAATCCGGAAATAGGGCTTGGGCCGGAAGTTTTCGATGGTGTTGTCCCGTTCCACCACCAGGCCAAGCACCGGGGTTTGCACCCGGCCAACGGAATAGACGCCTTGTTCGCCCTGTTGCTGATAGCTGAGGGTGTAGAAGCGGGTGAGGTTGATGCCGTAGAGCCAGTCGGCCCGTTGCCGGGCCAGCGCCGAATGGGACAGGCGCCGGAATTCGCGGTTGTCTTTCGGGCTCTGGAGGGCTTTGGCCACGGCTGCCGGGGTCAAATCGTTGATCAGGATCCGCTTTACCGGTGCGCGGGCGCCAAAATAGCGGATAACTTCGTCTACCAGAAGCTGGCCTTCGCGGTCCGGGTCGCCGGCATGGGTGATGGTTTCGGCCTGGCGGATCAGGGATTCGAGGACATTGAGCTGTTGCCGCACGCTGTCCTTGGGCATGACTTGCCATTTTTCGGGAAACATGGGCAGGTCTTCCTGGCGCCATTTTTTCCAGGCCGGGTTGTAGCGGGCCGGTTCCGCCGGTTCCAGGAGGTGGCCGATGCACCAGCTGACAGTGGCAGCCTGTTCGCCCTGGCCACAGCGAATCCAGCCCTGGCCTTTCTGGTGCGGGCCGGGGAGGGCGGCGGCGATGGCGCGGCCCAGGCTTGGTTTTTCGGCGATGTACAGGTGCATGGGGTCTGGTGTTTTGGAAACGGGATGGGAATGTGGCGCTTTGGCTTTGAGCTGTCAAGGTTCGGGCGGTGCCTGATATGTGTAGTAGACTGGTGGGCATGGGGGAGGCGGCTGTGGAAGTAGCTTTCCCAAAAGACGCCGTGAACCCTTCCATGGGGGCTTGGTGTTGCCATCCATGGCAACACACACTTTTGGGAAAGCTATCTCCATACCCGCGTCGGGTCACATGCAATTCGCCCCCTTAACCTCGGGTTGAGCAGTAGGAGTCCTAAAACATGAAAATTCAAAACGCAATTGAAACCAAACTGAACGAGGCGTTCGATGCGCGCTTTCTTCAGGTGGAGAACGAGAGCCACAAGCACAGTGTGCCGCCGAATTCTGAAACTCATTTCAAGGTGACGCTGGTGTCACCGGAGTTTGAGGGGCAGATGAGGGTGCGGCGGCATCAGGCGATTTATAAGGTGCTGGCCGAGGAACTGGAGGGGGAGGTGCATGCGTTGGCGCTGCATCTGTATTCTCCAGAGGAGTGGGAGGCGTCCGGGCAGGTGGCGCCGGAGTCTCCGAATTGTATGGGCGGGTCCAAGAAGGGTCCGGCGATGGCGGCACGATCCGCTCAGGGAGAGGGTTAATGAGTCAGTTTTTCCAGATCCATCCGGAGACGCCGCAGAAGCGTCTGATTAACCAGGCGGTGGATATCCTTCGCCGCGGGGGGGTGATTGTGTACCCCACGGATTCCGCCTATGCCATTGGTTGCCACCTCGGTGACAAGCAGGCGGCGGACCGGATCAAGCGGATTCGCAGGCTGGATGACAAGCACAATTTCACGCTGGTGTGCCGGGATCTTTCCGATATTGGCGTGTATGCCAAGGTAGACAACACCCAGTACCGGTTGCTGAAGAATTTCACGCCGGGGCCCTACACCTTCATTCTGGATGCCACCAGTGAGGTGCCGCGCCGGTTGCTTCATCCCAAGCGGCGGACTGTCGGTGTGCGGGTGCCGGACAATGCCATTGTTCAGGAGTTGCTGGGTGAGCTCGGTGAGCCGATTATGAGCAGCACGCTGATCCTGCCCGGTGAGACAGAGCCGATGACCGATCCCTACGACATCCGGGATACCCTGGAGCATGAGCTGGATCTGATTATTGACGGCGGGTTCTGCGGCATGGAGGCAACCACGGTGGTGGACTTCACCGGCGAAGCGCCGGTGGTGACCCGGGTTGGCAAAGGGGATCCGGCGCCTTTCGAAGTTTGATTACCCGGATGGGGCGCTGTCGGCCATCCTATGCCCGGGCGTTCAGGTTGAAAGCGTACGCCCGAGTATTGCCCGCCGCTTCTATCTGCCCGGCGCCCACCGAGCGCCGCAGGGTATCGTACCGGTGAACCAGGTCCTGAAGGCCGTTGAACTGCTGGTTTTCACTGATCAGTGTGTCCAGTAGCGGGTTGTTGACCCCGTAGGCCTGGTTCAGCTTGAGCGCGTTGTCCATGAAATCAAGCGTCGGTTCGTTGACGCTCAGGCGATTGAACGCTTCCTTGAAGTTTTTGTTCACGTTCAGGTCTTTTTCAATCAGTGCCCGGGTTTTGTCTGCAATTTTTCCTTCCACGGCAACGCTGCCGTTTTCATATTTGCTTACGTTGAGCGCGGTTGCCGGGTGCAGGTTGTATTCGGCAAGTTTATGCCGAAGTGTCTCCCGCACGAAGGCAAGATCCTGCCCCACGGTTTGTTTGTAGTCGGCCATGGCGAGCCGGCGGGCCTTCAGGCGGCCGAGGTCGGTCTGACTGTTGTCCGAGGGTGTGAAGCGGTCATCACCGGCGGTCGGCTCGGCTTCTACGGTTTTTGTTTGGGCCTTGGCCGCTGCGGTTTCCGGGCCTGTGGCCGGTGTCTGGCGCTTTTCCATGGCCTGCTGGAACTGGGTGCTTGCCCGGATCAGTGAAGTCAGTAGGGACATGGATGGTTTTCCTCCTTCGGCTTGCCCGAGAGCGGTTGCCGAACAGTCAGTGCTTGAGATTTCTGGTACTTACCACTGGTTCCTGCAGCTTTCAGGCCAACTCCACCGAACTTTCCCCGGTTTGCTTTTTCCATGCAGGGAGTGTCATTGACCTCTCCCCGATCTGACCCAAGTCAGGAAAAAAATGACACATATCTATAAAGTCCGGCGACAGTTGGCCGTTATTTTATCCAGTCAAACCAATTTTCAAGCCGCCCGCAGAGCGGTTCCTGAGTCGGGTTATCATGAAAAAACACTACTCCATTCGATTCCTGTTACTCGTTGCCCTGGCGACGGCTTTCTCGCTGGTACTTGTGTTTACCGTGCTCTATAGCGCGAATTCACAGCGTGCCCATGTTGAAGAGTTCAGCCACAAGTATGTCGACGGGCTGGCCAAGTCCTATTTCGACGGGCTGAACACCATGATGATCACCGGCACCATTGGCAACCGGGATGTGCTTCGGGAAAAGGTGAAGGCCCCCGAGGATGTTCTGGATGTGCGGGTGATTCGAAGTGATCTGCTGAACCGGGTCTTTGGTACCGGCAAGGAGTCCGAACAGAAACGGGAGCCCCTGGACAGGAAAGCGCTGTCCGGCGAGCGGGTGGAGGCTTATTCCAAAAATGAGGAGGGCCGGGTCTACACCCTGATTGAGCCGGTGATTGCCCGGGAGAACTATCAGGGCGTTAACTGCCTGGGTTGCCACCAGGCCAGGGAAGGGGACGTACTTGGCGCTATCCGGGTGGATTATTCCCTGGCGGGAAGCGATGCCCGTTTGCACCAACAGCTGCTCACCAGTGGTGGCATCCAGGTGGCCATATTCGTCGCCGTGTTTTTCCTGACGGCAGCGGCCTTGGGCCGGCTGGTGTTTTCCCGTCTGCGCCGGCTCCACGACAGGATGGACGAGATCTCCCGCAATTCCGACCTGACCATTGAGCTGGAAGTAACCCGTAATGACGAAATTGGCTCTGTCTCCCGCGCGTTTAACCGGATGATGGCGAAGATCCGGGAGAGCATGAACACCGTGATGGACAACGCCGAGCAAGTGGAGCAGGCGGCCCGCAGTATTGCTGGCAAGGCGGACACCACCGAGCGCGAGGTGCTGGCCCAGCGGGACAACACCGACCAGGTGGCCAGCGCCACCACGGAAATGGCGGCTTCCGCCGTGCAGGTCCGGGAAAACGCCATTCACACCACCCGTAAATCGGCGGACACAGCAGAATCCGCCACTAAGGGTGAGAGCCTCGCCCGCAACGCGGTGGAAGGCATCGGGGCGCTGAACAGCGAAGTACAGAGCGGCGCACAACGCATCGAACAGCTGGATCAGCGCACTAGTCAGATGTCGGATATGCTGGAGGTAATCTCCAACATTGCCGACCAGACCAACCTGCTGGCGCTGAACGCCGCCATTGAGGCCGCGCGGGCCGGTGAGCAGGGCCGTGGCTTCTCGGTGGTCGCCGATGAAGTGCGCGCACTTGCCTCACGCACCCAGGATTCAACCGAGGAAATCCGTAACACCATCAATGGGCTTAAGGGCGAAGTGGTGGACTGCGTGGCCACCATGCGACACGCCTCGGAGATGGCCGAACAGCAGGTATCCGCGATTCTCAAGGTGGAATCCGAGCTACAGGCCATTGCGGCGGCGGTGCGCCAGATTACCGATCTCAACCAGGAAATGGAAAGCGCTGCCAATGAGCAGAGCGAGGTTGCCGAATCCATCAATCACAACGTAATCGAAATCAGCCGTTCGGCGGAGCAGACCTCCGGCGACGCCAAGGAGACGGCCCGCATTGCGGGAGACTTGCTCTCCATGGCGGAAAACCTGCGAAAAACCATCGAGCAGTTCCGGCTTAACCAGGGCGGTCGCCATAAACCGGCGCGTTAACAGTTACCACGCCAGCCAGATAACGTGACGAGCGCCCTTGCCAGGGCGCAAAGCCCGCACCGTAACCGGCTCCACGGAAAACCCGGCGCGGCGCAGCCTCTCGGTAAATGCGTGCTCCGGGCCGGCGGACCAGTAAGCCAGGATGCCCTCGGGGCGCAGGGATTTCTGGGCCGCGGCAATACCATCCGGGGAGTAAATCCAGTTGTTCTCCTTGCGGGTCATCCCTTCCGGGCCGTTGTCGACATCCAGCAGGATGGCATCCCATTCGCCATCGCTGCTTCTAAGCAATTCCGCCACATCACCAACATGAACGCTGGCCCTGGGATCGTTCAACGGGTTCCTGGCAGCAGCGCCCAGCGGCCCCCGGTTCCACACTTCAACTTCGGGAACCAGTTCAGCCACCGTTACCTGCGCATCCTCGCCCAGTGCTGACAGCGCTGCGGCCAGAGTAAACCCCATTCCCAGCCCGCCAATCAGTACCCGGGGGGAGGGTTGATCTGCAATCCGCTCGCATGCCAGCGTGGCGAGCGCATCTTCCGAGCCGTGTATCCGGCTGTTCATCAACTCACCGGTAGTGCCGGCAATCTTGATAGAGAACTCATCGTTGCGCTGAAGCAGGCGTAATCGGGTTCCCTTGCCGGGAATGATTGCGGTGCCGATTTCGGTGAAGCGGGCCATTTGGGGTTCCGTTTGGTGGGTCGGACTCGCATCTTAACTTAGAGAATCCAAAAAAACGGAATACAACGATGAACATTCTTACGATTTATCGGATGATCCAGGGCAAAAGGACTATCTGGCGAAACACTGATGGACAGAAAACTTTAATCAGCCAGCGATGCGACGACGAAGTAGGTTTCAGGACTTCCTCTACTTCGTCAGCGCTCGCTGTGGATTAGAAGTTGTAACCCAGACCCACCGTATAAGCCCAGGCTCCGTCGTCCTGGAAGGCATCCGATGCGTCGTTGGTGTCGCTGAAGAAGAACTGGTATTCGGCTCGGGCGAGGAAATAGGTCTTCGTCCGCACGTAGTACTTTATTCCCGTTTCCAGGCCGGCGAAGGCGCTGTCCTTGACGCCATCGCCGTAGATCCCGCCGAGACTGCCGCCGACAAAGGGGCGCGCGCGATCAGCGAGAAACTGATAGTTGAAGTAACCACGGGTTGAGCCGTTCCAGAAATCATCCTTGACACTTTCTCCTTCGATGCTGGCGTAATTGATGCTTTGCCGGGCACCGGCAACCATGTTATCCCGCAAATACCAGCCCAGATCGCCGGTCACGCCGAAGCTGCCGCTGTTGAAATCCCGGTCGTTACTGCCTGTTCCGGAGAGGGAGAATTCGCGGTCGCCTTCATTCGGGCCGAACTCTGGGGATTGTGCGGATGCTGCCATAGGCAGGGTACCCAGAAAACAGAGCGTGATTGCCGCAGTGTAGACTCTGATCATGAGAAGCTCCTTACTTGCATTTTTCAGATTGCATTTCCGAAATGCGCTATTACGTGCTCGGCCCGGACCCGTTACGCAGCAGATGCCAAGGCAGTCAGCGGACGCCAGCACAGGCTCTCAGGATCAGTGTTTGACCGCTCGTCTGTCTGTTCGCAAGCACACACAGGAGGCTGAAAAGGGGATTTAAGGAGGGAGGAGAGTCGATACTTCTGGTCGGCTTAATCACACGAACTGTGTTGACGACATCCAGTGTTGATGCGGCAAGCGGATTGGTTTATGCCCGGCGTGCCTACACCGGAAAGTTTCCCCGGAAACGCCCGACAGGGGATTATTTATGGCATCAAAGAAGTAAGTCAACGTTACCGTGTTTGCTCCAAGAGCATTTGGCGATGGTTCGAGAAGGTCGCTTTCCGAAGCCGGTCCTGCTGTCCCCAAGAACCGCGCGGTGGCGTGAAGAGGGCCCCACTGAATTCTGTCCCTTAATAGACTTTATGAGATTAGAAGTCTAATATGAGACTGTTGATGCGCATAAAGCGGGGTTAGTATGATGAGTGCGATTGCAGAGAAAAAATCACTCGCTGAAGCCCGTCGCATGGGTGTCAGTGGCCTAAAAACTGCGTTCAACATTCTCGATAAATGGGGATGTAGTGCCGAACAGATGCAGGCTATTCTGAGGCTCCCGAAGGCAACCTTTTACAAGTACCGGAACGATCCCGAGAGCGCCCGTCTGGACCGGGATCAGGTCACGCGCATCAGCTACCTGCTGAACATGCATCAGGCCCTGCGGATTGTGTTTGAAAATCCGGAGAACGTGTATGGATTCATGCGAAAGAGGAACCACAACCCCTTTTTCCATGGTAGGGCTCCGCTGGAGGTGATCGAAAGCGGAGATTTTGCAGCGCTATACGAGACGTTCAGGCGCATTGACGCCCTGCGTGGTGGTCTCTGGTGATGGGGTTAAACCTCCCGGTCATAACGGTTCCGAAAACAAAGGGCTTTCGCCTGGTCAACTCCAAGCTTCCTCCCATTGATATATTCAACGATGTGGCCGATCCCGATGAGTTTCAGGATCTTTTCGACCTGCAGGCCATGACAAACCCTCGCCTCAAGCAGGAAGTCGGTGACCTCAATTACATCGACCTGGAGGAAATTCCCTGGGGCATTCCCGGTTGTCCCTATGCTGCGTCGCCCTTTACCCATGTTTCCCCGGACGGAAGTCGGTTCAGTAACGGCGAGTACGGAATGTTGTATATCGGCGACACCATGGAGACAGCGCTCGCTGAGGTTGAATATCACCAGGGCCGATACCTGGCGAATATCGAGGACCTGAAATTCGACCGAATGATCTTCCGTGGCCTCGCCTGCACGTTTACCGGGGGCGTAATTCATGATGCCACCGCGTTGGCGGCGACCCACGGGATATACCAACCTGACGACTATTCCGCGTCTCGTGTGTTGGGTGCGCACCTTCGTGCTGGCGATTCTGAGGGAATCCAGTACTGGTCAGTGCGAAATTCCGGTGCCACTTGCTGGGGGTTATTTACACCAAGACACGTTCATTCGGTTGTACAGGCTGCGCATTTCGAATTCATCGTGTGTGGCGGGGAGATCGTAGACAGAAATAAAGTTCTCGGTATATGAGTTTTTCCAAAAACGCTAAAAAATTAACCTAAGCCCGGCCTCCAGTTACAGAGATACGGGGGGCACTCTGGACTAAGTGTATGTGGCGGGATGGAGCGGCATCTTAGCCTGCCCGCACCAATTACGGGTACCGGGCCGATGCTCGCCGGCATTTATTCTCTGGGGGGCTCATGCGGGCAGGCTTCACGTGGAATGGGTGGCAACCTTCAGCGGTTTACGCGGTGTCTTGGCAGTTTTCATACAAGGCTCACGTTTTCGCTCGCCATAAACCGTTAACGTTTGCGGGTTGTGAAAACCAGATCAAACGTTGTCAGGGAAGAATTCCATGATCACTCATCTCAAACCCGAATTTCGAAAGGCTTGGTTGCTTGCTGTTTTACTTTTGCTTGGCTCACTGCTCGCCGGATGTATGCCGGGTACAATTGAAACTGCCGCAGGCACCGCTTTCATCTGGGATCAGAAACAGGACTACAAACACAAGGGTGAAGTAGACCGTGCTGTCGACAGGTATGTGAGAGACCACGCCGAATCGCCTTGCAAGTATGGGGAGGACCGGGTGATGACCTCGGCGGTCGAAATTCTTAAAAAATACAGGCTTACAGGCCTGAAAGAGGTTTACAAAAGGCTTGAGGGCATCTATGAAGACGAGAGTCAGCCGGATAACGTTCGGGCTGGTGCTCTGTATAACATGGCGGTTTTGCAATCACGCAGGCATGCACCCAAAAAAATACTGGCCAGGGAGTTCTTCAAGCGGCTTTACATCGAGTTTCCCAACGAGTACCGCTGTATTTTTAAAGCAACGGAATGGCGGGATTCCATGATTGAACAACAGTTACTGCTGCCGGACGAAACCGTGGAGTCGTTTCTGCGTGAGGCCGCGGAAGATATCGAGAAAAGAAAAGGAGTGCAGTGACCGGTTGCGGCCCTGTGAGAAGAAGGCCTGCTCGCCAGTGCCCATCCAGAAACACGCGTTTTCAACCAGTTTGGCTCATCCCTGGATGTCGGTTTTGCTTTTTGCCAGCAGCCGACTGATCACATGCACGCCATCATTCAGCAACTGGCTGTCACTGGGCTGAGCAGTAGGGCTGGCCACCACGGTACTGTCGATGCGCAGCTTATCCAGAGAAGCCACCCCCGTGTCCCGCGGGCGTCCAATCTGGGCAAGGCAAAGAACTGGCGTCCTGCCAGCCCTCTGCAGGCTGTCTCTATTACAGCATTTTTTTCAGCTGTCCGTAATCTCCGCCGGTACGGAGCACCAGGGTGATGTCGTTGTCATTCCGGTTTCTGAAGAACCAGCCATGGTTGCCGGTAAAAGCGGCTTCCAGTTTGCCTTCGTCTTCCGGCACGCCCCGGCCTTTCTCGTATGAAATTGACTGGCCGCCCCCATCGCCATGGGTGTCGTAGTTGATGGGGCCACCCTCGGATGCCCAAGAGAACCGAGCCACGGCACTTTCTTCCATGGTGAGCTTGAACTCAGTACCTTCGCCAGGCGTGAGAACCACGCGCACTTCATCCTGCCACTGCGGTTCCGCAGGTACTGCTTCTGATGCTGTTTGCGCCTCGAGGGGCGCAGTTTCTGGCTCCAGGTTCGAGGCTGCTTCCTGGGTGGGTTCTTTAGCTACAGGTTGTGCTACTTCTGCTGCTGCCTGCTGATCGCCCGAGGATTGAACGGCAACCATCTGGGCGGCCTCGTCAGCGGCGGCCTCTTCGGCGAGCTGTTCCTTGATCTCGCCCATCTCGGTCAATCCCAGCAGTTGGCCCGCTCCGGTCGGGTCCAGGGCGTACTCGGCGGGCATTACCACAGTAACCAGCAGAACCAGTGCCACAATGGCAGCGATGATGGTTGATCGAATCAGTTTGGCGGCGCTGGGCAATTCTTCACGGCTTGGTGTATCGGTGTTGTACATACTGAATCTCCAGAATTAGGCGGCAAAATAACCGGTGAGCTGATAGCCAAAGAGCAGGAAACCTGCGCTCATCATGGCCGCGTTGGCGGTGTAGGCGTGGCGGAAAAAGCCGTCGGTTTTACGCCAGAAGCTGATGCCGATCAGGATCATGGCCAGGGCGATGAGTTGTCCGATTTCCACGCCTACGTTGAAGGCGAGGAGGTTCGGGATTAGCCCATCCGGTGAGATGTCGTATTCGATGATCTTGGTGGACAGGCCAAAGCCATGGAAGAAACCGAAAATGAGCGTGGCCGCCTTGGTGTTAGGCTGGAATCCAAACCAGCGCTGATAAGCACCAATATTGTCCAGTGCCTTGTACACGATGGAGAGACCGATAATTGCATCAATGATGTAGCTGTTGATGCCCACGTTGAAATACACCCCCAGCAGCATCGTGGTGGAATGCCCCAGGGCAAACAGGCTCACGTAGATCGCGATGTGCTTCATTTGGTAGAGGAAGAAGATCACACCCAGCAGGAACAGCAGGTGGTCATAACCGGTGACCATGTGTTTGGCCCCGAGGTAGGTGAACGCAATGAGGTTTACACTGGTAATTTCCTGAATGTACCCCTTATCGCCCTGGGCGACAGAATGGGCCAGCACATCGGTACTCAGGCCCAGCAAGCCCAGTGTCAGAAATATCCAGAAGAGACGACTGCCTGCGCCCGTCGAGGACATAATACGGCAACCGCCAAGCAAACTTGACAACATAAAGACTCCAATCGAATTTATTTCCGTGGGCCGCCTAAGCGGCAAGAATCAAGCAGGAAGGAGTGCTTTTGGAGGGCGTTCGAGCCGATAGCGCAAGCTGCGGGGGGAATCACCGGCAAAGGGCACCTGTTGCCGGAGAACGGTAAGGCTTTGTGAAACCAGGGGAACCCTTAGCTGGTCCACTGTCTCGTGGGTGTGATTTCCCGCATCGTGGTGCAGTGAGACCTCTGGTTCTTCGTCAAAATCATGGCTGTGCCCATGCCCACCATGACTGTCTGAATGGCCGCTGAGTCGTGATTCCCAATCACCTGCCAACTCAGCCACGCCGTGAGAGAACACCTCGCCAATCACCGACAGTGACAGGCCCGCCAATGCGAACAGCATGACGAGCGTCGGAAGCAGTTTTCTTTGGTGAATGGCCGAAATCATCAGTTTGTTGCGTCGAGTCGGTTGTTGGATTTCAGCGAAAACAAAGGATAACATCCCCCCGTGGGGGATAGGAATTAAACATGGTAAATGATCATACGCATCAATCGCACTCGAACATCATCAAACGCCTGAAGCGGGCCAGCGGCCATCTTGAAAGCGTGATTGGCATGATTGATCAGGGAAAACCCTGCCTGGAACTGGCGCAGCAGCTTCACGCTGTGGAAAAGGCCATTCAGCAAGCCAAGCGCGTACTGGTACAGGACCACATTGAGCATTGCCTGGACGATGCCATCGGGCCGCTGGAGCCGGACCAGCAGCGGCGCGTCGATGAATTCAAGGCAATCGCCCGGTATCTTTGATTCCATCACTGTTGCTTCTCTGTGTTACTCACACCGCAAAGGTTCCACCGTCACGTGGACCAGGGAGTGGCAGCGGGCCTGAATGCGTTCCTTGTAGACTGTGGGCGACTCGGGCTGGTGGGAGACCACTGAGACAATAGCCGCATGAATGTTTGGGCCAATCGCCCACACATGCAGATCACTGACTTTGGCATCGTCGTCTTCCACTGCCAGTTTGACGGTTTCCTCCATGTCTTGATGTTGCTCATCGAGGAGCACTTTTGACGTGTCTTTCAACAGGTGCCAGGACCAGCGTGTTACCAGAATGGCACCGATAATACCCATCATCGGGTCCATCCAGTTCCATCCCGCATATTTACCGGCTACAAGGGCAACAATGGCCAGGACTGAGGTCAGGGCATCGGCAAGCACATGAAGGTAGGCCGCCCGGCGGTTGTGGTCATGGTGGTGATGGCCGTGATCATGCCCGTGACTGTGGCCATGGTCATGCCCCGCATCCCCCAGTATCCAGGCTGACACCCCATTGACCACGAGGCCGATGATGGCCACGAAAATTGCACCATCGAAGGAAATGGGGACTGGCTGGATAAAACGCCCAACGCTCTCGATGACCATGTAGAGAGCAAAGACAGCCAGTAGAATCGCACCGGTAAAGCCGCCCAGCGCATTGACCTTCCCCGTACCAAAAGAGAACCGAGCGTTGCCTGCATTTTTCCTGGCGTACGCATACGCGAAGGCGGCAATGCCCAGAGCCACCGCGTGCGATCCCATGTGCAGGCCATCGGCCAGCAAGGCCATTGAGCCGTAAACGATCCCTGCCAGGATTTCCCAGGCCATCATCGCCAACGTCAGGCCCACCACGATGAGTGTTCGGATTTCGCCAGAGCGCTTCAGATCCTGACCGAAGATGTGATTATGTTGCCAATGGTCGAGTCGTTCGTGGTGCATAACAGTATTCCTGGCAAGGATGACGAATAGTGAGCCTGAGGGCCAAGATCGAGCTTTTGACACATCCCCCCAGGGGGGATAGCATGAGAATGCTACTGTAGTCAGATGACTACCACAACCTTTCAGTCCTGACCATGTCACTAGAGAGGCGATGCTTGAGATCCTAAAACACCGAACCTATCGCCATTTGTTCCTGGTCCAGGTGGTTGCATTGCTGGGTACGGGGCCGACGTCATCAACTTAAGCCCCGGACAAGCCAAAAGCCAGCCCTGGCAGCCTGTCGGACGTCATGGGCAGGGGATAAACAGCGTCACCGGGGTGATGTGGCAACGGTCAGCGCCGGATGAGGCGATCTGCAGGGTTTGCTTGAGGCGCAGGTAGTCGGTTTCGATGCCCCAGCGACGGTGGTAAAGCGGGGCAAAGTCGGCGGCGGGGAAGGCCTGTGCATCCCGCAGGGAGGTGGCGAGGACTTCGGTGGTACCCCCGGCAGGAACCAAATTTGGTCACAAGTTATTGGTAATTATGATTTAAGTTTATCGAGATGCTTTTTGTACCCCCATATGTACCCCCAAATTGTCGCCGACTGCAGAGGGTATGTTAGTTTGCTAGCTAACTGGTAGGTATTTAACGGATGGTTATGTGCTTTTGAAGTTTTAGTCGCATAGCGCAGGTAGATCCTGCCTCTGGAAATCCGAAACACGATAACTCTATCCCGAAGCCGGCTCAATGCGAAGTTGACCCAGTCGCCTCATTCTAATACCTTTAGCGCAGGTGTTTGGGCACGCCACCGCGCTTCCCGCGATACGTAAAGCTCCTTGCAGCCCTTTGCAAAACAGTTTGTTCCTTCACCTTTTCGGGCGGAGGCTAAGCGGGAATGGCAGCCGATACGATTTGAGTTGGAGGGGACGATGTACCCAGCACCTACACCTACCGCATTTCTTAAACACCTGACACGTGCAGCCAAAGAAGAGTCGAGGGCGACTAGACCTGGCTATACCTACCATCTGGAGCGGATCGCTCGGTTCAGTGGCTTCTCACCTTGGCGCGCCCTCTCAGCGGCCGTTGAGTCCCACCGAGATGCAGATGCGCCGCGGTATTTAAATCCGGAATTCTGTCTGCGAGTACTAAACGGGCTTGAAAAAGCGCTCCCCTCGACGATAGACCGGTTCGCCGTTCGAGAGGCGGAACGCATCATTGAAGATTCAGGACTGTGTTTTGCTGTTCCAGAAGCCGGATCAAAAGATCTCAATGCCGTCGATTTATGGGACTTCCTTGAGGAGGAGCTTCCTGATGCCTGGTCTTCCGAGCTCAAACGGAGAACCTATGACTCCCTTGCTGTTCAGGGCACGACGCTGACGTTAGAGGAGATCATGTTCGAACATTAAATTGTTCCGGTTAGGCAAAACCCGTTTTTTTAAGGATCTTTCCACCCGGTTCTCCGGGTGGTCTTATTTCTGCACCAGGTACCATCTCAGCTAGCCCGAATTATTCATAAAAAAAGGCGAACCTTGCTCAACCCATTGATATAATGGGAGTTACGCCAATAACGCTTCGGAAGAAGCTAAACAAGGTTCGCCCATGTCTGATTCTATCCCAACTCAACTGCGCTTTCCTCC
>NZ_JBSXNZ010000030.1:0-15687 GCF_056857895.1 Marinobacter sp. B-21
GGAAATGGTTATGCCGGGTGACAACGTGAAGATGAGTGTTACCCTGATTGCTCCGATCGCCATGGAAGATGGTCTGCGCTTCGCGATTCGCGAAGGCGGCCGTACCGTTGGTGCCGGCGTGGTCTCCAAGATCATCGAGTAGGTTACTCGAGAGTAAGTGCGCTGAGTTGTTTCGGTGCAGGCCAGTAGCTCAATTGGCAGAGCAGCGGTCTCCAAAACCGCAGGTTGGGGGTTCGATTCCCTCCTGGCCTGCCATTTTTTAACATCCGGATACATAAGTTGATTCCTATGGAGTCAAAAGCCGTTCAGTCGACCAGCCGTTTCGATTTCGTGAAGTGGCTGGTTGTTTTCGTTCTGATCGCCATCGGTGTGGTGGGGAATCAGTATTATAGTGCCGAGTCTCTGCTGTATCGGGTTCTGGCTCTTGTAGGTCTCGCGATTGTTGCGGCGCTTGTCGCCCTTCAAACCGATCGTGGTCGTCGTTTTGCGACGCTGCTGAAGGAAGCGAGGGTGGAGATCCGGAAAGTGGTATGGCCCACCAGGCCCGAATTGGTGCAGACAACTGCGATTGTTGTGGTGTTTGTGCTGGTCGTTGCGCTGTTGTTGTGGGGTATGGATTCGCTGATCAGCTTGCTGGTCGCCGGGTTTATCGGTTAACAGGAGTGGGCAATGGCTAAGCGCTGGTACGTCGTTCATGCGTATTCTGGCTTCGAAAAGCAGGTAATGCGCACTCTGAAAGAGCGTGTTGCTCTTGATGGCATGGAAGACAGGTTCGGCGAAATCCTGGTTCCGACCGAGGAAGTCGTCGAGATGCGTGAAGGGAAGAAGCGCAAGAGTGAGCGCAAATTCTATCCAGGGTACGTACTGGTCCAGATGGAAATGGATGACGCAACGTGGCACCTTGTAAAGAACACGCCACGGGTTCTGGGTTTTATCGGTGGCACCAAGGATAAGCCGGCACCCATCACCGAGAAAGAGGCAGAAGCAATTCTGCGTCGTGTCGAGAGTGGTGCGGACAAGCCCAAGCCCAAGACCCTGTTTGAGCCAGGTGAAGTTGTTCGTGTTGTTGAAGGGCCTTTCGCTGACTTCAACGGCGTTGTAGAAGAAGTTGACTACGACAAGAGTCGTGTCAAGGTTGCCGTTTTGATCTTCGGCCGTTCAACTCCGGTAGAGCTGGAGTTTGGGCAGGTCGAGAAAGACTGACCGGCAATACGAAAGCTGGAAGCTCGCGCGCTATGGCGACGCGGGCTTTTTGTGTCTGCTTTTTGCAGCTGTAACTAAAGGGGAGCCGAAAGGCGTCTGAACCCACAGGAGATG
The DNA here is from genome assembly GCF_056857895.1 of Marinobacter sp. B-21. NCBI lineage: Bacteria > Pseudomonadati > Pseudomonadota > Gammaproteobacteria > Pseudomonadales > Marinobacteraceae > Marinobacter > Marinobacter sp. B-21. The sequence goes on from NZ_JBSXNZ010000030.1 coordinate 1,318, forward strand.
TATCATGGCTAAGAAGATCGAAGCCTATATCAAGCTTCAGGTTGCTGCCGGTAAGGCCAATCCAAGTCCCCCCGTTGGTCCTGCACTGGGTCAGCGCGGCGTAAACATTATGGAGTTCTGTAAGGCGTTTAACGCACAGACCCAGGATATGGAGCCAGGCCTGCCGATTCCTACTGTTATCACGGTTTACAGTGATCGCAGCTTTACCTTTATCACCAAGACTCCGCCTGCACCGGTTCTTCTCAAGAAGGCCGCCGGCATCAAGAGTGGCTCCGGTCGTCCGAATACCGACAAGGTTGGTACCGTGACCCGTGAGCAACTTGAAGAAATTGCCAAGACCAAAGAGCCGGATCTGACCGCTGCCGATATGGACGCAGCGGTACGTACCATTGCAGGAACAGCCCGCAGTATGGGTCTGAACGTGGAGGGCCTGTAACATGGCAAAGCTGAGCAAGCGTCAGAAGCTTATTCGTGAAAAGGTAGACTCTACCCGTTCCTACTCTGTTGACGAGGCAGTTTCGCTGCTGGTCGAGCTGGGTCAGAGCGTGAAGTTTAAAGAGTCAGTAGACGTGGCTGTAAACCTGGGCGTTGATGCACGTAAATCCGATCAGGTGGTTCGTAGCAGTACTGTTCTGCCACATGGCACCGGTAAGACTGTCCGGGTGGCCGTCTTTACCCAGGGCGCCAATGCCGAGAAAGCGACAGCGGCCGGTGCAGATATCGTCGGTATGGACGATCTGGCAGACGAAGTTAAAAAAGGCAACATGGATTTCGACGTGGTTATCGCCACTCCCGATGCCATGCGTGTTGTTGGTCAGCTGGGCCAGATTCTGGGTCCCCGTGGCCTGATGCCGAACCCGAAGGTGGGTACTGTGACTCCTGACGTTGAGACTGCGGTCAAAAACGCCAAGGCAGGGCAGGTTCGTTACCGCACCGACAAGAACGGCATTATCCATGCCCCGCTGGGTAACGTTGAGTTTTCTGCCGAGAACATCAAGGAGAACCTTGAGGCTCTGGTGGCAGATCTGAAAAAGGCCAAACCCTCGTCGGCGAAAGGCGTGTATCTCAAGAAGATCACCGTTTCCTCGACTATGGGTCCTGGCCTGACTATCGATCAGAGCGGTCTGAACATCTGATTCTCTGAGCGGTAGTTACTTTGTAGTCTGGGCGGAAGCCAAGGCTGTCAAAGACCGCAGGCCCCCGAAGCGCTTCGGGTTTACCGGAAGCGCCACAAGGGTTAAAGCAACGCCTGCGCAGACGGTGTGAAGACGTTCTCTCTGAACCCAAACACCGTTGGGAGCCCCGTGAGGGGTATATGTGGGTTTGCCGGGATATCCCCGGCGAAATCGAGGAGAAATCCAGTGGCAATTAGACTCGAAGACAAGAAAGCGATCGTCGCTGAAGTCAACGAGACTGCCGGTGGTGCTCTGTCTGTGGTTCTGGCTGACTACCGTGGTGTGACCTCTGGTGACATGACGGCGCTTCGCGCCAAGGCTCGTGCCGAAAACGTGCGTCTGAAGGTTGTTCGTAACAACCTGGCAAAGATCGCGATTCGCGGTACCGAGTTCGAGTGCATTGATGAAGCGCTGGTTGGTCCGACCATTCTGGCATTCTCTATGGAAGATCCGGGCGCGGCAGCGCGTCTGCTGAAGGATTTCGCCAAAGAGAAAGAGGCGTTCGAGATCAAGGGATTGGCCGTCGGCGGAGAGCTGATGGGTGCAAACCAGATCGACCGTCTTGCCAAGCTGCCAACACGTCACGAAGCGTTGACAATGCTGGCCGCAGTTACACAGGCACCGATCACCAAGCTGGCACGGACACTGAACGAAGTTCCTTCGAAAGTGACTCGTGCTGTAGCGGCAGTTCGCGACCAGAAGCAAGAAGCTGCTTGATTCTGTTGAACACCATTTTTTATATTTTTGGGAGAAAGTCATGGCTCTGTCTAACGAAGACATTTTGAATGCAATCGCAGAAATGAGCGTAATGGACGTAGTTTCGCTTGTTGAAGCAATGGAAGAGAAGTTCGGTGTGTCTGCCGCTGCAGCTGTTGCTGCTGCGCCTGCCGCCGCTGGTGGCGAAGCCGCCGCTGCTGAAGAGCAGACCGAATTTGACGTAATTCTTACCGGTCCCGGTGAGAAGAAGGTCAACGTAATCAAGGCCGTTCGTGAACTGACCGGCCTGGGTCTGAAAGAAGCTAAGGAAATGGTCGACAGCGCACCTTCCGCAATCAAGGAAGCTGCCAGCAAAGACGACGCTGAGGCAGCCAAGAAGAAGCTTGAGGAAGCAGGCGCTTCCGTTGAGCTTAAGTAAGAGTCGGCTGTTGATCGAAACCGTGCGATAAGCATGGACAGGCTGGTGGCTTTGGGCCACCGGCCTTTTTCTGTTGTATATGCTATAGAGTCTGGCGAGCAATTGCAGGTTGATGTTCGATTCAAAACCTACAGCCAGAGTCTTGTTCAAGACGGCGCGATAAGCCGAGCAATTCGGCCCCGAAGCAGAACAATGGTTGCTTCTTGATACCAGGTATCAGGTCTAAAGCTGGGGAATGCAGATGACTTACTCCTACACTGAGAAAAAGCGGATTCGCAAAGATTTTAGTAAATTGCCTTCCGTGATGGACGTCCCCTATTTGCTGTCTATTCAGCTGGATTCGTTCAGGGACTTCCTCCAAATGGAAGCCGCTCCTGAAGACCGCCGGGAAACCGGTCTTCACGCAGCATTCAAATCCGTATTCCCGATTGTCAGTTACTCTGGCAATGCCGCACTCGAATACGTGAGTTACCGTATTGGCGAGCCGGTTTTTGATGTCAAGGAATGCCAGCTGAGGGGCGTAACCTACGCAGCACCGCTGCGGGTGAAAGTCCGCCTTATCATTTACGATAAGGAATCGTCCAACAAGGCGATCAAGGACATTAAAGAGCAGGAAGTGTACATGGGCGAAATGCCCCTGATGACCGAGAACGGTACCTTCGTTATCAACGGTACCGAGCGCGTTATTGTTTCCCAGCTCCACCGGTCGCCGGGTGTGTTCTTCGACCACGACAAGGGTAAGACCCATTCCTCCGGCAAGCTGCTGTATTCGGCCCGGGTGATTCCTTATCGTGGTTCCTGGCTGGACTTCGAGTTTGATCCGAAGGACTCCGTGTTCGTTCGGATCGACCGTCGCCGCAAGCTGCCGGCGTCTATTCTGCTGCGGTCACTTGGCTACACCTCCGAGCAGATGCTTGAGATGTTCTTTGAAACCAGTAAATTCAGCCTGGGCGCGGAAGTGTGCAAGCTGGAGCTGGTGCCGAGCCGTCTGCGGGGTGACATCGCCACCTTCGATATCAAGGACAATGACGGCAATGTGATTGTCGAGGAAGGTCGCCGGATTACCGCCCGTCACATCAAGCAGCTGGAAAAAGCCGGCATCAATGAGCTTGAGGTACCGACCGAGTACCTGTACGGCCGCGTCCTGGCCAAGGACATGATCGATCAGGCCAGCGGTGAAGTTCTGGTTGAGTGTAACTCCGAGCTCACCGAAGAGCTGGTCACCAAGATTCTGGATGCGGGCGTAAAGGAGATCGAAACCCTTTACACCAACGATCTGGACTGCGGTCCGTTCATGTCCGATACCCTGCGCATCGATCCGACCCGCACCCCGCTGGAAGCGCTGGTTGAGATTTACCGGATGATGCGCCCGGGCGAGCCGCCCACCAAAGAGTCGGCTGAGAACCTGTTCAATAACCTGTTCTTCTCCGAAGAGCGCTATGACCTGTCAGCGGTTGGCCGGATGAAGCTCAACCGTCGTCTTCGCCGTGAGGAAAGCACCGGTGAAGGCACGCTGACCCACGAAGACATCATCGATGTTCTCAAGACCCTGATCGATATCCGTAACGGCCAGGGCAATGTGGATGACATCGATAACCTGGGTAACCGTCGTGTTCGCTGCGTTGGTGAAATGGCCGAGAACCAGTTCCGTGTGGGTCTCGTGCGGGTTGAGCGCGCGGTTCGTGAGCGTCTGAGCCTGGCGGAAAGTGAAGGCCTGATGCCTCAGGACCTGATCAACGCCAAGCCCGTAGCCGCAGCGGTTAAAGAGTTTTTTGGTTCCAGCCAGTTGTCCCAGTTCATGGATCAGAACAACCCACTGTCCGAAGTGACTCACAAGCGTCGTATCTCGGCTCTTGGTCCCGGTGGTCTGACCCGTGAGCGTGCCGGCTTTGAGGTTCGCGACGTACACCCGACCCATTACGGACGTGTGTGCCCGATCGAGACACCGGAAGGCCCGAACATCGGTCTGATCAACTCGTTGGCGACCTATGCCCGCTCCAATTCCTACGGCTTCCTTGAAAGTCCGTACCGGAAAGTGGTTGAAGGTGTGGTCACCGACGAAGTGGTGTACCTGTCTGCCATTGAAGAAAGCAATTATGTGATCGCCCAGGCCAGTGCCGCGATGGACGAAAAGTCCAAGCGCCTGACCGATGAGCTGGTTACCGTGCGTCACCAGAACGAGTTCACCGTCACCCCGCCGGAAAGCGTCAACTTCATGGACGTGTCTCCGCGCCAGGTGGTGTCGGTGGCTGCGTCACTGATTCCGTTCCTGGAACACGACGACGCCAACCGCGCACTGATGGGTGCAAACATGCAGCGTCAGGCGGTTCCGACGCTTCGTTCACAGGTGCCGCTGGTCGGTACTGGTGTTGAGCGCACGGTGGCCCAGGACTCCGGTGTTTGTGTAACGGCCCGTCGCGGTGGCGTCATCGAGAGTGTTGATGCGGCCCGTATCGTGGTCCGTGTTAACAACGAGGAAACCGAAGCGGGTGATGCCGGTGTGGATATCTACAACCTCACCAAGTACACCCGTTCGAACCAGAACACCTGCATTAACCAGCGCTCCATCGTGCGTCAGGGTGATGTCATCGCCCGCGGTGACGTGTTGGCTGATGGCCCGTCCGTGGACCTGGGTGAACTGGCGCTGGGGCAGAACATGCGCATCGCGTTCATGCCCTGGAACGGTTACAACTTCGAGGACTCCATCCTCATCTCCGAGAAAGTGGTTCAGGAAGACCGTCTGACTACCATTCACATTCAGGAACTGACCTGTGTGGCCCGGGACACCAAGCTGGGCAGCGAAGAAATCACCGCGGATATTCCGAACGTTGGTGAAAGTGCGCTGTCCAAGCTGGATGAGTCCGGCATTGTGTACATCGGTGCGGAAGTGGGGCCGGGCGATATCCTGGTTGGCAAGGTGACCCCGAAGGGTGAAACCCAGCTGACACCAGAGGAGAAGTTGCTGCGTGCCATCTTCGGTGAGAAGGCGTCCGATGTTAAGGACACCTCCTCACGGGTGCCGACCGGTACCCGCGGTACGGTCATTGATGTTCAGGTATTTACCCGCGACGGTATCGAGAAGGACCAGCGTGCCCAGTCCATCGAGAAAGAGCAGTTGGATCAGTACCGCAAGGATCTGAAGGACGAATACCGCATTGTTGAAGGGGCTACTTTTGAGCGTCTCATGAGCGCCCTCAAAGGCCAGGTAGTGATCAGTGGTCCGGGCCTGAAAAAAGGCGCAACTCTTGAGGAAGGCTACCTGGCCGACCTGCCGCGTTCCGACTGGTTCAAGCTCCGGATGAAAGACGAGAGCCTGAACGAGCTGCTGGAGAAATCCGAGCAGGGTCTGGAGGATCGCAAGAAGGAGCACGAAGCGCGCTTTGATGATAAGAAAGGCAAGCTTCAGCAGGGTGATGACCTTGCCCCGGGCGTACTGAAAATCGTCAAGGTATACCTGGCGATCAAGCGTCGCATCCAGCCGGGTGACAAGATGGCCGGTCGTCACGGTAACAAGGGTGTTATTTCCTCGGTTATGCCGATCGAAGACATGCCTTACGACGAACACGGCAATACGGTTGACGTGGTTCTGAACCCGCTGGGTGTGCCCTCGCGGATGAACGTAGGTCAGGTGCTTGAGACCCATCTGGGCGCGGCGGCCAAAGGTCTGGGTGAGCGAATCAGCCAGATGCTGGACGAGCAGCGCAAGGTCGCGGAATTACGCAAGCTGCTGGATGAGATCTACAATCATTCGGACGAAGTGTTCAAGGTGGATCTGGATTCCCTGTCTGACAAGGAAATCCTGGAGATGTGCCATAACCTCCGTGGCGGTGTTCCCATGGCAACGCCGGTGTTCGACGGTGCCAAGGAGGCCGAGGTCAAGCGTATGCTTGAGCTGGCGGGGATGAGCACTACCGGCCAGACCAGGCTGTACGATGGTCGCACCGGTGATGCCTTCGATCGCCCGGTGACGGTTGGTTACATGTACATCCTGAAGCTGAACCACCTGATCGATGACAAGATGCACGCTCGTTCCACCGGCTCTTACAGCCTGGTTACCCAGCAGCCGCTGGGTGGTAAGGCCCAGTTCGGTGGCCAGCGCTTCGGTGAGATGGAAGTGTGGGCCCTTGAGGCCTACGGTGCAGCCTATACGCTGCAGGAGATGCTCACCGTCAAGTCTGATGACGTGAACGGTCGGACCAAGATGTACAAGAACATTGTCGATGGCGATCATCGGATGGAGCCGGGCATGCCCGAATCCTTCAACGTTCTTGTCAAGGAAATCCGCTCGCTGGGTATCGACATCGAGCTGGAATCCGAGTGAGCCGAATTGTTTTTGGCAGCGTGAGCGGGCACGACCTGTGCCCGCCCGAGATTAACGCCATCCGGAGCTTTTACTGATGAAAGATTTGCTGAATCTTCTCAAGAGCCAGAACCAAAGCAAGGAATTTGACGCCATCCGAATTGGCCTGGCGTCGCCTGATATGATCCGTTCCTGGTCCTTTGGCGAAGTGAAGAAGCCTGAGACCATTAACTACCGTACCTTCAAGCCGGAGCGCGACGGTCTTTTCTGTGCCAAGATCTTCGGCCCGATCAAGGACTATGAGTGCCTGTGTGGCAAGTACAAGCGTCTGAAGCACCGCGGTGTCATCTGCGAGAAGTGTGGCGTTGAGGTTGCGCTGGCCAGTGTGCGTCGTGAGCGCATGGGCCACATCGAGCTGGCAAGCCCGGTGGCACACATCTGGTTCCTGAAGTCACTGCCGTCCCGCATTGGCCTGATGCTGGACATGACCCTGCGCGACATCGAGCGGGTCCTGTACTTCGAATCCTTTATTGTGATCGATCCGGGGATGACCACCCTGGAGAAAGGGCAACTGCTGAATGACGAGCAGTACTACGAAGCCCTGGAAGAATTCGGTGACGAGTTCGACGCCCGTATGGGTGCCGAAGCGGTCAAGGAGCTGCTGGAAGGTATCGACCTGCAGGAAGAGGTTGATGCGCTGCGTGAAGAGATCCCGCAGACCAACTCTGAAACCAAGATCAAGAAATTCAGCAAGCGCCTGAAGATTCTCGAGGCGTTCCTGTACTCCGGCAACAAGCCGGGCGACATGGTCATGACCGTGCTGCCGGTTCTTCCGCCGGATCTGCGTCCGCTGGTGCCGCTGGACGGCGGTCGGTTTGCGACGTCAGACCTGAACGACCTGTACCGCCGGGTAATTAACCGGAACAACCGGCTCAAGCGCCTGCTGGAGCTGAATGCTCCGGACATTATCGTGCGCAACGAGAAACGGATGCTGCAGGAAGCCGTGGACGCGCTGCTGGACAACGGCCGTCGTGGCCGTGCCATCACCGGCACCAACAAGCGCCCGCTGAAGTCCCTGGCTGACATGATTAAGGGTAAGCAGGGTCGTTTCCGTCAGAACCTGCTGGGTAAGCGGGTGGACTACTCCGGTCGTTCGGTGATCGTGGTCGGCCCCTACCTGCGTCTGCACCAGTGTGGTCTTCCGAAGAAGATGGCCCTGGAGCTGTTCAAGCCGTTTATTTTCTCCAAGCTGGAGCACCGCGGCCTGGCGACCACCATCAAGGCCGCCAAGAAGATGGTTGAGCGTGAGGAAGGCGTGGTCTGGGATATCCTGGACGAAGTCATCCGCGAGCATCCGATCATGCTGAACCGCGCCCCGACCCTGCACCGTCTGGGTATCCAGGCGTTCGAGCCGGTGCTGATCGAAGGCAAGGCGATCCAGCTGCACCCGCTGGTATGTGCGGCTTACAACGCCGACTTTGACGGTGACCAGATGGCGGTGCACGTACCGCTGACCCTGGAAGCCCAGCTCGAAGCCCGTGCGTTGATGATGTCCACCAACAACGTACTGTCGCCGGCCAACGGCGAGCCGATCATTGTACCGTCCCAGGACGTGGTACTTGGTCTGTACTACATGACCCGTGAGCGCAAGAGCGCCCTCGGTGAAGGTATGGTGTTCGCCGACGTCAAAGAGGCGCACCGGGCCTACGGTGCCGGCAAGGTCGATCTTCAGGCTATTGTGAAGGTTCGGGTGAAAGAAGTTGCGATTGCCGAGGACGGTTCGCGCACCGAAGAGTACAAGATCGTTGATACCACGGTCGGTCGCGCCCTGCTGTTTGATATCGTGCCGGACGGCCTGTCTTACGACCTGGTGAACAAGCCCATGGTCAAGAAGGCTATCTCCAACCTGATCAACACCTGCTACCGTGATGCCGGTCTGAAAGACACGGTTATCTTCGCGGACCAGCTGATGTACATGGGCTATCACTACGCCACCGTGTCCGGTATCTCAATCGGTTTCAACGATTTCGAGATTCCCCCGGAGAAGTACGAGCTGGTTGATGCGGCATCCGCCGAGGTGAAGGATATCGAAACCCAGTACGCGTCCGGTCTGCTGACCCAGGGCGAGAAGTACAACAAGGTTATCGATATCTGGTCCCGTGCCAACGACAAAGTGTCCAAGGCCATGATGGAGCGTCTTTCCAAGGAGCAGGTGATCGGTCCTGACGGGCAGCCTGTCAAGGGTGAAGATGGCGAGTTCGAGATGCAGGAGTCTTTCAACTCCGTGTACATGATGGCCGATTCCGGCGCCCGGGGTTCAGCCGCCCAGATTCGTCAGTTGGCCGGTATGCGTGGCCTGATGGCCAAGCCCGACGGCTCCATCATCGAAACACCGATCACCGCGAACTTCCGTGAGGGTCTGAACGTACTCCAGTACTTCATCTCAACTCACGGCGCCCGGAAAGGTCTGGCGGATACCGCACTGAAGACGGCGAACTCTGGTTACCTGACCCGTCGTCTGGTTGACGTTTCCCAGGATCTGGTTGTTACCGAGGACGATTGCGGTACTGACGAAGGCCTGCTGATGACGCCGCATATCGAAGGCGGCGACGTTGTTGTGCCTCTGGGTGACCGCGTGCTGGGGCGTGTTACAGCCCGTGATGCGTTTACTCCGACAGACAAGGACAACGCCGTTGTTTCGGCGGGCACCCTGCTGGACGAGAAAGCGGTTGAAGCCCTTGAGCAAGCCGGTGTCGACGAAGTCTGGGTTCGTTCCGCAATTACCTGTGAGACCCGTCACGGCATCTGCTCGAAGTGCTATGGCCGCGATCTGGCCCGTGGTCACCGGGTGAACGTTGGCGAGGCCGTGGGTGTTATTGCTGCCCAGTCCATCGGTGAACCGGGTACCCAGCTGACCATGCGGACTTTCCACATTGGTGGTGCTGCGAGCCGGGCATCGGCCGTTGACAACATCCAGGTCAAGCATGGCGGTAAAGTACGCCTGCACAACCTGAAATCGATTGAAAAGAGCGACGGTTCTCTTGTTGTAGTATCCCGTTCCTCTGCCCTGGCCATCGCGGATGATCAGGGGCGTGAACGTGAGTGGTACAAGCTGCCCTACGGTGCCGTGCTGTCCGTGAAGCACGGTGATACGGTTGAAGCTGGTGTTGCGGTGGCCAAGTGGGATCCACACACTCACCCGATCATCGCCGAAGCGGAAGGCACCGCCAAGTTCGTCAACATGGATCAGGGCATTACCGTCCGCACCCAGACCGACGAACTGACCGGCCTGTCCACCATGGAGGTCATCGATCCGAAAGAGCGTCCTGCGGCGGGTAAGGATATCCGTCCGGCCATCCAGCTGATCGATGCGACAGGAGAAGAGGTGGAGCTGCCAGGTGGCGGCACTGCAATCTTCTTCCTGCCCGCGAACGCCCTGGTTACCATGGCGAACGGCGCCAAGATCGAGCTCGGCGACGTGGTTGCCCGGATTCCGCAGGAAAGCTCCAAGACACGGGATATCACCGGTGGTCTGCCAAGGGTTGCCGATCTGTTCGAGGCCCGTCGCCCGAAAGAGTCTTCTATCCTTGCCGAGATTAGCGGCATGGTGTCCTTCGGTAAGGAAACCAAGGGTAAGAAGCGTCTGGTGATCACGCCGAAGGATGGCGATGCCTACGAAGTACTTATTCCGAAGCATCGTCAGATGAACGTGTTCGAAGGCGAGACGGTTGAAAAGGGTGAAGTGATTTCCGATGGCCCGTCCAACCCGCATGACATCCTGCGCCTGCTGGGTGTTGTCGCGCTTGCCAAGTACATCACCAACGAGATCCAGGACGTGTACCGTCTGCAGGGCGTTGTCATCAACGATAAACACATTGAGGTTATCGTTCGGCAGATGCTGCGCAAGGTCGAAATTACCGATCCGGGTGATACGACCCTGCTGTCCGGTGATCAGGTGGAAATCACCCAGGTGCTGGAAGAAAACGAAAAGGCCGATGTGGCAGACAAGGAGCCGGCGCGGTTCGAGCGTCTGCTGCTGGGTATCACCAAGGCGTCCCTGGCCACGGAGTCGTTCATTTCCGCGGCTTCGTTCCAGGAAACCACCCGGGTACTCACCGAAGGTGCGGTTACCGGTAAACGGGATTACCTCCGCGGCCTGAAAGAAAACGTTGTGGTTGGCCGGCTGATTCCGGCAGGTACCGGTCTGGCTTACCACGCCGAGCGTCGTCGCAAGCGCGAACTGGAAGAACAGGGCGTTACTGCGGCAGACGTGGAAGAAGCTCTGAGCGCCGAGCTCAATCGCGAAAGCTGAGTTGGGCCGGTGCGCCGCCTCCGGGTAGTTACCTACCCGCGAGGTGGTCAAAAAGAGACCAGTCGTCTTGACTGTCCGGGGGCGCAGGCTTACACTTGCGTCCCTTAAATTTTACCCCCTGCACAGGGGGTAAGTTTCATTGATATGGTTTTTTGGAGTTTGCTTACATGGCAACGATTAATCAGTTGGTGCGTAAGCCTCGTAAGCGCAAGGTAGCCAAGAGCGATGTTCCTGCTCTCCAGGCCTGCCCTCAGCGCCGTGGTGTGTGCACTCGTGTGTACACCACAACGCCGAAGAAGCCGAACTCAGCACTGCGTAAAGTGTGCCGTGTTCGCCTGACCAACGGCTACGAGGTTTCCTCTTACATTGGTGGTGAAGGTCACAACCTTCAGGAGCACAGTGTTGTGCTGATCCGTGGCGGTCGAGTAAAAGACCTTCCGGGTGTGCGCTATCACACTGTTCGCGGAACACTGGACACCCAGGGTGTGCAGAACCGTAAGCAGGGCCGCTCCAAGTACGGTGCAAAACGACCCAAGTCCTGATCTCCCGGACGGGTGCCTTTTATCGTTGCTTGTCAGAACGGTAAGAGTAAGGCTGAGTAGCATTTGCTATCTCAGGGGTTCCTGAAGACCTTTTGGATATATAAGGGCTTATCGATGCCTAGAAGAAGAGTTGCAGCAAAACGGGAAATTATCCCGGATCCCAAATTCGGCAGTGCACGTCTTGCCAAGTTCATCAACCACGTGATGGAAAGTGGCAAGAAGTCCGTTGCAGAGCGCATTGTTTACGGCGCGCTGGACATTGTTGCCGAGAAATCAAAAGAAGAGCCGATCGACATGTTCGAGAAGGCCCTGGAAAACATCCAGCCGATGGTTGAGGTCAAGTCCCGTCGTGTGGGTGGTGCTACCTACCAGGTGCCCGTAGAAGTACGGCCTTCCCGTCAGAACGCGCTGGCGATGCGCTGGCTCGTAGAATTTTCACGGAAGCGCGGTGAGAAATCCATGGCACAGCGTCTGGCTGGTGAAATCCTGGACGCCGCTGACAGCAAAGGCTCCGCTGTTAAGAAGCGTGAAGATGTTCACCGCATGGCAGAAGCCAACAAGGCGTTCTCTCACTTCCGTTTCTAATCAGCCGAGGTTTATACAGTGGCACGCAAGACTCCTATCAAGCGTTACAGAAACATTGGTATTTGTGCGCACGTTGATGCGGGCAAAACCACAACCACCGAGCGGGTCCTGTTCTATACAGGTATTTCCCACAAAATCGGTGAGGTTCATGATGGTGCGGCTACCATGGACTGGATGGAGCAGGAGCAGGAGCGTGGTATTACCATTACCTCAGCTGCGACGACCTGTTTCTGGCAGGGCATGGACAAGCAGTATCCGGAGCACCGGATCAATATCATCGACACCCCGGGGCACGTTGACTTTACCATCGAGGTAGAGCGTTCATTGCGCGTACTCGACGGTGCTGTTGTTGTGTTCTGCGGCTCCTCCGGTGTTGAGCCCCAGTCCGAGACTGTGTGGCGTCAGGCCAACAAGTACGAAGTTCCCCGCATGGTGTTCGTCAACAAGATGGACCGTGCCGGTGCCAACTTCCTGCGGGTTGTTGACCAGATCAAGAACCGTCTGGGCGCAAACGCGGTTCCCATTCAGTTGCCGATCGGTTCCGAAGACAAGTTCGCCGGCATCGTCGACCTGATCCGTAACAAGGCGATCTACTGGAATGAAGACGATTCCGGCGCTACTTACGATCAGAGAGACGTTCCTGAGGATATGGTCGAAGAAGTCGCCATGTATCGCGAGCAGATGATGGAAGCCGCGGCGGAAGCGAACGAAGAGTTGATGGAGCGTTACCTCGAAGAGGGCGAGCTCAACATTGACGACATCAAGAAAGGGCTGCGCCTGCGCACCCTGGCCAACGAAATCGTTGTTGCTACTTGCGGCTCCGCGTTCAAGAACAAGGGTGTTCAGGCGGTGCTGGACTCCGTCATCGAATTCCTGCCGGCTCCGGATGAAGTTAAGGCCATCCGTGGTGAGGTGGACGAAGACGGTACCGAAGAGACCCGTCAGGCCGATGATGACGCACCATTTTCAGCGCTTGCCTTCAAGATCGCGACTGATCCGTTCGTTGGTACCCTGACCTTTTTCCGGGTGTACTCTGGCAAGCTGGAATCCGGCAATGCCGTCTACAACTCCGTGAAGGGCAAGAAGGAGCGTGTCGGCCGTATGGTTCAGATGCACTCCAAAGATCGCCAGGAGATCAAAGAGGTTCTGGCGGGTGATATCGCTGCGGCCATCGGCCTGAAGAGTGTGACCACTGGTGACACCCTGTGCGACGAAAACCACAAGATCATCCTTGAGCGTATGGAATTCCCGGAGCCGGTAATTTCCGTAGCGGTTGAGCCGAAGTCCAAGGCGGACCAGGAGAAGATGGGTGTTGCTTTGGGCAAGCTGGCCCAGGAAGATCCGTCATTCCGGGTGCGTACCGACGAGGAATCCGGGCAGACCATTATCTCCGGTATGGGTGAGCTTCATCTGGATATCATCGTTGACCGTATGCGTCGCGAGTTCAAGGTTGAAGCCAACATTGGCAAGCCGCAGGTGGCTTATCGTGAGTGCATCCGCAAGCCGGTAGACGTCGAAGGCAAGTTTGTTCGTCAGTCCGGTGGTCGCGGTCAGTACGGTCACGTCAAGATCAAGCTTGAGCCGCTGCCACTGGATGATGAAGATGGCGAAAACTTTATCTTCGTGAATGAGATTGTTGGTGGTGTGGTTCCGAAGGAATACATCCCGGCAGTCCAGCAGGGTATTTCCGAGCAGATGCAGAACGGCTGTCTGGCCGGCTATCCGCTGCTGCGCATCAAGGCGACCCTGTATGACGGCTCCTATCACGATGTTGACTCCAACGAGATGGCTTTCAAAGTCGCCGGCTCCATGGCGATGAAGAAAGGTGCTCTGGAAGCCAATCCTGCGCTTCTCGAGCCTATCATGAGAGTTGAGGTTGTCAGCCCTGAGGAATATATGGGTGACGTCGTCGGTGATTTGAACCGTCGTCGCGGCCTGATTCAGGGTATGGATGAAGGCCCCTCGGGTAAAGTCATCCGCGCAGAAGTTCCGTTGTCGGAGATGTTCGGTTACGCCACTGACCTGCGTTCAGCGACTCAGGGTCGGGCGTCTTATGCGATGGAGTTCTCTCGCTATATGGAAGCTCCTTCGAACATTGCCGAAGCGATCATTAAAAAGGGTTGATCCCCAGGACTTAAGAAACAGGAAGAGGTGTAACCGTGTCTAAATCTAAATTTGAGCGTAATAAGCCGCACTTGAACGTGGGCACCATTGGTCACGTTGACCATGGCAAGACCACTTTGACAGCAGCCCTGACTCGCGTGTGTCACGAAGTCTGGGGTACGGGTGAGAGCCGTGCGTTTGACCAGATTGATAACGCC
>NZ_JBSXNZ010000031.1:0-14918 GCF_056857895.1 Marinobacter sp. B-21
AATCAAGGACTACCTTGCAACGTATAATGACGATCCCAAACCGTTTGTCTGGCGTAAAACCGCCGATCAAATCATTGAGTCAATCGCGCGCCTATCTGACAAGCTCAATAATAAGACGAACTTTTGTTAAGGGACACTAGGAAGACAACGGGAATATTCTTTTCAACCAGATGCGCGGCCATTAACGAAAAGGCGTTGTCATCACCAAGAATAGCGACGTCCGGATTGATTTTCGCGATGGCTTGCTGCGTTATTTCAACTTTTTGGGGCCATTCGGCCTTGGGCAGACGCTTCGTGTCCAGCTCGAGAATATGAATTTTATGGTCGTCGCCAAGTACTGACTGAACAGCGGCGATGTAATCCGCGTCCCATTTGTACTCGATGTGATAGCTTTGGATGATAACGACGGTTTTACTGAAACACAGGGGGCTTACCAGCAGAAGAGCCAAGAGGAGAAAACGCATGGTTGTTCCTTATTATTATCCGGGCGAAGGTGAAAAACAGTATTCGCATAATTTGCCTGGCCATACTCCCATTCGTTTTGGGTCTTGTGTATCAATTCACGGCCTGCTGATATCTGCGAAAGGTCTGCCTTGAACGGTGTTCAGGGTATGCCGAAAACATGGTACTTTCGAGCCAGAAGACTTTGTTGACTACTGTCAGAAAAATTCAGACCGGTGAGCAGACTTTATGAACGTAATCGTCATAGGCGCAGGGATTATGGGTACCACGTTCGCCATCCTGGCGAAAGAACTGGCCCCCGAACTGGATATCACCATTCTGGAAAGACTGGACGGTCCGGGAGCAGGGAACTCCTGGGTATTCAACAACGCCGGTACGGGGCACGAAGCGAACTGCGAGCTGAACTATACCCCGGTGGATGCAGAGGTCATTTCGGTTGAAAAAGCCTTGAAGATCCACGCCCAGTTCAACGTTGCCAAGCAGTTCTGGGCCTACCTGATCGAAAAGGGCGCCGTCAAGGACCCCTCGTCGTTCATCAACCAGACCAAACACTGCACCATTGTTTCCGAATCTGCGATTGAAGAACTGCGGTTGCGGTTCAAGGAAATGTCCGCTCATCATTTTTTTGAGCACATGCGTTACTCAGAGGATTTCGATGAAATAAAGAGCTGGATTCCTTACGCCATGGAGGAACGGCCCCGCCATGAAAAAATGGCGGCTACCGTTATTGAAACGGGGACGGATGTTAATTTTGGCGCCCTGACGGAGCAAATGGCCGAGTATGCCGTCAAAGATCTGGGCGTGAAAATCCAATACGGCACCCATGTAAAGCGTGTACATCGTAGTCCGTCCGGAACCTGGCTTGTCGAAACGAAAAGCAGGGGAGTTGCAAGCCGGTACAAGTCGGATGTGCTGTTTGTGGGCGCCGGCGGCGGTGCCTTTCCGATCCTGAAAAAGAGCCACTTGCCTTTTGCGAAACGGTTTACCGGCTTCCCGGTGGGTGGCCGCTTCCTGCAGGCCCCGATCAGCGCCGAGCAGGCCGATCATTACCGGGCTAAAACCTATGGTAAGGCGAAGGTTGGCGCACCGCCCATGTCCGTGCCGCATCTGGATTTGCGGGTGGCGGAGGGTCAGTACTACTTGTTGTTTGGTCCTTTCGCGTCATTCAAACCGGTTCTTGAGAAAGGTCGTGGACTTCTGGATTACCTTGGTTCGATGCGTCTGCATGACATCCCCGGCTTGCTGAATGTCGTCCTGGAGCATTTCCCACTGGTTAAATATCTGGTTTCAGAGACGTTCAAGGGCGAAAAAAGCATGTTTAAAGAACTGGACAACTTTGCCCCGGGATTGAGTAAAAAGTTTAACTGGAAACCGGTTGAAGCAGGCCAGCGAGTGCAAATCATCAAGGATGGGGATCTGCAAATGGGCACGGAAATCCTCGTGTCCAGGGACAAAACCTACGGGACGTTACTGGGGGCATCGCCCGGGGCGTCGGTTTCGCCCGAGGTTATGTTGCGCTGTCTGGAACAATTGTTGCCGTCCATCTTTGCCAAAGAGCAAGCCAGGATAAAGAAGAAAGAGATTTTTCCCGAGGATGATCTTGACGCATTGATCAATAATCCCGATCGTTACCGGGAGATTCGGGATGCGGTCAACAGGCAGTTGGGAATAACCCAGTCAAGGGCACAATGAGATCGGCCCACGCTGCCAATACTGCGGACTTACCGGGCGCCTGCCACATTAAGCTCCGCTTCAAAACCGTCCTGGCGTCCTGTTGCCGGCGAACGCAAGTGCAATGTCAGGCCCGCACCCGTGGCAATAGCATCCGCAATGGCCAGGCCCAGGCCGGAACCGGCCGCATCCGTTTTTGAGCGTGCAAACCGGTTCCGTAACAGGGCGAGCTGTTCCGGTGGCACGATGTTACCGCCATTACATACTCTCAGCGTGCCATCGTTTACCATGCTGACCTCCACAGGCTGTTTATGGGAGCCATGCCTGAGGGCATTCTCAATCAGGTTGCGCACCAGGATGGCAAAGGCATCGGGATCGAGGAAGGAGTTCACTTCACTCTCGGGCAGGTTCAGGATGATTCGACCCGGTACCTGACCTTCAAAATCAGCAACGATCATCGCCAGTATTGGCACAAGGTTGTGCCGACTTTGCGATATTGCGCCCCCTCCTTCGGCTTTCGCCAGCTCGAGCAGTTTTCCGGACAGCATTGACAGGCTGCGCAGAGCTTCCTCAATCTCGGCAACATTATTCTTCAATTGATTACTCTGTACCTGGGTTTTCAGTCGCTGCACTTTGGCGAGTGCAGTTGCCAGTGGTGTCCGCAATTCATGGGCGCTGTTGGCCGTAAAACTCCGTTCTGCCTCAAGAGCGCGGTGCAATCGTGCCAGCAACCGGTTGACGGCAACGGCGATCGGCTCAAATTCTTTTGGTAACTGATCGCCCGCAACGGGGGACAGGTCTCCAGCGCCCCGGGATTCTATCGATTGCTGGAATTCGACCACCTTGCGCAGGGAAAGCCGGACCATCCACCAGACACCCAGAAGGCTGACCGGAATCAGGAAAATCAGAGGCATCAGCAATGCCAGACCCGCCTCCAACGCAGCTTCGCGCCGGTGAGCCAGGGGTTCCGCCACCTCAATGTAGATGGTGTCACTGACGGCAGATGCTCCGTAGATCCGGTGTGTGGACGTGTTTGAAAACCCTTCCCCGGGTAATGTGCCAAAAACCCGGGGGTCGGCATCGTGGGACTGGAGCAGGAGGTTGCCTTGTTCGTCCCGGACCAGGTAAGTGAGGTATTCGTCATGGTCTTTCAGGGCAGGGGCCCGTTGGTTTCCGGTGCCAGTTTCCCGGTTCAGGATGTCGGTAACGGCCAGCGGCAGAATGCGTTGGGCTGTTTCTTCCAGAGCACTGTCGAAAACCTCATTCATTTCGTGCTGTGCCACGAGTCCGGAAGCTGTAACGCCTAACAGCCAGAGAAGGGTGACGCCGAGTGTGAGGCCGATGCCGAGGTTTTTCTGTAAGCTGGTTCTATTGGTCATGTGTTTCCAGGCGATAGCCCATGCCCCGGACCGTTATGATGGCGTCCCGACCCAGTTTTTTACGCAAACGGCTGACATAAACCTCGATGGTGTTACTTTCGATTTCTGCCCCGAAGGCGTAAAGGCGATCCTCCAGCTGCGACCGTGATAATAACATTCCGGGTCGCTGGATGAAGCCCTCGAACAGTGCCCACTCCCGAGCGGTAAGCTCCACCGGTTTGCCGTCGCGACTGATGCGATGATCACCAAGATCCACCTCCAGATGACCCACGCGTATCCGTGGACTCGGGTTGCCCCGGTAACGACGGGCTACCGCTGCCACACGGGCCGACAGCTCGGAAAGATCAAAGGGCTTTACCAGATAGTCGTCGGCGCCGGCGTTCAGTCCTTCAATCCGGTCAGACACCTGATCCCGGGCAGTAAGGATGATTACGGGAGTCGTGTTTCCGGTTGCCCTTAGCTTCCTCAGGAAACCGAAGCCATGGCCGTCCGGAAGCATCAGGTCGAGCAGAATCAGGTCGTAAGCCGTGGTCTGAACACTGGCTTCGGCAAAGGCCAGGGTTTGCACCCAGTCTACCGCGTGGCCGTCATCCGCGATCTGATCCCGCACTGCCTCGCCGAGCCCTGCAGTATCCTCAACCAACAGTACCCGCATAGTTCACCTCTGATCCAGTTCTGGGAAAAAGATACTACAGCCAGGACCTGACAGCAGCCTGAATGGCGCGGACAGTTTGCGTTCGTGACTTTAACACGGTGGAAGATGTCCATGATTGGCCGCGTTCAGGCCAGTGTCAGGAAAACCTCATAGGGTATTCATTGTGGATTCAACAGGAGACATCCCATGAAGACCAAACCCGTGATTATATCCCTCGCTCTGCTATTTCTGAGTACGCCTCTGCTGGCTGACGATGACTGTGATGACCCGGTGGCCAATTGGCAGCCCCGGGAAAACCTGCGCCAGAAACTGGAAGCCGAGGGCTGGACGGTATACCGCATCAAGGTGGATGACGGCTGTTATGAGGTAAAGGGCCGTGACCCGGAGGGTAACCGGGCCGAGGCCTCTTTCGGACCCGCCTCCCTGATATTGATGGATATGGAGCGAGAGGAAGAGGAAGGCGATGACGATGATGACAGCGATGGAGACTACCGGACAAAGGCGCGTGATGGCGGCCAGGGTGCTGGCGAGACGCCGGTTCCGCGAAATGGCGTCGTCAAGGGTCGCCCGAGTGTGACGGTCGAATAATCCGCCAATCCTGTCCGTTCTTGTTTAACGCGTTGTACGTTTCTATCGGAGAGACTGTATGAAAAAGATCTTTTTTGCTCTGGCCATGGCTATAGCGGTTGCTTTACCCGCTCTTGCACAGGCTCGTGAAGTGACCTTTACGACTGAGTTACTCAACTACGGTGGCGATGGCGCCTACCTGGCGCTTTACCTTACGGATGCTTCCGGCAAATATCAGGGGACTCTCTGGGTTGCGGGGAAAAAATCCAAATACTACAAGCACCTGAGTGGCTGGGCCCGTGGCAGCGGATTGAATCCGGCTGAGTACGATGGCCTGACCGGAGCCAGTATAACCAGCGGGCGCACCCTGAAAATCACCCTGAACCTGGACGATGCGCTGATCGACAAGGGCTATGAGATCCGTATCGACACCGCTGTTGAAGACATGCGGGACAACCGGGCGGATGTCGCCGTACCACTGACCACTGACGGTTCCGGCAAGCCGGTCACCGGGCGTGGTTATGTTCGCTCCTTCCGCTACGATTTTTAACGGACTGACAGGAGCCAAGGCTATGTTGCGACAATTGCACGGTTTACCGGGTCTGCTAGTGGCGTTGTTCCTGGTGACGCTTGCCGTCACCGGGGCGGTACTGGCCCTGGCGCCCGCCATGGACAGGGCGGCAGCGGTGATCCCGGCTGCTGGCGAGGTGAGCGTGGCGGAGCTGGCAGGACGGGTCGTGGCCCATTACCCGGGAACCGAACAGATTGTGCGCGGCCCTTCCGGTGGAGTCGTCGTTTATTACAGCCGTGACGGCCAGCCCGGGGCGGATCTGGTTAATCCCTTGACTGGCGAAGGTATTGCGCCCTATGAGCCATCGGCCTTTTTTATCTGGATCAGGGACCTGCATCGCTCGTTTCTGCTGGATGACGCGGGCCGGGGGCTGGCCGGGGTGATGGCCGCCGTAATGCTACTTCTCTGCATCTCCGGAATTCTGCTGCTGGTCCGTCGGACCGGCGGCTGGAAGGCATTGTTACGGCCATTCGCCGGTTCCGGCGGCAAACGGATTCATTCCGAACTGGCCCGGTTTGCCGTTCTCGGGTTGCTGCTGTCGGCATTGACCGGCAGTTATATGTCGGCACAGCGCTTTGGTTTGCTGCCGGAAACTCCCGAAACCGGGCCGACTTTTCCTGCTGAGGTCTCTGGTGGACAACCGGCTCCGGTGGCAACGCTGGGCGCCCTCTCGGAGGTAGACCTCAGCGAATTTCGGGAATTGGTGTTTCCCTATCCCGATGACCCGCAGGATGTCTATTCACTGGCCACCAGCGGCGGTTCCGGGTTTGTTGATCAGGCGACCGGTGAGCTGCTGAAGTACCAGCCCCGCTCTGGCGGTAGCGTGTTCCAGCAGTGGATGGTCAGTTTGCATACCGGCGAGGGCCTGTGGTGGCTGGGTTTGATTCTCGGAGCTGCGGCGCTGACCGTGCCGGTGCTCTCGGTGACAGGGATAAGCATCTGGTGGCGACGCCGCCGGTCGTCAGGGCAGATTCCGGACAATGCCGATGTCTCTCAGGCTGAAGCTATTATCCTCGTCGGTTCCGAAGGTAATACCACCAGGGGGTTTGCCCGGGAGCTCCATGGTAGCCTGAACAAGGCAGGTTTTCGCGTGCATTGCGGCGAGATGAATGCATTGGCTGACCATTATCCGCAGGCCTCCCTGCTTTTTGTACTGACCTCGACCTATGGCGACGGCGACGCGCCGGCGTCCGCTCGCCGGTTCATGGCCAGACTCAGTGATTTCAGGGGCGGGAAGACCCTGAAATATGCTGTTCTGGGCTTTGGTGACAGCCAGTTCCCGAATTTCTGTCAATTTGCCTTGGACGTGGATGGGGCGCTCGCCAGTAAAGGCCTGAGCCAATTGCAGACCATTGAGCTGATTGACCGGTGTTCCGCCACGCAATTCAGCGAATGGGGAGACAAGGTCGGTGAGCTTATCGGGACTCCGCTTTCGCTGAGCCACGATCCGTTGCCGCCGCCCACGGTAAAGCTGGAACTAGTGGAGCGGGCCGATTACGGGCTCGCCGTGCAGGCACCGACCAGCATCCTGCGTTTCAGGGCGGCAGAGCCAGGCCGGGGCCGGTGGCCGAAGTTTCTCTCCCGAGCGCAGGGAGTTCTGCCACCATTTGAAGCGGGCGATCTGCTTGGTGTCATGCCTCCGCATGGGCAGGCCGCGCGATTTTACTCTTTGGCATCCTCTGCCAGTGACGGGATTCTGGAGATATGCGTACGCAAACAGCCTGGTGGTCTTTGCTCCGGATATTTACACGAGCTCAGGCCGGGGGATTGTATCGATGGCTTTATCCGCCATAACCCTGACTTCCGGCCGGCGACTGGTAACACCCCGATTATTCTGATTGGTGCCGGTGCAGGGATTGGCCCGCTGACCGGTTTTATCCGGAAAAATACCGAACGTCATCCTATGTATCTTTATTGGGGCGGGCGCAGTTCGCAGTCGGATTTTCTGTATCAACCCGAGCTGGGGCGCTACCTTGAAGATCATCGGCTGACGGCACTGAATACGGCGTTTTCCCGATCTGACGAGCGTGTCTATGTTCAGGATAAGCTCAGGCAGGATCAGATCGCTGTGCGTCAGATGGTTGAAAAGGGGGCTCAGATTCTGGTCTGTGGTGGCCGGGATATGGCAGCAGGGGTAATGCAGGTCATTGAAGACATTCTCGAGCCATTGCGCACCGATGTGGAAACTCTCAGAGCCGAGGGGCGGTATCTGGAGGATGTCTACTGAGGGCCATCGATAGTGTGGTCCGGAAACATATCCGGTTCACTTGATGTATTCTTGCCATAGCTGAGTCCGAACTGCGGTTTTCTTCCTCACCCATGAGGGGGCAAAGCCAATGACTTCGGACTCTCTATCAGACCTGCCAGTTCCAGGCGCCGCTCGGGATAATGATGTTGAACAGCCGATTGCCAAGCCGTTTTTTGAACCTCTCCATAGCAATGATCCTCCTGCCGGGCATTGTGGGCTGTTCCGCCTTCCAGCAGCGTGACCGGATGGCAACCTTTAATAGCGCATACGATCGGGGTAATTATCAGTCTGCCGCCAACGCCATGGCATTGCCGACGAAAAAGGAAGACAGCGGGCAGAATGGCCGTTCCGGCGATAGGGTACTGGAACTGCTGCACCTGGGCGAAGCCTACCGCCTGGCGGGCGATTACGATGCCGCCATCAGCGCCTTTGACCAGGCGGAGTCTGGCATGAAGTACCTGGATACCCAAACGGTGGCTTCTTCCGCTATGGGAAAGGTCGCCTCGGTACTGGTTAACGAATCATCGCGGGATTACCGGGCGCTGATGTCTGAGGCCATTCTGGTGAATACCTACAAGGGGCTGTCCTTTCTGGCAAAGGGCAACAGCGACTTTGCCCGGGTAGAATTCAACCGGGCCGATGACCGGACCCGGCGTGCGGTGGATTATTTTTCCGAAGATATTCGGGCCCAGCGCGAGGCGGTACAGTCCGGGCCCACTAATGCCGCCTCAGTGCGCCGCAACGCTGAAAGCAGGGAATTCCGCTCAGTGCTGGAGGACCGCTACGGTGATCCGGCGGGTTGGGCTGTGTATGCCGATTATATCGTGCCGGTCAGTACCTACCTGCACGGCCTGTATTTTCTCGCTGCGGGTAACGGCCAGTCGGATATTGATCGAGCGGTCAGTTCCTTCGAGCGGGTTGCCCGTATGACGCCGGGCAATCCAACGCTGGCGGTTGATGCCCGACTGGCTCAGTCACTGGCTGCAGGCAAGCTCCGGCGGGAAGAGTTGCCGCCCATGGTCTGGGTGCTCTACGAAAACGGCCTGGGGCCGGTACTCGAGGAAGTTCGCTTTGACGTACCGCTCATTGTGACTCCCCGGGATCGACCATCACTGATTTTCGCCGCCATCGCGCTCCCGCGCTACAAAGACCGCCGCGCTGTGCCCGGCAACCTGATTGCCAGTTCCGGTGACGGCCCGTCAGTGAACACGGACACCATGGCCCAGATGGGCAGGGTCATTCGTACGGAAATGCAGGCGCGCTTCCCCGGCATCCTGACCCGCGCAATTTCAGCGGCCGTGGTAAAGGGAGTCATGCAGTATCAGGCCACCGAACAACTGGGCGCTGTTGGCCAGATTGGCTCAATTATCTACACCCTGGCCACCACCCAGGCCGACCTGCGGGGCTGGCAGGCCCTGCCGGATCACTGGGAGGTTGCCCGGCTTGAGCGACCGGCCGACGGCAACCTCACCCTGAAAGACAGCCAGCAGGGGTTGCTGGGCCGGATAAAGGTGCCGGATCAACCGTTCACGCTGATTTACGTCAAACGGCCTACCATGGTCAGCCCGGCTACGGTAATGTTACTGGATCTGCAAGGGAACAATCCCGGACAACGCCTGGTGCTGCCAGCCCCCTCGAACCAGACGTCCGCACCTTTATAGGAGAGACACTATGTCCAGAATGATGCAGTTAGCCGTTCTGATACTCGTGACCAGTTTGCTGGGCGCCTGCGCGCCCATACAGCCGGAAAGGGAAGTCGTGCAGCGCGACGATCTCCGGGTCGATCCTGAGATCGGGGGCTTTGTGACGGTGACAGAGTTGCTCGAAAAGCGGATCGACATGCCGGGCGGCGGCGATCTGCTCAAAATCCAGTTCGCGGTGCAGGCGTATCAGGACACGCTGATGGAATGGGCTGTCACCTGGTTTGATGCAGAGGGCATGGTCGTGCCCGGTGTCGGTGAAGGGTATCGTCCCGCCCGCGTGCTCCCGAACCAGACCCGCTTCTTTACGGCGACAGCGCCACATGAAAAGGTCGTCAGCTACCAACTTCACTTACGTGAGGACCGCGAACCCTGAGCCGGATGATATCGCCGTCCATAAAACTGTCATTGTGCGTTATGCGAAAAGGAATGAGTAATGAATAAATGGGTGCCCGTCGTTTTGTGTTCAACACTCCTGGCCGCCTGCGCGACCCCAACACGTTACATCGACCCGGCAGCCGATGATGGCGCGGTTGCCATGACTATGGACTACCGCGACTTTGAGCGGGCCGCCGATGCCGCGTTGCAGGACCTGCTCTCCAGCGGCGCCGTTGACAACCCCAGCGGCGATCGCTACGTGATGGCCGTGAGCCGGATCGTCAACGACACCATGCAGCGCATCGATACGGATCAACTGGTGAAAAAGATCCGGGTGGGGCTGCTGCGCTCCGGCAAAGTCATCACAACCACCGCCGTCGGCGTTGATGGCGCCGAAGACGCCATGAATGAAAAGGCCCGTGAACTGCGCAATTCCGAGGAATTCGACCAGTCCGGCGTGCAGAAAAAGGGCACGTTAAAAGCGCCGGACCTGAGCCTGTCCGGCAAGATCATCCAGCGCAATCATAAAGTGAAAGACGAACAACAGGTGGAATACTACTTCCAGCTCAGCCTCACCGACCTCCAGAATGGCCTGGCCATCTGGGAAAATGAAACGCCGATTATCAAGAGGGGGTCGGATAAGGGCGTGGCCTGGTGACCGGGAAGGGAATTCCGCAACGCGCATGGATCAGGAGAATAAAATGGCTACCACAGACAAGCCAATCGCAGTGGTGATCGGGGCCGGCGACCATCTCGGGTCGGCCATAGCCCGGCGTTTTGCGCGGGAAGGCTTTCATCTTGTAATCACCCGTCGCCGGGGCGATCTGGATGGACTGAGGGCCGAAATCACTGCGCTGGGCTCCAGTGCGACGGCGATTCACTCCGATGCCCGTGACGAGGCACAGGTCAGCGAACTGATCGATCAGGTGGAAGCCGAGCTGGGTCCCATTCGGGTTGCCGTGTTCAATGTGGGTGGAAACGTCCGGTTCGACATCTGCGAGACCACCACCCGGGTTTACCGGAAAGTCTGGGAAATGTGTGCGCTGGCAGGGTTTCTGGTCGGGCGGGAAGTGGCGAAAAAGATGCTGGCTCGCAACGAAGGCACTATCCTGTTCACCGGTGCATCGGCCAGCCTCAGAGGTGGCCGTGGCTTTGCGGCCTTTGCCGGTGGCAAACATGCCTTGAGGGCCCTGGCCCAAAGTATGGCCAGGGAGCTGGGGCCACAGGGTATCCATGTCGCCCACGTGGTTGTTGACGGGCTCATCCGCAACGAGGCAACCGCTGAATTTCTGCCTGACCTTTATGCCAGCAAGGGAGATGGGGGCATCGTTGAGCCGGACGACCTCGCGGAAATCTACTGGCAGCTCCATAGGCAGCCTCGCTCCGCCTGGACCTTCGAGCAGGATGCCCGTCCTTTCTCGGAATCCTGGTAGCTCATTACCCACACATTTCATCCCGCGAGGTTCTGGTGGATGCGCTCAGCAAGGCCGGCTTCGATGCGGATGAGGTGATGGAGGCGATGGCGCAGGCGCCCCCCTATTAGAAGGAGAAACTGAAATGTCTGACGTTGCTGCAGCGTACCGGGCAAACAAAGGCTCCGTACTGGATGTCGATAAAGCGTTCTACGACACCTTGACTGATGCCAGCACGAAACGTGAACTGGTGGCCACGTACACGGTTCCCGTGAGAGATGGTCTTGCATGGAAGGTGCCCGCGGGCCATGTGTTTCGGGTAAAGATTATCGATGGGTCGCAGGTTGGCGACTTCAATATGTGGAGCCTGCATAACCCACGGGAGCGGATGTGGGCGTCCCGTACCCGGCAGTTGCAGCGGGCTCATGTCAGCACCTATGACCGGCTATGGTCTACCCTGCCGTACCTGCGACCGATGGCGACCATTATTGACGATACGCTCGCGAATTACGGGGTAGATAGTGAAGGTGGTCGGGTTCATGATCTGTTGGGGACGCGGTGCGACCCGTATGTGAATCGCCTGCTGACTGGCGAGGATTTTGACTTCCACTGTCATTCAAATCTGGTGCGAGCCGTGGAGCCGTTCGGGCTGACGGAATTTGATGTCCACGATGTTCTGAACATCTTCCAGTGCACCGGTCTTAACAAGGATGATCAGTACTTCATGAAAGCCTGCCCGGCGCGAAAAGGGGACTATCTTGAGTTTTTCGCCGAGATTGACTTGCTGTGTGCGATGTCCTGTTGTCCGGGCGGAGATCTCTCGGTGGATCTCTGGGGCGAAAACGCCAAGGATCCCCTACAAACCTGTCATCCGCTGGGGGTGGAGGTTTATCGGGTCAAGCCGGAGCTTCTGAGGAACTGGGCGTCCCCGGACTATGCTCCTTACAAAGGGAAGCATGGGCGCCAGAATCCCAGCGTGGATTGGGCGGCCATCAAGAAACAGGGTTAGTCACCCCTGACGGATCGCCTGTAAGGCCTGGGCCCATTTTTCCAGTTCCTCAAGCATCGCTTTCCCAGAAGTCTCATGGTGCTCATTTGCCTGGAACACTTTATTCTCATCCAGCAAATTCCAGGGCATCTGTACCATCACTCCCTCCATCATCGGCATCATCTTCAAGGTTGTTACCAGCTGTTTTGCAAGTTGTGCAGAACGCAGGCCTCCTGATACGCCACCGTAACTCACGAATCCGCACGGTTTGTAATTCCACTCGTTGTAAACGTAATCCAGTGCGTTTGTGAACGAGGAGGGTGGGCAATAGTTGTACTCAGGGATAACGTAAACGTAGGCGTCCGCTTCATCGACGCTTTTTGACCAAGCCTTGGTATGATCGTGCTCGTATTTTTGTAGGCGCGGATGATTGGGTTCGTTGTAGATCGGTAGTTGGAAGTCCGCCAGGTCGATCAGTTTGGACTCAAAGCGCCCGTCGGCATTGGCGAACTCATTGAACCATTTGGCGATAGATGGTCCAACCCTTCCGGGGCGGGTACTGCAGATGATTGTATGAAGTTTGAGTGCCATTGTAGATCCTTAACCATTGTTTTTTTGCTGGCGCCAAGAAGAGCCCAGAAGTGAGTCCAATTAAGATAAAGCCTTCACAGTTCATCGTAAATTGCTGAAGTTTAAGCGGGTCGCCAGATACGGCCATCGCGAATTCGCGGATGTCGGTATCCGCTGCTTTGAGCGCTCCCTGAGCGACATAGATTGCGCGCTCAACAGCATAGGGGAGTTCGAGCGACTGTCCTTTCAAGGAGGAAAAAACCCACCAAGATCTCTCTTTCTTAGCTGAATGATTAGCTCTATGGCACCACAGTTCTGGGCAATGTGGCAGTCAAGTTCGATGGACCTGGTTGGATTACTCACCATTGATCTCCGTTAACCGGTATGAAGCGGTGAACAATGCGGGAAATGCAGCTTAAGACTTAAAACTAGCTCAAGGTCGCGGGGAAAGGAAGGCTGACGAAAAATGAGGGAGGTCACGGAACATCGGTCATAGACTGAAGACCCGTCGAGCATTTCCAGACAAAAAGGCGTTTTTTTGTTCCTCCGATAACGCCAGGCTTTCCAGATGCTTCAGACACTGCGCTGGCGAGAGCATTGGCCAGTTGGTTCCGAACATGACACGTTTCGAGCCAATCGTTTTCATGTACTCGATGAAATTTGGCGGTAGTCGGTGAACCGCATAGGCAGAAGTGTCAACGTGGAAGTTGGGGAACTTGATCGTTAGAGATATAAGTTCGTCGATCCAGGGAAACCCCACATGGCCTCCAACCACAACCAACTCTGGAAAATCCAGCAAGACATCCTCGAGGTAGGGGATTGGCCTTCCGGTTTCCGAACGCAAAAGTGGTCCTGTGTGGCCAACCTGGGTACAGAATGGAACGCCAAGATCAACGCAGGCCGCGTATATCGGGTAATACCGGCGATCATTGGGTGGCAAATCCCAGAGCCAGGGCACGACC
Organism: Marinobacter sp. B-21; assembly: GCF_056857895.1. Lineage (NCBI taxonomy): Bacteria > Pseudomonadati > Pseudomonadota > Gammaproteobacteria > Pseudomonadales > Marinobacteraceae > Marinobacter > Marinobacter sp. B-21. The sequence goes on from NZ_JBSXNZ010000031.1 coordinate 13,564, forward strand.
CGAACCCCGACAAACTTTTCACCATCAACCCACTTCCGGATTTCCCGAACGGCCTGCATTGGTTTACTGAGGTCAACCGACGCCAAACCGCGGAATCTCACTGGCGCATGATCAATCAGGTCAGATACTTCCTGATTGCTGATCAATGAACCTTGCGGCCCGTACCATGCCGATAGAATTGAGATGTCGATACCCGCTTCGTCCATCGCCTGAATGGTGGACTCCGCCGTTGGAACGACTTGAGCTCCGGATTGTTTTGTCCACCTCAGAAGGGGCTCTAGCCAAGGCTCTTGCGCCATGCGCTCGGTTGGTATTTGTGACCACACATCAATTGCACTCATTAGGATTCCTTTTGAAACTGCTACACGTGTGTAGTAGGGTACCTAAGAGGAAGTCCTGCCGTCCCCCGGGGAAATCCATGGCCGCATCCGATCAAAGGCTCTATTCCTTGCTGCAGCTCGCTGCCCACCGGCTAAAGACGCGCGCAGACGCCGCACTTGCCGACGCGGCTGACCTGACAACGGCCCAAGCCGCTACGCTCGCGATCATTGCCGATAAGGGATCTGTTTCCCAACGCATTGTGGCCGACCAACTCTCGCAGAGTTAAAGATGAAGCAAACACAGTTTCTCCAGGATTTAATCAAGCAGCTCTCGCCAAAACTGGACTCAACGTCCTATGTCTACTGCACAGTGGCTCGCGCAAAGTATGGTGAGCTGGAAAAGCTCAAACCCATTGTCAGCATTGCCGAACTGGAAGGTCTTACTCTGGTCATTCCTCTGGCACAGGCCAAATCCGAGGACCTGGACTACTACAGAGTCTTCCGCCGCATCACGCTCGAAGGCCACTCCAGTCTTGAAGCTCTGGGCCTCACATCCGTGGTAACGAGCCTGCTTGCCGACCGGGGCATTACCACCAATGTCATCGCAGGGTTTTATCACGACCACATTTTCGTGCCCAGTGATCGAATTGATGAGGCCATGGAGGCACTGAAGGGGCTGGCCAGCCAACCCAGCGGCTAAAGCCGGGCAACGTAAACAGCGGTCGGTCGATAGTGGGTGCCGCGGGTTTTAGTGCTTTCCGTGGTCGTCCAGCGCCATCAGCCGGATTTTTCCAACTCTGGCTGGATCAAAACGGGGGCAGGTCATTTGGGGCTAATTCAGAGTCTCTCTAGTTTTTAATTGCCCAAACGTAACTATTCAGCTCATTCTCAGAACAAAGTTCTTGACAGGGTTTTTGCCCGGTTTTGCAGAACTTCACCCACACTCGCCCCATTGCCGTAACATCGCGCTCAACCCCCCTGTTCTTCCTTCATTGCGGTCTTGAGCTGCCATACATCCCCGAGCGTGCCGGCAAC
>NZ_JBSXNZ010000032.1:0-7805 GCF_056857895.1 Marinobacter sp. B-21
AAGGGAGGAAAGCGCAGTTGAGTTGGGATAGAATTGGACATGGGCGAACCTTGTTTAGCTTCTTCCGAAGCGTTATTGGTGTAACTCCCATTATATCAATGGGTTGAGCAAGGTTCGCCTTTTTTTATGAATAATTCGGGCTATATCCGGGATACGGGGGAAATTCTCAACGACCTATCGATCCCCGTGCATGTAGATGGCAAGCATTGGGGTGCGGTGATCATGGGCTTTAATCCGGATCTTCTGCTGGCTGGTAACGACAGGAGTTGACGAAAACCGTGAAAACCGGGGCAGATTTCCCCCGGTTCACCAAGGTACGAGAATAATCATTTTGATGCTTTTTATTCGTCAAAATGATGCTAGTATGAGGGCGTCAAAGTGAGGTGATTGAGATGATTACGGCTAAAGGCGCATCTGTTGAAAAGCCCAAAAAGCGGGTAGCCTTGAAAGCAGGAAAAACCCATAAAATCAAAAGTATTGAGCTTCGCTACGATCCTGAGCTGGAGAAGTATGAGCTCAAAGGTGGGGCAAACCGGGTAAAGAAACTATCTGCCAGGAAGGGGATGGTTTTTGGCGTGGTTCCCCCTGAGATTTTCGAAAATCGCCAGAACTTTATTGAGGTAGCCAGGGCGGGAATTCCCGGCGCTTGGGTTAAAGGCTTGATAGATGCGACAGGTCTCAGGGACACCTTTGTCACTATCCTCGGTGTCACCTCCTCGAACCTCAGCAGGATCTACAAAAGAAAGGCCTTGAACAGAGAAGATTCTGAGGAGGTCCTGGATACGGTTCGACTGCTGCGGCAAGCAGCCCAGGTTTGGGAATCAGAAGATGCAGCAATGCAGTGGCTGAAGTCTGAAGTGCCTGCTCTGGGCGGAGTTAGGCCGATCAGTCTTTTCGACACATTTGAGGGCAGGCGCTGGGTGTCCCAGGTTCTCCGCAAAATCGAGTACGGGGACTTCAGCTGAATGCGGCTTTTTCGAATCGCGCCGGAAAAATTTCTTGAAAACTACACGGGGCTCGGTGGGTCTTTTGAAGACGGTGCGAGATGGAACCTTCCTCAGACACCAGTGATGTACTTTGGGCTGACGGCTTCGGTTGCCATGCTTGAGATGACCAATTACACCGCCAGCCCGAGAAAGGTTCCACCATCCTACAGACTTGGCTTGTATGAATTGGATGACGATGCAGCAATCAGCGAGCTGATTGAGAGCGATCTCCCTGAGGACTGGTCTGCATTTCCTTATCCAGAATCCACCCAGGAAATCGGCAATCAGTGGCTCCAGTCTCTTGAGGGGGTTGGGCTGATTGTGCCGAGCTGCGCCGTATCAGGCGGGCTAGAGCACATTATGGTCGTGAATCCACGACACCAAGACATCAAGAAGCTAAGGTTCAAGCATAGTTTCAAGGATATTTTTAACCCTCGGGCTTTTGCGGGTGTCTACTTGGAAGAATGACAAAGCCGGGCTATGGGAGGCTGGCTAATGGGGGGCCCGGTTTCCTGAGTGTGTAAAAATTATTTTCCAAATCCGAAAAAGTGTAAAAAAAGTACGATTGGTGTAAAAAGGCTTCAATTGGGTAAAAAAGCTTGGCTGTAGAGGCGGAGACACGGAAGCGCATGCAATACGCAGGTTACGCGCATCTCGTAAACCACTACGGTATCACGGCCATCAAGCAGGCCTACGTTCCATTGTTCAGTCCAAAGCACTACATCACTGGCGGGGCCGAGAAGAATCCCCATTGGCGCGTGAGCTTCAACGGATTGGGTTCGCTGGATTACTGCATCATGGTTCGACGCACCAACGCGTTTCAGTCACTCAGGTTCAACTCCATGTCCCCGGACCAGGGATCGCCTGCCTGGCGGTCTACTCACGCAAAATCGTATTCTCCGCCCTTCTCAAGCGCCCTCTGGTAAGCAGGCCTGGCGTGCACTCGCGCCACCCAGGCGGTGATATGAGGCCGGTTCTTGCCGACGATACCCCGTGCTACTGAGGCTTCCAGCGGGAAGCTCATCTGAATATCCGCCGCGCTGAGGTTGTCGCCGAGAAACCAGGTGTTTTTGGCCAGGTGGGATTCGACAAAATCCAGGTGGGTCTTGATCATCGGGCCGATGAAAATTTCATTGGTTTTGTCGGAAATGCCTTTTGCTACGGGCTTGATAAAAAACGGCATCGGGCTGGTTTTTACCTTTTCAAACACCAGGCGCATCACCAACGGGGGCATCAAAGAGCCTTCGGCGTAATGCAGCCAGTAAGTGTAATCCAGCCATGCCTGGCCGCCGGCCTTCGGCAACAGGGTGTCTTTGCCATAGGTGTGGGCAAGGTATTCGATAATGGCGCCGGATTCCGCCACCACCAGATTGCCGTCGGTGATCACCGGTGATTTCCCCAGCGGATGTACCTTTTTGAGGCTTGCCGGCGCCAGCATGGTTTTGGGATCACGCTCGTAACGCTGGATCTCGTAGGGCACGCCCAGCTCTTCCAGCATCCAGAGAACGCGTTGTGAGCGGGAATTGTTGAGGTGATGAACTGTAATCATGCAGACACTCCGTTCGTTAGATTAAACCCGACTTGATCATGTCAAACGTGTCCAGAATCCGCGCCACAAACTGGTCTTTCGGGCGAAAGCTGCTTTGGGTGCTGAGTGTGACGTCCCTCTGCAGGTGGTCCAGTAGCTTGTGCAGGCGCCGGCGATGCAAACCGACAGCCGCCTGAACGGGATCAAAAATAACACCGGACAAGGCCGCAAACGCCGCCAATAAGGCCATGACAGCGACCATAACGCTGGCTGTTGTCGCCAGCGAAGGCTCCGGTGGAAATACGCTGTAGTACCACCCGCCGATGGTTTCACCCAGAATAAAGTCCCTGGCGGCCAGGGTCTTTGCGAGCATGGATGCGAGCACCACCCCAAGCCCGATACCACCCGGGGTAAACTTCTGGAAGGCAAACGCGCCCAGCACCGTGCAGGTAATACTGTTGGTGATATCGGCCGATGCCGTGCGGGTTACCCGGTAATGACTGAGAGTGTCCGCCACCAGCGGCTCAATCAGCTTGTTGAACTGCTGGTGATCGACCGGCTCGCAGGTGTGGCGCTCATAGACCGCTTCCAGCGCCTCAATCAGATAGCTCTCCAGCAGCGGGCCCTCCTGACCATTGTTCAACAGGTCCACCAGGATCAGGTGCGAGATATGCTGTTGTACCCGAGTGGTAAAACCGGCGGGTACACGATTTGCCAAACCGTGCAGCCACATCAGGCCTGCTCGTTTGGGAACCAGAATTTTCACCAGGCATGCCAGGGCGTACACCGGCGCCCACAGAAGATTAACGGGCGCCCGCAACATGTCCCATCCGAGCGCCATCCGGTTGGTTGCGATGGCACCGGGGTAATGGAAATGGCGGTCAATAAACGCCGGTACCCGCGCCCGGCAGTCGTCAAAGTAGCGCTCGATACCGGAGCGGATTGCCTGCTCTATCTCAATTTCGGAGATGTTCTGCTCGGGCGATGTGACAATGGGCATAGTGACAGGCGTATCTGCAGGCAAGTGAGTGTCTGGCACATTACACCGCAATTGAGAAAACTGGGACAGATGATTTTCAGGACGTTCACTTTAAAAAGGGTTTTCTGTGCTCAGACAAATCAGTGACATATCCTTCTCCAGCCGGTAAGTGTCGAAATCCCGGGCCAGAAATAGCTGGCCCCGGTAGTGTTGCATGGCTTCGGTTGCCAAGTGGTTGATGTTGGGCGTGCCGCCCGGCGTGGACTGGTAGCGGGAGCTGAAATGGGTGAGTATCAGATTGGGCAACTGGGCCTGTTGGGCAAACCGGGCCACCTGTTCGGCGGAGCTGTGTTGTGGCCAGGGGCCAACCCGGTCGGCCACGTCCTGGGTGTAGGTAGCCTCGTGAATCAACACATGGCTGCCTTTGCAGGCGTCGGTCAGCAGGGCAGGGTTGTCATTGTCACCGGCGACGATCAGGCGGCGGGCAACGCGGGGAGTCTGCGTGTAGTCGTCACTTCTTAGCAGGCGGCCATCTTCCTGTGTTACGTCATTGCCTTTTTGCAACTCGCCCCAGTTGGGCCCGGGTTCGACACCGTCCTGCTTCAGCTTGCCCTGCAACAGTTGTCGCTCCAGATTTCGCTCCGTAAACACGTAGGCACGGCAGGGTACCCGATGGGACAGCGCTACGTTCGTCACCTCGAAATAGTCATCCTGCCAGCAGAAGTCCGACGCTTCGGAATCGGTGAAGTTCAGGGCATAGCTGAGGCTGGAATCGCTGTTTTCGAGCGTCGCGTTGATGAAACGTTGAGTCTGAACGGGGGCGATGATGTCCAGCGGTTCTGTGCGGCCCAGCATGGAGGCACTGGTGAGCAGCCCCGGCAGGCCGAAGGTGTGGTCACCGTGGATATGGGTGATGAAGATCGCCCGCAATTGCATCACCGAGTAGTGAGCGCGTAGCAGCTGGTGCTGGGTGCCTTCGCCACAGTCCACCAGGTACCAGGGTTTGTAGCCGGAGTGCGACAGGGCCAGGGCGGTTACGTTGCGTGACCGTGTCGGTGTGCCGGCAGATGTGCCCAGAAAGGTGAATTCCATCGTTCCTCGTTTCGCGATCAGAGTTGCCAAATCAAGGGTTGCCAGGTCAAAGGTGCCAGATCAAGAGTGCCAGGGAAATGGGAGTGGGAACATGGTAGAGCCCTTTGGCCGCTCAAGATCCTGGGGTTCGGGTATCCGGTTCGCTTCGATTACGGACGCCAAAGGCGTGCCGTTTAAGGTCTTTGATAATCTCGGGCATCTTGAAGGGCAGCAATGTCCTGACCGTTTTTAAAAGGCTGATAGCGACGTTCATCCGCTTGTACCAGAGCACCCGGCGAATCTTTTTCTTCATGGGGTGGTAGCCTTCCAGGTATAGCTCGTCCACACATTTGGCGTTGTTGGTGAGGCTGTAGCGGCTTAAATCCAGCGGCACCACTATGTCTGCGTTCTTCAACTGCTTGCGGGTATTAAAATCGATACCAATGTTGATGGCGTTGCTGATCACATCAAACGTATCTTCCGGCTTCGGGTACCGGCTGACATGGCTCAGATCAATGGCCACGGTAATCCCTGCGCCCATTTTCGCCAACGGTGAAATCGGGACATTTTCAACCAGCCCTCCGTCGACCAGAATTCGGCCATCCACCTCCACCGGCACAAACAGGCCGGGCACCGCCATGGATGCACAGACGGCGTCCGCCAGGTTTCCTTCCCTGAAGATCAACTGCTCGCCGGTTTCGATATCCGTTGCGCAAATGGCCAGGGGAATGTCGGCATCTTCGATCCGGACATCCCCCAGATCCCGGTGGATCATCTCCCGAATGGTGTTGGTACTGAACAGGCCACCACGCTCAAGGGTGAAGTTGATAATCTTCGACAGGTTCAGTGTTGAACAAATCGACAGTATGGACTCTGCCGGGCGGCCGAAGGCGTAATAGCTGGCGATTAGCGCCCCCGCACTGGTACCCGAAATACAGTGAATCTTGATTTGCTCTTCTTCGAAGGCTTTCAAAACGCCAATGTGGGCAATGCCCTTGGCAGCACCGCCCCCCAGAGCCAGACCGATACGGGTATTAAAGGGGTTGGGTTTCATTCATGAGCGCCTGTTAAGGTTTCAGAGGGGAAGTTTCGGATTGATTCTAACAGAATTAACAGGGCGTCGAGCCGGAGGAAACCTATGGGGCTCCTTCATTGTCCACGATTGAACCTTTTCCGATTTTTCGTTAAATCTACCCTTTCGCTTTATGCGAAGTCCGTCCCCCTTAACCCATAGAACAGGAGCTCGACAATGGCGGAACCAACACTCAAGGAACAACTGAACAGCGCCGTGAAAGACGCCATGCGGAACAAGGACAAAACCCGGCTTGTCACCCTGCGTATGGCTCAGGCCGCGGTTAAGCAGATCGAGATTGATGAACGCCGAGATTTGAGTGACGAGGACGTTCTGAAGGTGCTGGACAAAATGCTCAAGCAGCGCCGCGACGCTGCCAGCCAATACGATGCCGCCGGTCGCGAGGAGCTGGGCGATAAGGAACGTGCGGAAATGGTGATTATCGAGGAATTCATGCCCGCCGCCCTGAATGAGGATGACCTGGACGGCCTGATCCGACTGGCCATCAGCTCAACTGATGCTCAGGGTATGCAGGACATGGGACGTGTCATGAACAACCTGCGCCCCCAGGTGCTCGGCCGGGTCGACATGGGCCATCTGAGCAAGAAGGTGCGGGCCGCGCTGGCGGGCTAAGATCCAGCGCTGCCGCTCATTCGCCCGGGTCCGGTCGATTCCATTTACTGGCGGAAAATCTGTCCCGGATTTCGGAACTAAACCGCCCGAAGTTGGTCAAATCGTAACCAGACTAGCAACGCTATCTGGGTGCGCCAAAGGAGGAAGTCTCATGCGCTATCTCGCTGCACTATTAATCACTGTATTCCTAGCTGGCACTGCGCTGGCCAGCCAGTGCCCGTCTCTGGTTAGCCAGATTGATCAACAACTGCAGTCAGCTCAACTCGATAGTAAGACTGAAGCCAGTATCAAAGCGCTCCGTGATCAGGGCCAATCACTGCACAGCCAGGGGAAGCATGCCGAGTCGGTTAAGGTACTTAAAAAAGCGATAAAAAAACTTGACGCTATGTCGTAGCAATCAAGCGCCTGGCAGTGGCAAATCCTGCCGCCGCCAGGTCCCTGATTATGAATGGCAGGCTAATGTACCCGCCCGGTCTACCGGGGATCTTCAAGGGCAAGCACGCCGCGCTCAAGGTCCAGGGTATCACTGGGTTCGGCCGCCTTCCGCGACCAGCGCCCGGATTTATCCAAAAGCTCCCTCCAGTCGTGTGTCGCGCATTCCCGTAACATTCCCGTAAACTGTCTCTCCGGTGCCCTGAATTGTAAGTGCAGCGCACTCGGCATATAAAAGATATGCACGCCAATCAGCTAATCAGGAGATCCGCCATGCATGTGTTCATTGCAGGAGCTAACGGGCAAATCGGGCAACATCTGTTACGGGAATTGGCCGACAGGGATCATGAGGCACGTGCCTTGATCCGGCACCCGGATCAGGGCCCGGAATTGCAGCAGTTGGGTGCTACGGAAACCGTGCTGGGCGATCTGGAGCAAGACTGTAGCGAAGCCATGAGAGGCTGCGATGCGGTCATTTTTACCGCTGGCTCAGGCCCGCATACCGGGCCGGATAAAACCATTGATGTGGATCAGGACGGTGCTATCCGGCTGGTGGATACAGCCAGGGCCATGGGTATAAAGCGTTTTATCATGGTGAGCAGTATGCGAGCTGAGGAGCCGGAAAAGGGGCCGGAAAAACTCCGTCATTACCTTCAGGCCAAACACAACGCCGATGAGCACCTGAAAAACAGCGGCCTGAATTACACCATTGTTCGTCCGGGTCGGCTGACCGATGATGACGGGACGGGCAAGGTTTCGGTGAGTGCGAGACTGGACGATTTCGGTACGATTCCACGGCAGGATGTTGCCCGCGTCCTGCTGGCGGTGCTGGATTTGGACACTGCCACCAATCGCGTCTTTGATGTGGTGTCCGGTGACACGCCAGTGCCTGAGGCACTGGCAAAACTGTAACCTCCATCAGGCTCTGCTGTTAAGACTGAAAAGTGCGGGCCTGGTTTGCAGCTAGTGTACCTTAACAAAAGTTCATCGAGTAATTGGCATTAAAGGCTATAATTGCAGAAAATGTTGATGGAGCTACTGCAATGGGCCGACCCGTTATACCTTTGAAGATGACAGAGGAAGAGCGCAACGAGCTCAATGCAT
>NZ_JBSXNZ010000033.1:0-28670 GCF_056857895.1 Marinobacter sp. B-21
GGTGGCGTCGGGGCGATTGTGCTCATCGCGCCCGAAGGCCGCCGTGCCCTTGTGGGATGTGACTTCGACCGGCACGATCTCGGCGTCGAAGCGTCCTGCCGCCTGAGCCTCGCTGAAGCGTTGCTGGCTGCGCGCCGCCCAGCGGTCCTGATCCTCGCGGCTGATGTTAAAGCGGCTGACCAGATCCTCCGTGTGCCACCCAGAGTGCTGATCAGAGAAGGCATCATTGAGCCCGTCGCGCAGCATGCTGTCGTAAATCTCGGCATTGCCCATGCGGTGGCCCCAGCGCCCGTGCAGATCCAGGTAGGGCGCAAGATCCATGTTCTCCATTCCGCCGGCGATAGCACAGTCACGATGCCCGAGCATTATCTCCTGCGCGGCGTTAATCACCGCCTGGGCGCCGGAGCCGCAGACCCGGTTGACCGTCATGGCCGGCACCGACACCGGCAATCCGGCGTGGATCGCAGCCTGGCGCGCCGGGTTCATCCTGGCGCCGGCCTGGATCACCTGACCCAGCACCACACTCTGCACATCCTCGGGGGTCAGGCCCGAGCGGCGCAGGCTCTCGGCGATGGCAGTAGCACCGAGCTCGGGTGCCGGCGTGTCCTTGAGTGTGCCACCGTAGGTGCCGATGGCCGTGCGTACCGGAGCGCAGAGAACGACGTTGGATTCTTTCATGATTGATTACCTCGCGTATCTGTTTTGTCCTTGCCGGGCCATAACCCGCCATAGAGCCTCTTGAACACCGTCTCGAAGATGCTGTCGCGAGTCGTGCCCACAAGCGTCAGTGCCGAGGTGATTGAGTCGCTCACTGACGTCTCCCATTGCCGATAGGGGCTACTACTATTGACCGGCGTTGGCGTGGCCTCCATCCTCTCGGCCAGCCACTTGACCCCGCCCATCCAGGGCGCGAAGCGCTCCGAGAACATCAGGCGGCTGGTTCTTGCCGGATGCAGTTGGCGCAGCATCTCGGCCGACCAGGGGGTGGTGACCCGCCGCACCCAGGGCCCGACAAAGGTCTCGTAGAGAGTCACATTGCGCTTGGAGAGGGCTTTTACGCGCTCGAACTCCGGTGCCTGGTCGGGGTACTCCAGATCTTCCACATGACGTTCCTCGAAACGCACCTGGAACTGGGGCTTGTGACAGTCCGGGTCGCCGGTGGGATTGTCTATCTTCATCTCGTAGAGCCCGGGGGCAAGGTCATTGAGATCGCCGACGCTCTCGAGGATCGCCCGGTGCTCCAGCCGTGCGACCTTGGCGGAAACGAAGATTCCCAGATGGCCAACGTGTGGGTTGATCAGGTAGACGATTCGCTGGCCAGCGGCCTTGAGTGCCTTGGTGTCTGGGTACACCGCGGGGATCCAGTTGAGCGCCTGGTGCGGTGGGGTGATGTTGTCTCCACTGGAGGCGAAGATCACCAGCGGGTTGCGGATGCGCTTGAGGTCAACGGTGCAACCGGGATGGACTTCAAACTCGCCACGCTCCAGCTTGTTACCGATGAAGAGATTCTCGACGATAGCAACAATCTCTTCCTTGCTCAGGCTATAGAAGCCGGTCCACCAACGCTCGAAGTCCAGAAATCGCTCGCGCTGGCCGTCGATGTCGGCAAACAACTGGTAGTCCTTCTGCCACAAGGTATTTGCCGGCTTGAGGGATTCGAAGTTGGCCGCCAGATGGGCGCCATCAAAGCGCCCGCCCCCCAGATCCGCCAGCAGGTGCGTCACCCAGGCGCCGCCCAGCAGCCCGCCGGCGAGGCGCATGGGATTAACGCCGGATTCGCCGGACCAGTAGGACAGCGGTGAGCCGTTAAGCACCGCCGGCCCGACCAGGCCCTCACAATCAGCCGAGAGCAGTGCGATGGCCCATCCCGCCTGGCAGTTGCCGTAGAGCACCGGCGGCATGTCGGGGTGGCGCTCGGCCAGCGTCTCGACGAAGCGCCGTAGTACGTGTAACACGTCCTCCAGCGTCTGCCCGGGCATGGGCTCGGGGAAGAAGATCGCGAAATAGACCGGGTGCCCCTCGTGGAGTGCCATGCCCACTTCGGAGTCTTGTTTGAAACCGCCGATACCGGGACCATGACCGGCGCGCGGATCGACGATCATCACCGGCGGTTTGGTCTCGTCGAGGCAGTCTTCCAGACAGTCCTCGCCGACCCGGGTGATGCGTAGCAGGGCATAGTTGGCGGGGCGCTCCAGCCGGCGACCGTCCAGGATCATTTCATAGTCGAAGTCGAGTAGCGGTGGCTTGCCGGCCTGCTCATGCTCAAGCATGTTATTGGCACGCTCGCGCAGGGTGTCCAGGTAGCGCACGCCGCGCCGCCACAGGTCGGTCTGGTAGGCGAACAGTTCCGTCGCCGGGTTGCTCGGGATGGTGGCGTGTTTGTCGGGCCTGACCGACGGGTCGGGCGCCTTGTCTGTCGTTGGCTTGGCATTCATAGTGGTTTTACCTCTCGGTGTCAGGATGAAGTTTGGTCAAGTCGGCTCTGCTGGGCAGCGTTGCCGCCAGCACGGCCACCCCGTAGAGGTGCCACCAGCGAACCCTCAATGCCATCTCTCACCGCGATTCCTGCGTTGAAGAATGCGAACACAGGCACGACACCGAAGGTGACTATCTTGAAAGAGCAGAGTCGGTTTTAAATTTCGGTCAAGGAAGGCTTCCGGCCATATTATCCACGTTGCGGCTCTCTGGCGCTGCAAAATTATCAATCAAAGCCCATATTTTTGCCGGGTCTGACAGATAGACTTGATGGTCTTCTCCCATGAGCCGCTCAAATATTGCGTTTGAAAAAAACGGCAGCAATGCGACTGCGTTCTCCACCGGTGCCGCGAGGTCATTTTCTCCATGAATGAGCAGTATTTTTTTGTCCTGTATTTTCGACGCCAGCCTCTGCAAATCCGCGTTCACCAAAATTTCATCAAGCGTGCGATAATAGCTGACCCAGGTATGCTTTTTTGCCTCGTCAAAAATCTCCTTCGGAATGTTTTTTGGCCGAAACCACTCGGTCATGTAAATCGGGTGGAAATAGCAAACGAACTGGTAGGTCGAATCGACGGATAATTCATCCCACAAAGAAATTCTCGCGAAAGTCTCCTTGATCTCCTCTTTATCGGCAAAACTCGGAAGGCCGATGGTCACCAACCCGTCAAACCACTCGGGATGTTCTCCGACCAGCCCCATCGCCAGGATGGCACCAAGCGAATGCCCAACCGCGAACGAATTGCCGGAATCAAAGCCCTCTTTTTTCATCACTTTTTCAATGGCTGTTATGTGTTCTTCCAGATCGTATTTGCCATTGGGTTTGGGTGAGTCGCCAAAACCCAGAAGGTCGATCAACAATAATGAGTAAGAGTCCGGCGCATACGCCAAACCCTTCTTCCAGTACCTCAACGAGCCCGTCAGACCGTGCAGAAGTACTATCTTCGTAGGACCATCACCTATCCGCTCATAGTTAAGCGTCATCGATTGCGGGTCGTATGGCGTTGCAAGCGCGCCGCGGAGATAGGTTTGAACACCGGTTCCGATGAAAGCGAGGATCACAAAAGCAATAGTCAGGTAGAACACGCGTTTTCGCACTGGTGGCTCCCAAATAGCCCAAGTTTATCGAGCGCGATGGCTCGTCACAGTTTGCCAATAAAGGGCTCGTAGACGCCGGTCCAGCTCACACCCCATGCACCAGCCCTCTTGACTCAGGTGGGCGGCTACGCAGTAAATTCCTTAGTAATGCCATTTTAACGGATTTTAGTGTTTCAACAGGGAAGTATCACTCCCATGGGTGCCGAGTCTGGACGACCACAGAAAGCACTAAATTTCCCGAGCAACAAATCAATAAGTTGGGCGCTGAGGTCCGCACAAAGTGCTACCTGATTACTCATGTTGATCAGCTTGCACTGGCCTTCAACGACAAAAAGTATAAAAACGCATCTGGTGAGACGGTGACAACCAAGGTGTGTGGCAGTCTTGAAAACCTGGTTCGTGAACTCCTTATAAGGTGCGGGCCTGAACTATGGGTCCAGTCATTCAGGCAGACGCACGTTAGCGACTTGGCTGGATCGAAAGGGATTTCAGTCTATTTGGTCGGGCCTAAAAGTCCCAAATTGCAAATGACCACTTGTGGTAGTCACCACGCTGATTTATAGTGGTGACTATACCCAATGACTATGGTGTGTCCATGAACCAGGAACAGGTAACGAAATCACAATTCAAGGCAAGGGCACTTGAGTATTTCCGCAAGGTTGAGACCTCTGGAGAGTCGGTAGTGGTTACGGATCGCGGTCAACCAACTGTAGAGATTCGACGCTACCGGAGCGATAAGCGGTCGCCGCTTGAGCGGTTGCGCGGGAGCGTTCTGGAGTTCAAGAGCCCGACAGAACCGGTTGCTGAAGACGATTGGGAGGCTCTGGATTGATCGTTCTCGACACTCACGCCCTGATTTGGTGGGTAAATGGTGACAGCCAGCTTTCCCCGAACGCCAAGGCGGCAATAGATCACGAGCAGCAGGATGAGGACGGAATCATCCTGGTCTCGGCAATATCGGCGTGGGAGATCGCCCTGCTTGTCGGACGTGACCGTTTGACTCTGGGGATGAACCTCGATGACTGGCTTGAAACCGTCCGTGAAATTGAGGGGGTGAAGTTTGTACCTGTTGATGAGGTGGTGGGCGTTGAATCAACACGTTTGCCGGGTGACTTTCACAAAGACCCAGCCGACCGGATGATTACCGCCCTCGCCAGACACTTCAATGTGCCGCTGGTAACAGCAGACGAAAACATCCGGGCGTACAAGCACGTTCGGTCAATTTGGTGATAGGAATCCAGGAGAAAATCGTGAGTGAAGAAACCCCTATTTTGAAGCTGCGCCAGTGTCGGAGTTGTGTGGTTGTGTATCAGTTGCCCTCACCGAAGTAGAGCAAGGCCGGGTTTCGCGAGCGATTTCTAAAGAACGCAAGGATGCGCTGATGAATTTAACACCGTGGGATTATTGGCAGGAAAACGGCGAGCCAAAGGGGCAAACCGAAAAGCTTCGCCAATCTCCGTGCCATCGAGGCCGACCAGAGTTACCTGGAACAGGTGGATCCCCAGAGTGTCTACCGGCTGGGTTACGTACCCCATAACTATCACTTCGGCTGGTCCACTGCCACGCTTGAAGGTCGCAGTGAGCTGGCAATCCGGCTGGCACAGGAAATGGCAGACATGGTCGATGCCGAAACCATGCGCGTGCGACCGCTGACCACGCTCCAGCACTACTGGATAACACCAGTATACGCCTACGTCCGGTTTGGCAAATGGGACCGGATACTGAATCTGGACGAGCCGGCCGAGGACCTCGTCTACCCCGGGCGGTATACCACTATGCCAGGGGCATGGCCTATACCCGCCGGGGCAATCAACAAGCAGCCAAAACCGAACTGGGAAGACTGGATGAGCTACCGCGCGCGGTAGAACGCGAAGATGCCCTGAACTACGACTAACCTCCCAGCTGGTATTACCCGACACGCCAGGCTTTGGGCGAAGTCTTGTTGCAAGCCGACCAGCCTGAGCGTGCTGGGCAGGTGTACCGGCAAGACCTGCTGAAATTTCCTGAAAACGGCTGGTCACTGTTCGGACTGATGAAGGCGCTTCGACGACAGGGATATGTGCAGGAAGCCGAAAAAGTACAACGCCGCTTTCTCAACGCCTGGCAACACGCTGATCTGGTTCTTACCGACTCGCGGCTCTGACAAGCTGATTTTTATAATCGGTGACGGGTCGTGCGCCGGTTTCGGATTACCAGCTTGCGTTCCCAAAAATATGTGCAATTGTTAATTAAATACGTCAACACGCGTATCAATGGAGTGTGCTAGCGCGACGCTTCTTCAGCCGCAGTTTTGTTGAGACCAATGCGCCAATGCAGGTCATCCCGCTTCCTGCGTGGGAAGTCCTACAAAAGGATAAAAACTGATAGGGATCGCGGTCATGAAAAAATTATACACCGGCGCCATTGGCGCTTTTGCAATCTGTTTAGCGTTCACTGCCCAGGCAGATACCAAGAAGGTCGAAGGCACGATCTACTGGGTACAGATTTCACAGGGACAAGCTGTAGAGATGCCGAATGGGACAAAAGGTAGAACGCTCATGAGAAACCATGGAACGGTGGTTCGGGCAAACGGCGACGTATCGAGCCAATGGTGCACTGGGCACCAGGGCGTCCTTGCTTCAGGACAGGCTGGAGGCGCTGGCTATTGCACAAGCATCTCGGACAACGGCGACATGATTTATTATTCGTATATGCTTGGTGAAGAAGGGGAACCGGCGACCTGGACAGTAATGGGCGGTACTGGTGCATTTGAAGGCGCCACCGGCAGTGGCACGTCAACCACTACGTCCCGTCGCGGCGATGGGCAAGCCTGGACCAGCCAATCTAAGGGAAGCATCACGACAATGTAGCCGGCTTGCGAGGAGCGGGGGCTTTCGAGCGCTCGCTCCCCGATGACTCGTAGACAAAGCTTGCTAGCTTGCCAGGCCTCCATTCTGTTCTTGTTGCAACAGAGGAAGGTGTTCAGCTGTAAATAAGCCGCAAGAGAGCAATCGAACCCTCTCGGACGAGTGCCTAAAGGCCGTCTTTGACGGTGTCCAGAATTTCCGTCGCCAGTGCGTCATCATCCACGGCACGCGCCAGAACCATCGCTCCCACCATGGCGGAAAGCGCCGTAATGGATTGTTCCCTCCGCGTTTTTCCGCGTTTGCGGGGCACAATGGGTTCCAGATCCTTAAGAAAGTGCTCCAGGCCGCTGGTCAGCACCGATTGTAACGGTTCGCCGCGTCTGGATCCTTCCACTGCCAGAGTGGTAAAGGCACAGCCAGCTTCCGGATGCCGACGATGCAGCGGCGAGAGATAGCTTTGCTTTATGGCCTCCCAGGGATTATCCGTACTTTTAAGGGCCCGCTGCCGGTTGTCCTCATTCTCCCGCAATGCCTGGGTTGTAGCCTGTGTGACCAGATCTTCCTTGGATTTGAATTGACCATAGAACCCGCCGTGGGTTAAGCCGGCCGCTTTCATCAGGTCGGCAACACCGACGCCATCAACACCGCGCTGACGAAACAGTTGCGCGGCGGTTTCCAGAACCGCCTGTCGATTTTTTTCCGCCTGCTCTCGACTCACTCTCATGACTTGGACCCAATCGCGATTAAACTCGTTGACACGCATTTTAAATGATGGGCATAATTTAAACAAATAGATGATGGACATAATCTATTGCGTCGAACGTTCACAGCGGGCGACTTCATTGATCCCCGTCATGCCAAGGAGACGACCATGAGCAACACACTGCAAGAAGCAATGCCCAGGCGCAGGTTTGCGTCCGCCATAAAGCCGTTAACAAGTCTGGGGCGTGGCACCGGCAGATACCTGCAAGCCCTGATTTTAGTGGGTGGCGCCGCTGTCATGAGTGCGGCCTGTAGTTCGGTAGCCAATACGGACGCCAATCAGTCAACAGATACTTATGAGCTTAAAATGGAGAACCCTGTAAGCCCATCAATCGCAGCCTCCGAGACGCAATATGCCGCTATCGCGGGATCGAAAATTGCCTATCGAACGATGGGTAACGGATCGCCCATTGTTTTGATCAACCGTTTCAGGGGCACCCTCGACACCTGGGACCCTCTGTTCCTGGAACTGCTGGCGCAGTCGCACACGGTGATTACGCTGGATTACCCAGGTATTGGCTATTCCGAAGGTACGTTGCCCACAGATGCTAAAGAAGTGGCCGCAGAAGTTGCGAAACTGGCAGAGCATCTGCAACTGGAAAAATACGATGTATTGGGTTGGTCCTATGGGGGGATGATCGCCCAGTATGTTGTCTTTCTGTACCCGGAGCGGGTCGGCAAAGCGGTTCTGATTGGCACCAATCCGCCCGGTAAGAATGCGGTGCCTTTCGAGCCGATTTTTGTGCAGACGGCCTTCAAACCTGAGTACAACCTGAACGACTACACAGTGCTGTTCTTTGAGCCTGGCTCGGTGAAAAGCAAGCGGGCCGCTAAATCGTCCATGGAGCGAACATGGCCTGGCGTGGACCAGACAAAGGTGCCTAAGGCACAGGAATTGTTACAACGCTATGTGGCCGGATTGAAGGGTATTGTCGTTGACGAGATGGATTTCCGAAGCAAGTTCGCTTCAACAGACGTCCCTATGCTCGCTATATCGGGCGATCATGACATTTCGTTTTCCGTGGATAACTGGTACCCGCTCATTCGGAACGCGCCAATGCTGCAATTGATCTCCATGCCGGATGCTGGCCATGCCCCCCATTTTCAGTATCCGGAACTTTCGGTCAGCTATATCAGCGCTTTCCTTAAATAAATCGGACGCCATGTTCTTCGGCAACGACCGGCTGGATTTTGTGCGCGAAGAACTCGCGCGCGAGGAGGGGACAGCATGAATGACGACAACCCCCTCGCCCTGATCACCGGAGTCGGATCGGGCACCGGTACCGCTCTGGTGAAACGGTTCGCCGAAGCCGGCTATCGGGTCGCCATGGTGGCTAGGAACGCCGACAGGCTCCTGGATCTGGAGCAGGAAATAGAAGGCTCCATCGCCGTGCCTTGCGATGTGACCGACCCGCAGGCCCTTGCCGAGGCCATCAAAAAAGTAGGCGCGCCCAAGGTGGTGGTGCACAACGCCGTTGGTGGCGCCTTTGGAACCTGGGACCAGATCGACCCGGAAACCCTGCGCCAGAACATGGAGATCAATGCCATGGCACTGCTTACGCTGGCCAGGCTAACAGCCCCAGCAATGGTTGAAGCAGGCGAGGGGGCCATCATCGTCACCGGCAACACCTCAGCACAACGAGGCAGTGCCTCATTTGCCGGCTTTGCGCCAAGCAAGGCAGCCCAGCGCATTCTGGCAGAATCGCTGGCCCGCGACCTAGGCCCCAAGGGTGTGCATGTCGCTTACCTGATTATCGACGCGGTGATAGATGTTTCCTGGGCCCGGCGACGTTATGCAGACAAAGGGGATGATTTCTTCATCTCACCGAGCTCTATCGCCGCGGAGGTCTTTCATCTTGCCCACCAACCCAAGGACGCCTGGTCATTTTTGGCCGAAGTGCGGCCATTTAAAGAGACTTGGTGAGCGAAATTGCCGTGGCAAACTCGCACCTTCTAAAAGATTCCTGCCGTTACGATGGCGCCAGAGAAAGGAAAGAATCATGGAATTTGAGGATATACGCGCCAATTTTGCAGAGACCGACGACGGCAAAGCCGAAATTCCAGGGTCTTGGGGGCAGGGGCGCGCGTCTTTCGGCGGGCTACTGGTGGCACTGATTTTTGATCGCATGAAGGGCGCGATGCACGAGGTGCGTAATGTGCGGTCGTTAATGGTGTCTTTTGTCGGGCCGGCTGCACCGGAACACCCTCTGACGCTGTCAGCCGAGATTCTTCGTGAAGGCAAGGCTGTGACGCAAGTCGAAGGGCGCGCAACCCAGAACGGCAAGACCGTTGCCATTGTGATGGGCAGTTTCGGACAAGCAAGAGACTCTGAAGTGACTGTCCATGGCCTAGATGAGGGTTGGCAAACAAACGTGAAAAATAGTCTAAAAACACGCCCAATCCATTGAAATACATAATTTTAGACTGACATATTTTGGTCAGATCCATCCTCAACCCTTGTCCGAACTTTGAGTCTTCCCTGAGGGGCAATCTCAGCCAGTTTCAAATTAAATAGCTGCTGCCCCACCGGTTGCTTCAGATCCTGCGCGTCGTCTGCGAGACGATTGATATGGCATATCTACGGAAAACAAATTGCATATAGGACATAACCTATATAGGTTAAAGCCAATCCCAACTGGTAAATTCGATATGCGATGTGACGATAAATTATGAGAACGCTTGATCAACTTGTCGCGGATGAGACACCCGATGTTGTGGCCCGCGCCCAGGCAAAGGCCGATGACATGCTGCTGGAGCTCACGCTTGCGGAAATCAGAAGGCTGACGGGAACCACGCAAAAAGCCATGGCGAAAGCCTTGGGCATCACACAACCCACAGTGTCCGGGATGGAGAAGCCGGGACAGGATTTGCGACTGTCATCCCTCAAGAAATATGTACAGGCGACCGGAGGCACGTTGCGCATTGATGTGGAGTTGCCGGACGGCACCCATCATGCGTTTCCGGTTTAGGCCCGTCAACAGAGCCACCGCCCCATTCACAGACGACGTGAACGATTTAGAGTAAAAGGACGTTCGATGACCGATCAGACACTGGTGTATACGTTTCAGATCCTCACGATTCTTGCTGTATCCGCTTTTCTTGTCGCCCTCATTCGTTGGACAGGACAGCAGATCCGCCGTGATGAGGAAAAACAACGCCCTTTGTCGGAATTTCCGAATCTGGAAAACGACTGTATTGTGTTTCCGGAGGAAGTCGAGAAAATCAAACGCAAGGGCACCCTCAGCTACCAGGAGTACGATCAGTTGATGAAACGCCAGTTGAAAGCGATCAACGCGGAGATTCTTCGCCGGAAGCAGGACAGTGAACTCTGAAGATACGGCATGACTGAAACACAGAATGACTCCCGACAGTGAATGCGGTAGCATTCGCTCAGAAATCAGCCAGGAGCAGGACGCTCCACGAACCATGGAACAACAGCGCACAAGGAGTGTCATCGGATGGTGCATCCAACTTCCCCCCGGCCAGCCCCATCATGCCCCCAGGGCACGCACACTGCCCAGGGACGACTTGAACACAGTTGTCTGGGCGACAAGCCACCCTGCGCCTGGCACGACCTGAAGGTTGAAGTTCATGGCAAGGGCCACCCCACCACCCAATCACTGGTGGTTTGGGAAAAGGCCGGTGCCGAGGGCGCTGAGAATGCCAACCCCCGTTTGCCAGACGGTGAGCTGAAACACACCGGGCTGAACAAGCGCTCATCGACCCTTCAGGTCTGGCCCTGGCTGGATCAGCCTGAAAGCCGCCTGATGATGCGGGTAGATACCCAGGAAGGCCCACCCATTGATTTACCCCTGGTTGAGACCGTGACCGACACCCAATGGCAGGACGGCGAAAGTGGTCAACACCACGTCATTCTCCCAGTCGTCCCGTTCGACTATCTGCGTGGCTACAACATAGGGCCGTCGCCCTACTGGCCGGTGCTGGCTCGAACCGGTTACCTGTATCTGTTCCGTCATGACCGGTTGTGGCGCGAACTGCGGGTGGTCTGGGAAGGTAACCAACTCCAGTTTTACGATGTTCGGCTGGATGATTACCGTAACGAAGATGGCGAGATCACCGCCGATCAGCGCCCACCCGTGGGCGTCGCACTGTCGGACATCTGGGTGCCGTTTCGACTGGACGGTGACGATCAGGCACTGGAAATCGCCTTTTCAGAATCGCCCGTTCCGGCATCTCGCATCAACCGACTGCAAAGCGATTTCAACCTCCGCCATTACCGCTGCCAGCAAATCAAACGACTGTTGCCGCACAAAATCGCGTTCGACGGTGCCATGGTGGGCGTTACACCGAATGACCGCCCAGTGTTCTATCTGGATGAGGCAAAGCCTCAACGCCCAAGAAAACCGGCCACCGAGTGGCAGTTCGAGCGCCCCTGGCTGTATCTGGAAAACCTGTCCGGCAGCCATGCAGACGAAGCCTATCGAATGGCCGGAGATCTGTACGAACAGTTTGAGGCGGACGAGCGCTCCGGGCCGCTGAAAGACTTTGAAAAGCCCGAACCGGGTGCTCTGGCCCTATGTATCCAGCAGCGGTGTGATGAAGAAGGCAACAACCAGAAAAACCGTTTCTTTGCCGACGAAGACTGGCAGCGCCATCCATCCGCAACGGATGTGCTGGAACCCTTGCGCGAACGGGGCGTATGCGGCCTGAAGATTGACGACCGGCTGTACGAAATGCGCCACCAGGCCCATCGGGTACTCACCGCGCAAACCCTGCTAGCCTTATGCGGTGAGCGAGCAAGCCAAAGCCCGCATCTGGACAGTGCCAAACTGGTCAGCCAACTTATCCTGCCTTCCCGACTTCAGGGCGAACCCAACCCCTTGTACGAACACGCCAGTGCCTTGCCAGACCACGGTCGTCATCGAATTGACCGCCTCCTGATGACTGATGAACGCACGCTGGGGCGGGAGTATCTTGAACGCGCTCAGGACGAACTTCTGCAATGCCTGCGCCGCCAGCCATACCAACAGGTACTGGGGGATTTGTTCAGCAGTGAGGGCTTTGACTACGCCGCAGCCTTTCAATTCACCGGGCAACTGATCAGCCTGGTACTGGAATCCCCCATTAAACAGGACCCATTGCATCCGGAACAGGGCCAACCCGGCACTGACACGCCCGGTAAGCAATGGCTGAGGGGGCTCTGTACCGAACACGAAGCCATCAGCCAAAGCCAGGGTGACGTATCATTGGCCCGGATGCTCTGGCCGCAAGCCGAACCGGACCAGCAAGAGGCGCCGTTCCAGGCACCCAAAGACGCACCGCCGAACCCAGGCGATGGCGTCTTCCGGGGCCAGGCCCTGGCGCAACTGGAAACCGCCAAATTGCCGGACGATTCAGACGGCATCCTGACCCTCGAAGGCCTGCGCCTGGCCGAACAGATTCGTGCTGGGGCGCTGACCACGCTGATGTTCGCCGGTTTCAGCCAGGGTACCAGTGCCCTGAATGCTGCCCACAACGAAGTCCACAGTGCGATACGCAGTGCCCTGAGCGCACTGGAAAACAACGACAGCGAACGCCAGCAGCTCAAGGCGGCTTATCGCCAACTGGAAAAAGAACGCGCCGATCTTCGTCAGCACCACGAACAGCAAGCCCAACAGGCTTTGAAAGCGGGTAACGACGCGTATCGCGCCGCCCTGAAAGAAGCCAGCCGCGCACAGGAACAATTGGATAAAGTTCAAACCCGAACCGAAGCGCAGTTGGCTCAAACCCAGGCCGCCATCAACCAACGGCTGATGGCCCAGCGGCTGGCCACCATGAGCCACCCGCTGGAAGCCATCCGGCAGTCTATGCCCACCCTGTTACCAGGGCTGCGCCTGATGACTCTGGCCAACGCCATCCAACAAGGCAAATACATCCTTGGGCTGGAAGATTTGTCGGCTGACGGGGAGCGAGTCCGTCCCGACACCGAGAGTACCGGCCAAACCCGCGTCTGGGTGTTGGAACGCGACCAGCCGGTCACACAAGCCCTCAGCCGCCTGAGCGAAGCCCAGAACGAACTGATCCTGGCGCAAAGGGCCGCCGAACAGGCCACGGCTAACAGCGCTGAGGCGCAGGAACGACTGGCAGCGGCGCAAAAGCGCTTTGCCAGTATTGGCGACGAACTGGATTCCCTGGGTGGACGTGCCACGTCCGTGGCCGCCGCCATTCGGGCCACCGAACAGGCCATGGAACAGCACCAGTCGAAACTGGGCAGTGCAGAGCGGGGTCGCCTGTTCCGGATGCTGAATACGCCAGTCCTGCCAATGGCGGTGTTGGGGATTGAGGTGGTGAATGTTTGGAACTCGATTGGATCTTATTCAGAGATAAAACGACAAAGAGGTTTCTATCGAGCGATGTCTGGAGCGTCTGCCGGAGCGTATAACTCTTCCCTGGCAGCGCTTTTAATGGCGGAACGCTTCGCAAACGATCATGTAAAAGGCAAGGTAGCGGCTTTTCTTAACTTTGAATTCGATGGTGAAGTGGCTCAGGCCATTGCCAGAGCACTGGGTGTTAAAGCAGTAACCATGAGAATGGTGTTGGGTGCCACTGGTGGTCTGGCCGCAACCGGAATCAGCCTGTCGGATACACTCTATGCGCTCAATACCGGCGACCCCGCTGCCTGGGGCTACGGCGTCACCACGGTGAGCGGTGTGTTTATCACCCTGGCGGCCATGGTGCCTGCCCAGGCCACGTTGTTAGGGCTTGGGCCGCTCGGCTGGATTGGTTTGGCGCTGATGCTGGGCGGTACGGCTTTGATCATGGTGCTTCAGGACGAACCCATTGAGAACTGGCTGCGCAACGGGCCGTTCGGCGAACACGACGGATTGCCCCATTTGCAGGGAGACGACAATGCGGTGGAAGCCTACTACCGTCTGGTGGGGTTGCTGATCAATTTGCGCCTTACTCACCAGCCGGTCCCGCTGATACTCAGCCTTGAGGCACAGGGTATGAAGGCACCTTTGACGCCTGACATCCGCGCCTTACAGGACGCGACCCACACCATTCGGATTGACAGTAATCTGCCGGGGTTACTGGGCTCTCCGGGCATCGAAGCTGTGTGCGAAGTGCAACTGTTGAGTCAATCCCGCCGACTGGGGCGGGACTCGGTGCCAATGTCCAAGCACCCGGTGTCGGAAGATTTGCAGCAAAGTAGCATTCTGCACCAGCAGGCCACACTTACAGGTCACATTCTCTATGTGAAAACACCAGACACCCATCGGACAACGCAACGGCTCCTGGGTATCCCGACCAGCGAGCATGAAATCCGGTACTCTTGGCAAGCGAAAGCACAGTACCGTGTGACCATCGGTGAGGAACCCTATGCGTTTCCAGCGCCGGTGCCGAAAGACACGACGCGATATGATTCGGACAATGTCGAGCATACCGAGCCAGATTTTGAAGACAATGATCAACTCTATTGGGTGAATGGGTTTGCGAAACCCAGCCCGGCATGATGCAGGACGTATCGAGCATGACCGATAGCTATTACGGCCCACAGGCTTACGACGAGCACGGCGTACCGAACCAGCAGCGCCAGACCGCTGACCCCGGTCGGTCCTGGTTTAACCGAACGTTCGATATGCGGTTGCCCTGGGGACTAACAGAGGACGTTGTGCCCCAATCTTTCAGGAAGCGGTTCCGTCCGGAGGTGCTGCGGAAAATCGAATCCAAACCGTCCGGATTTGAGCATATTGAGTTGCATCAGCGGATTGACCACCAGAGGTATCGCCATGCTCCTCCGGCTTTTCGGACCAATTTTTTCAATATTCTCGCGATCTTTGGGAAGGTTATCTTCTTAGGGATGCTTCCGTTTTTCTTTCTTGCATCTCTTGTGGATCTATCCAACACATCTTCGAGCGTATCGTTTGCTGAGTGGGGCCTTCAGATATTGGAAGCGGTTCCGTATTTTTTTGGCATTCCCCTTGCTGTATGGTTTATAGGCGCCTCCCCATTCAAATTTTTCCCTCGCTGGGCCATCAAGCCCTCCAAAGGCCCCGAGTGGGAACTCAACCGCCGCACCGGTCTGGTTACGCTATTTCGGTACGACAAAAAAGGTCGCTGGGGTAAAGCCGGAAAGCCAGAAAAAGACAGCGCCCCGTTCTACGAGTTCGACGCTTACCTGACCAACGAGATCATTCCGCCCGGCCAAGTGGTGCATACTCTTTATCTGGTCCACCGCTATCGGCCCATCCTGATACCGCTGGGCAACCTCATCGGCAAAGTGCGTGGCGAGGAATGTTTTGCCCTGTGGGACATGTTCCAGAACTTCATGGACACCAGCCGCCCCCTGCCTGACATCCCGCTCTGGGAAGAATTTCGCCCTCACGATCCGGTTACCGCTGAATACGACAAGAAAACGAACCGACCGGCTCGTTACTGGCGAGACATGGAAGATGAGACCTGGAAGCAGAAAGAAAGCGAGATGATGGCTAAGGTACGCAGCCTGACCACACCCCATCGGCCCAATCTGATGCGGCGGCATGTGCGGTATGCAAGCTAGCTTCGTATGATCTCGTCAGCAAGAACCGTAGGCGTTTCCAGCGCCTTTGCACAAAGACACGACCCGGCATGATTCAGGACGTATCGAGCATGACCGATAGCTATTACGGCCCACACGCTTATGACGAGCACGGCCTTCCGGACCAGCAGCGCCAGACCATTCACGCCGCAACCAACAAGAACGAGCAGTTTAACGGGTTTGCAAAATGGAGCTTTTTTGGTGGTTCGGGCATCATTGCCGCCAACCTCCGGCATGAGCAGCAAAAAGTGGTGAAGTACAACCTTCCATTGTTTCCACCTAACAGGTTATCAGTTCGAATTCTGGGCTATCATTTCTGCGCTTGGACATGAACATTCCTTTCGCACAGTGTGCCTCTTTTCAGGAATGGCCACAGGAACGGGGTAGAACCCGACCGAATCTCAGTCCCATCTGAAATCTACATCCATTCTGATCAACCAACACAACTAAACGTCACACAATACTGCGCATAATGTATATTATGTTAAATAAGGTGCGGTGTATCTTTTTGCTCACGAGTTTTTTAGTGGACGATTGCACAAAGTGCTGAACAAACGTTGCACAAGTGAGAGGAGCCGCGAATGGAGTTGATAACACCTACTCTTTCGAGGCTAGCAAGGAGACCGAGCCAAAGAATGTTTTCTTCGAGCTCACCAAATCCAGTGGGTTCTTGCGGCGGCCGTGATTCTGATGAAAGCCTTCAAACATCGGCGTAAGGCCGCGTGTTATTCAGTATCGTGAGGGCTCCACCGCTTGGCTAGTGGGCATACCGAACATACCGCCGCATCAGATTGGGCCGGTGCGGCGTGGACAGGCTCAGTACCCTGGCCATCATGTCGTCTTCCTTCTGCTTCCAGGTCTCATCGTCCATGTCTCGCACCCACGACAACATCCGCTCTGCCAACCCTCAACGTGGTGAGTTGGGCTCTACATGGTTTTGATGCATGGTGACTGGGAAATCCGAGCGAAGCGCCCTCACCTCCCAAGGGAAGCCAAGGTTGGAACTATAAACCAGCGCCAGGCGCTCAAAGCGGCGTATTCCGACCCGATTCTTGGCATCAAAAGTCCCATCGCCAACATCGACAATAAGTGCATGTGAATTCGGCGAAATCCGCCGGAATTCAACAACGTCAAAAGCGGAGTGCTCGTTGCACGCTTCGGCCACGTCACGCAATGGTGCCGGCAAATTCGACGTTACCGACTTTCCCAGCGGCTCTCCGTAGTCAATATGAGGGTTGGCAGACAAACGTGAAAAATAGTCTAAAAACACCCCTAACCAAATGAATTAGTTGTAGTTTAGCCCGTATTTTTCGGCTCATGTTTGGGGTTAACCTGATCACCGGCCGTCCCTTGAGGGGTAAGCTCAGCAAGTTTCAAATCAAACAACTGCTGCCCTACCGGACGTCTAAAGTCCAATGTGTAATCTCCAAAACGATTGATATGACGGGTTCGGTACGGCGATAGCGCTTTCAAGACATCTTCGGTGATGGCGATCCCTTCCGCTGCCATATCGCGTAACACCCGGCTGAGGGCTTCGACGTTGTGTAAGATAAGCATATTCGCCACCAGGTGGTTGTACTTCACCACCTTTTGCTGTTCGTGCCGGAGGTTGGCCGCAATGATGCCCTCGCCACCAAAAAAACTCCATTTTGCAAACCCGTTAAACTGCTCGTTCTTGTTGGTTGCGGCGTGAATGGTCTGACGTAATTCCACATCGTCGATGTAGTTCAACAGGAAACCGGTCCGCACGACCTTACCCAGCTCCCGGAAGGCGAAATACAGTTTGTTCTTGCGGCTGTAGGTTCCCAGCCGCCTCAGGATCGTTGATGCCGTAATTTTACCAAGCTTGATGGACACGGCCACACGCAACATATCCGGGAGGTGTCGTTCAATCCGCGCCCAGTCTATATGACCGTTGAACAGCTCTTCGATATGCGCGTAACGGAACCGCCTGTCGGGCCGGTAGAAGTTCAGATCCTTGATATTCCGGATACGCGGCATCAGCTTGATCCCCAGTAGGTACGCCAGCCCGAAAACGGGATAGCTCTGGGCCTGCGTATCACCGTGCAAGGTATCCGGCTGGATATCGCTCTGGTTCTCAAGCAATCCGTCGAGGATGTACACCGCCTCGTGAACCCCACAGGGGATGAAGTGACTGAACAGCGCGATGTAGGTGTCCGAGACGTGGTAGTAACCGATACCGCCGTAACCGCCATAGCGGATGTGGTATTCGCTGAGCAGGTTTTGCTCGTAGAGGTTCCATTTAGTGCCGTCGGCGGCAGCCCGTCGGCCTGTGCCCCAGTAACCGGGCAGTTCGTATTTTTTGTACGCGTTGATGACCTTGACGACCGCGCGGTCCAGTCTATCTTCTGTGACGTGGTTGAGATTGAGCCAGGCCACTTGGCGACGGTTCAGTTGCTTGATAGAGTCCGCCGTCTGGGAGGGACCCAGATTGCAGCCGTAGCAGAAGAGCGTAGCGATGAACCGTAGCCTGGGATTTTCCACGCGCCCCTCGTAGCCTGACAGTGGCCCGAATTCACGGTGTAACCCAAGCCATCGCTCCGCATCAACCAGTACGTCGACGATGCTGCGGGTGCCAAGCCGCCGCGTGATGTCGTCATCCAGGGCCTGCCAATTGGTCGGTGACCCCTGCTTCTGGTTGCGTTTGATCACGATGCGACCGTCTTCGATTGCGGCGTGTGTATTGTCCGGGAAGGCGGCATCCACCAAGCGGCTTACCTGAGTCAACTGATCTTTGAGATGGCGGCTGAGAGCCTTCGGTTCGATGGGAAGCTCCACTTCCAGCCCGTACTGATCAATTTCCTGCTCGTAATCCGACCAGCTCACCAGTTGATCGCGATGGTCATCGAAGCGATCCCCGTGAACAACCGCCAGATCGGCAGACTTCAGTTCCTGTTTCACCAGATTCAAAACGGCCAACTCAAAATATTTACGGTGAACCGTCACACTGTCCGGCCGGATGAAAATCAGACGGCGCCACTTTTCGAGCGTCCACTTGGTCTGCTGGATGATTTCGACCAGATCCGGCGAATGGACCCGCAAATCCAACGTCTCGGCTTTCAATGAACGGGTCTTCCGGAGTAACTCGATCAGTTGAATCGACAGTAAGTCGCTGGAGGTGCTTTGAAACGTGAGTATTTCCAGGCAGTTGTACAGCAGGCTGCGTTTGGTTCGAAACGGTCGCAACATGAACGGCAGGTAGTTATTGCCCGCGTAGGCCAGATGCTCCTCGCATTCGTCCAGCCACTCCTGGCGCTTGTCTCCGACAACGGCCTGAAGCGATTGCCACGGGTTCGGCTCGGCCTCCATGGCAGTCAACACGTCTTTAAAGCAGGAGACCAGTCGATCGGTGCGCTGGGTCTGCTCCATTTGATAGGCCAGGAGATTTTGCTGGGCGGTGGTTTCCAGTTGCCTCATCAGCTTGATCAGAAGCTCGGCGGTATCATCCAGCGCCTGGGCATACTGTTGCCGGATCAGGACCACCGCCAGGGCATAGCGTTTACGCGCAGGGATTCGAGCCATTTTGGCCACATCCAGCGCTCGTGCTTCGTGGGCGAACTGTCGCCGCTTGATCACGGGAATTGATTTGACACCCGGCAATTGCTCGACGATATCCTTCAGCCACTTGAGGTGTTGCAGGTAGGACCGGATTTCTTTATTGGTCGGCTTGCGGATTTCTCGCTTCAGCCGTTGCCAACCGCTGATCTCGATTCCCGGTGGCGATACCAGCAAGTCATTGACCAGTGCCTTTGTTTCGTCGTTGAGTTCGCTGACGATGGACCGGTAACAGCGGTCATTGACGGTGGCCCGGGCATTCTTGGCGAGCCTCAATAACACCGTAAAGCCGGGAATTTCGAAACGGTGACGCACCAACTCTTCCAGAAGGATATTGATGATATCGGCCAGCACCTCGCGGGACTCGGCGGCTTTCTTCGCTTGGCTCGATAGCCAAGCATGAGCCGCCTCGTCCAGAGTCCGGCTGCCCACATAGGTTCGAATCCACGGGATATGGCGTTTACGGGTGGCAGAACGATCATACTGTTGTCGTTGGGCTTTGGTCGGTTGCTTGTCGAGACCAAGGCACTGCGCAATGTGACGACGCAAATCGCCCGGCAAACCGACCGACGAGGAAAAGAACCCCTGTTTCTGATACGCCTTCAGGTGCAGCAATAAAAAGAAGCGCTCCAGGATCTGCCGGGTGCGCCGACGAGCCCAGCGCTGTTCGCCGGACGTGGGCGTGTACACTGCATCAAGTTCCTGTTGCGGGATATCCGTCCGAAACCGTGGATAGGCTGTTTCCTGAATAGCACTCATGACCGGCTCAATCCCATGCTTGCCCGGTGGCCGGGTCCGTGATCAGTGTCTCCACCCAGCAGGCTTTGTCGGACGCAATGCGGTGTATCTCATCGATCAAGTCGTCCATCATTTCGTCCAGCTGCTCATCCGACGTTGCAGGCACCTCAATGCGGTAGTCTCCATTGTTCTGCTGTTCCATCTCGAACGGTTTCAGGCAATGGGCTTCGATTACCGTGCGGGCCTGGTGGTGTTTCCGGCTGCGAGGACGTTGCGGCTCCAGGGTGAGCTGGACGGTCAATGCCCGGTGGCGCGGTTCGAATACGCTCGCCAGGCGTGGTTGGCCGACAGACGACGCCACTTGGGTTGGGATTTGCATCAGGGCCTGCTCGAACGGCGATTTAGCTTCAATGTATCGCAAGGCGGTCTGGGTATCCTGCCAACCGACGTACTCCATCAGCGCTTTGATTTCCCAACCGGAAGCACTGGCCCAGGTGGCAAAACCGCGTCGCAGCGAGTGGCTGCTGAACGCTTCCACAGCGTCAATGTCTGCGTCGGCCAGAAGCTGGCGCAGTACCGGCACGATGCTGTTCGGGTGCAATGAAGTATTGGAAATATTTCCCCAGCGATCAATCGCCCTGAATAGCGCACCGCTGGGCTGGTTCAAAAAGTCCAGCCAATCCTGACAGGCGTCCACGGGACAGCACTGCCTCAGAGCTGGCACCTTGTACAGGCGACCATCGGCCTGACGATCCCCCTTGCTCCTCCGCAAGTACAAGGACATACCGGCAGCGGGGGCCAGTGCGACATCTTCAATGGTTAACCGACAGAGTTCGTCGCTGCGAAAGGCTCGCCAGAATCCGAGCAAGACCATAGCCCGATTGCGTAACCAGACCCCGAGGCGCCTTGAATCATGCTGACGCGCCTGCGCGATCTGTTCGGCCAGCCACTGATCCAGTTGCTGGAGCTGGGTGATGGCCAGTGGCTTGGCTTGTTTTTGCCGGTAGGGATGCTCTTCGCGAATGCCCTTCAGAACCGTGCGCACTAAAGGAGCTTTCGTCGGATCTGGAAAACCCTGGTCCCGGTGCCAGCGTGCCAGCGCCGCCAGGCGCTGCTTCAGGGTGGCGGCAGAAAGCCTCTCGGCATGATCGGCGAGATAGCGAGCAACGCTGTCGGCGGTTGCGGGCAGAAACCCACCCCAGGTCACCTCAAAATGCTCGACTGCGGATCGGTAGCTCCGTCGGGTATTGTCGCGGGTAGCAGCCCGAACGTACCGATCAACCGTCATTGGGCGCACCAGCGTCGTCCGATTTCGGCAATGTTCTTGTCGCTTCCCTTATCCAACGTTCGGCTGCTTCGCACTCGTGTTGATCGAGTGGTTCGGCTTGTTTGTGCATTTTTGATCTCCTGGTGCGGCCTTGGTCCGGGGCGGCAACTCGAGTCATATCGTACCGAGCATCGGTCAGTATAGCCGTCGAAATGAGCATCACAATGGATAACTCTGGATTATCACATGTTTGTTTTGCTGTTCTTTTCAACTATATTTCTAACGTATATAGTATGTAATAACGTATTACGTAATACGGTATGAAATAAGCATGAGGACACCACCATGGCCCGAGGCGGCATCACCCAACCCCTGGTCGAAGACGCCCGAAAACGTCTTCTGGCACGCAATGTTCACCCCTCCATCGACGCCATACGCGCCGCGTTGGGCAACACTGGCTCAAAGACCACCATCAGCAACCATCTGAAAGCGATTGAGGCACGAGAAAGCACCCGTCTGGATGATGAAGCGCTTCTGAGCAACCAGGTCACCGAGTTGGTTGGCCAACTCGCCCGGCAATTACGCCAGGACGCGCAGGAGACCATCGAACGGGCTGAACAGCGCCACCAGGCCGAGGTCGCCAGCTTGCAGGAAACCCTGAAGGCACAGACCGCTGAGACCCGGCAACACCAGGCGCAGAACGAATCGCTGGCTAAGGAGCGGGATGAGTTACAGTCCGAAGTCCGCAGGCTTCAGAAGGCGCTCTCGACACTCGAAGGCGATAACCGCGCACAGGCCCAACGCATTGAAAGTCTGACTGAGCAGGTACAGGACAAGCAGCGCCAGGTGGACTCGCTGGAAGAAAAGCACGGACATGCCCGCGAGGCACTAGAGCACTATCGCGGCTCTGTGCAAGAGCAGCGCGAGCAGGATCAGCGGCGGCATGAGCAGCAGATCCAGCAAGTCCAGGAAGAGCAACGCCACCTGCAACAAGCCCTGGCCGTGAAACGCGACGAGCAGACCCAGGCCACCCGTGAGATTACCCGGCTGTTCACGGAGGTGACTGAAGTTCGAAAGCAGTCGGATCAGTTGACGCAGCAACTTGGCGAGCGGGAGCGCGAAAATCGTCGTCTGGTCGACAAAACGGTGCGGTTAGAGCAGCAAGCCTTAGCGTTACGTCAACCAAAGGCTGCCTTTGAAAAGCAGCAGCGCGTGAACGACCAACTGAAAGCGAGGGTTCAGCAGCTTGAAACCGAGCTGAGCGTGAAGAATGAGCTGTTGGATCGTTTGAGCGCTGGCAACGATTCCGACGAGACGATCAGAAGGGCCCCTTAATGCATTCGTAAAGACACGGTCTGTTGACGAAAGGAGCAGATCGCTCGTGACCGCGACATAAAATTGAGATATCCCGTTTCTTGAAATGCCTCCAGACTGTGTTTTAAAGCCTACTGCAAGGCTGTTGTGGCTCAAGTCACAGGTGTTTTTCATTGGGGGCGTCCGAGTGGTTTGGATGAGGGATTTAGGACGGCGTGTTGCCCTGCCTTTTCATCGCCTAGGGACAGGTTTTTGCCAAAACGTGTCCGTTTATTGAAACATGTGCCGTTTTGTAAATTCGCTTGGACAAAAGATCAGCCTTGGCCCATCTTGGATTGTACGGAAATTGACCAGCACACAGGGAGTGGATACATGAAATTTACCGCTATCAGTTTTACTTTTTTCTCCGCACTGATGTCTTCAGTTGTGGTCGCAGAGAAACCGCATGCATTCCCGGACGGGGCTTCAGCGATTGAAAGCCTGCCATTTACGGTAGGTGCTTCGGACAGAAATTCGGCTTCAACCACACGACAAGCCTCATCATTTGACAAGGCTTCGCAACAGAGACTTCCGTCTTTTGCGCCGGCGTCACTTAACGCTCCCAAAGCCGCTAGAACCATGGAGAAGCACGAAGCCCAAAAAATCAAGGCTCGCTCAATTATTGCTGATCCGAACTCCTGATTATCACTTGGCATCGTGAGTGATGCCTAGCCCCGAACACGCCCAAACCACATGGAGGTGACTGATGTCATTCCGCATTCGAGTTGTGTCTTGCCTAATCGCATGCACCGCGCTTGCCTCAACTGCCCAGGCCAACATTCGCGATTACTACGAAGAACCAGGATTGAACCCGTTCAAGGAAACCATCAACCAGAATTTCGGGGAAGAGATCGATCCATTCTCTGGTCAACTGCAACTGAGCTACACGGATCTCGTCGTGCCCGGTAACGGTGGCTTCGATATCCGCATCAATCGGATCTACAACAACCCCCAAGACGCCTTTTTGCCATACAGCCCTTATGGCTACGGCTGGAGCATGCATTTTGGCCGCATTGCCGTTTCAGACAGCAACGCTGATAAGGTTTGCAGTCAGAACCTGTTTTCAGTGGATGTGCTCGACAACCCCTCTCTGGAGCTGGCCGACGGTAGCCGCCAGTTGCTGGTACTCGCGGATCAACACAGCCCTGAGCTAATTACCAAACAGTGGTGGAGTGCTAACTGCAACAGCAACAGCGATGTGATCGTGAAGTCACCGGATGGCACCACCTACACCATGGATTACCGGGCTAACGACTCTGAGGGCCTGAAGATCTACGCGACCCGCATCGAGGATGCCAACGGCAACTGGATGACCATTGACTACAACACCAATGCGTTCAGCATCACGTACATTGAGTCGATTTTTACCAGTGACGGGCGCTCGGTAAATTACAATTATGCGAATACCGGTGGCGACAACACTCGACTTACATCCATTACCGCCAATGGGCAGACCTGGAATTACAGCCACACCTACACCAACAACACCACGCCGGACTTTGCACAGCTAACCACAGTGACCCGTCCAGACGGTGAGAGCTGGAACTACACCTATTACCCAATCACCACCAACGGTGATGCCGCCAGCCTCGCGATCGATACCGTGACCTATCCCTCCGGCGGCATCATCGACTACGACTATGACTATGTTTACTTCAACTTCGGTGCCCAGAAGGCAACAACGGTTGTGACTGGCAAGCAAAACAGCGGCCGCGACATAACGCCGGGCACCTGGTCCTACACCTACACACCAGCCTACAACGGGCAGTATGGTTATGACGAAACCCACATGGTGGCACCGGACCATCAGCGCACCTTCTACCACATCGGCTACACCACCAGCGCCAATGTCTGGGAAATTGGCACCAAGCGTTACGAGGAAGTGTACGACCTTCAAGGAACGATGTTGGAACAGTACTCCTACCAGTACAGCAGCATGCTGCTTTCCAATGAAAACTTCTGGCATGGGCGGGATACCAGCAGAATTGATAATGATACGCAGGTTCCGCTGCTGACCAATATGACGCATTGGCGACAAGGCACCTCCGTACAAACCCAATATTCCAATTTCGATACGTACGCCAAGCCGCAAACCATCATTGAAACCACCAATACCACCGCCACTTCCGATCGGACTCGCACCCGCACCTACAGTCATTCAGCCAACGACTGGATCCTTGGTCTGGTGACTCAGGAAACGATTGATTATCCAAACAGTGCGCCGGTCACCCAGTGGGTCACCGACAGAACTTACGACTCAGCCGGGAATATGTTGACAGAAGACAAGTCGGGCGTTCTGACCACCTACACGTACACCCCTGAAGGCGACATGGCCTCGATCACCGATGCCAACAATCATGTAACTACCTTTTCAAACTATTACCGGGGCACACCTCAGGTTATCAATCGGCCCGAAGCCATTTCAGAGACGCGGATTGTCAATGCGGACGGTACCTTGGCCTCGTCCACAAATGGTGAAGGACACATTGCCTCCTACACCTGGGACGACCTGAACCGCCTGACCGGTATCGACTTCCCCATACACGCAGATGTATTGATCAGCTACGATGACAAGTCGGCCGTATTGACCCGGGGGAGCTACAAGGAAACCCGTTCCTTCGACGGCTTCTGGCGCGACCTTGGCATCAAGCGTGAAGACACCAGCACCAATACGACTACCGAAGTCACCAAGGCCTGGGACGCGGTGGGTAATATGACCTTTGAGAGCTACCCCAACAGCGCTCAGGGCAGAACTATCTCCTACGATGCTCTGCAGCGAGTAACGAGCATCGACTTTCCCGATCAGACCTCGAAAACCTATTCGTACCCAAGTGGGTATGAAATTCGAGAGGTGGATGAAAACGGCCATGTAACCATAAAGACCATCGCCAGCCATGGCACTATGGACGGCAGCTGGCTGATCTTCATCTCGTCGCCCGAAAGCATCGGTACTAGCATCTCGAGGAACGGCCTGGGGCAGGTCTACCGCGTTTTTCAGGGGGAAATTCAGACGGATGGAAGCCTTTTTGGCTACGCCCGCCAGTATATTCATGATGCACGCGGTTTCCTGATGCAGGAAATCCATCAGGAGACAGGAACCACGGTCTATGGCCGCGACAACGTCGGTAATATGACGAGCAAGGAAATCGGTACCAGCGGTATCATTGAAACGCGGACCTACGACGATCTCAACCGCCTGACCACCGTTTCTTACTCAGATAGCACCCCAACGGCCACTTTTACCTATGATGACAACAGCAACCTGACATCGTTAACCAACTCGGCAGCCAATCGCAGCTACACCTACGATCAGAATGACAACCTCGAAAGCGAATCATTGACTGTTGGAAGCGCCACCTACAACGTGACTTACGGCATTGATAATCTGGATCATCTGGCTTCAGTGACGTACCCCAGTGGGCGCACAGTGAACTTTGGCACCAACGCCCTGGGCTGGCAGACCCAGGCAACACCTTATGTGGCGTCTGTGGATCGTCACCCCTCCGGAGCAGTCGATACCATGACCTTCGGCAACGGCGTGGTGACCACCCAGACCCTGGATAGCCGATTGCGGCCTGATACGCTGGTGGCCAATAACGGCCAGGTGGACTTTGTCGATCTGGGTATGGGCTACGACAACGTTGGCAACGTTACCAACATTGTCGACAACGCTGGATCACTCCATAACCACACGATTGGTTACGACGATGTGAACCGAATGACGTCGGCAGTCGGGCAATGGGGGACTGAGACGATCACCTACGACGGCCGGGGCAATATTCTCACACGGGATCGTAATGGCAGTCTGCAGGAGTACTACTACAACTCTGACAAAATGACTTACCGCGTTTTTCCAACCTTTTTCTACACCATCACCCACGACACTCGGGGCAACATGACGAGTGATGGCCCGAACATCATGGTGTACGACGGCGCAAAAAATCTCGCCTCCATTGATAACGGTACCGATGTGATTGATTACGCATACGATGGAGCTAATACCCGGGTCAGCCGGAGTTCGCCATCCGAAGACACTCACGTTCTATACACGATGATGGGTGACCTGCTGGGTGAATACGAGCCAGCAGGCGGATTCAAGGAGTACATCTACGTGGATTCGAAAACCGCCGCCAAGGCGGTGGATGACACCACTGTGGTTGGCCAGTAACGGTTAGGGAGGACAACGCTATGACACGCACTATCTGGAACACGCTGGCCACCCTGGCCGTGCTCATATTCACCGCCTTGCCCCTCAGCGCCGCTGAGGTGGTGACCTACTATCACAACGATCACCTGGGCTCGCCCATTGCGGCGACTGACAGTACCGGAGCCGTGGTATGGCAACAGGCCTACGACCCCTGGGGATTGAAACTCACGGTTAATACCGACGAGCGCGGCTACACCGGTAACTGGCTGGATGAAGAAACGGGCCTGGCCGACCACAAAGCCCGTTGGTACACCTCATCTATCGGTCGGTTCACGGGCATTGACCCAGTGAAATGGCACGAAACAAATATCCACTCCTTTAACCGCTATGCGTACGGGAATAATAATCCGTATAGCTATGCCGACCCGGACGGTGAACTGGCGTTTCCGATTGTGCCGATACTCGGGGTTATGGCGTTGGAGGCTCTGGGTATAGGCCTTGAAGTCGCGACTATGGAGGAAACCTCCGATTCGATCAATCGTTCTGGTGCTGGAACCTTTGGAGTGACGGGCGTAAAGGCTGTCGGCTCCGCTATGCGAATGGGGCTGAGGGGTGCGAATGTTACGAAGGGCCTGAAGGTTTCTCCAAATAGGGCTCCAGGATTGAAAAATGTCCAGGATCGACTCAATTTCCGTGGCGATCCTAATTCGATCGTTAGGGGGGCCGATGTCGCCAGGAAAGGAGGTGGGAAACGCGCGTTTATAACAGATGAGAATGGAAGGATTATTCGAGAAATTACTCCTCAGAGGGTGAAAGAGAGGGTAACCAACCCCTTGCCGGATGGCACAACACGGGAAACTTTCAGAAAAATTGGCTCGCCATCCGCTGACGAACTGAAAATACTTAATAAACTATGATGGACATTACTGAAATAATTCTGAACTTCCAAAAGCTTTTGGCTTCTATCGCAAATAGCTTAGCCGTTATTGGACTGTACAAGGGCAGCGATGAGTGGGATGAGTTAACTGAGGACGCCTTCAGGGCTTTAGTTGTTAATCATTTGGCAGAGAGGTTTGATCTTTCGATATCTCATCAATACGAAATGTGGGCGCAGACAAATAGGGAGATAGTTGTTCGCGTGAGTGCTGGTGAGTCTTTACTTGTTGGATTGAAAGATGGCTTTTCTGAATGCCAGTATCGTTACAATAAGATTCCGAAAAGCGATACTGACATTGAGTTTTCATTTGTTGAGTTTTGGAATCCAATCTTCGATGAGGCAGATCTCGAAGGGTTGGAGTATGTGACGGGTCTTGATGAAGAGGGGCGTATAATTTGCGCAAGAAATAGAGGTTGTAAATTTTTCACAAAGACTTTGTAATCCCAGTGGGTGTAGGCAAGGACACTTAACTACTGCGCGATGCTGTCAGAGAAATTGTCAAATCTGGTGGATAGCCAATCTGACGCGAGCGATGGGGACTGGTTCGTGCGGAATGGTGCAGGCAAATA
Source organism: Marinobacter sp. B-21 (assembly GCF_056857895.1). Lineage (NCBI taxonomy): Bacteria > Pseudomonadati > Pseudomonadota > Gammaproteobacteria > Pseudomonadales > Marinobacteraceae > Marinobacter > Marinobacter sp. B-21. The sequence continues at coordinate 28,287 of NZ_JBSXNZ010000033.1, forward strand.
CACAAATTTATTTACAGGCTCTATTTCAGCGCTTTGTGGCTATTTTCGGACTTTTTTTCACGTTTGTCTGCCAACCCTCTATTTGATTTGAAACTGGCCGAGCTTGCCCCTTAAGGAGAGTTCAAAGCTCAGACGAGCCGCGGGTGTTGAAGATGAAGTTAAATAAAAACCTACCTTAAAATTAGGCAATTCAATGGGTTGGGCGTGTTTCTGGGGAATTTTTCACGTTTGTCTGCCAACCCTCCAACGTCATTGAATTAGTGACGTTTATCCAGAGATATCATATAATTACGGTTCACAAACACACGAGGAAAACGCCTCATGAAACTTCCGCCAAAACTAACGGTTGACACGCCCAGCGAGATCCTGACTGAAAATTGTACA
>NZ_JBSXNZ010000034.1:0-29306 GCF_056857895.1 Marinobacter sp. B-21
CGAGGGTCTGGTATCGCTGCGTGATGGATGGATCAAGCTTCACCATTCCCGGTGAAACGCCCTGTGCGGAGCGGCCGGTCCGACGCATCGGTGCAGGGTGTTGTGGGGGCTGGGGGTTAAATACCCCCGGCTACCCGATTATGTAGTGCGCGGCGCAAACATGATGATTGCCATGCCCACTAAAGCGACTGCTGAGCCAACCAAGTCCCAGGCCGTTGGACGGATGCCATCCACTGCCCACAGCCAGAGTATTGCCATGAAAATATAAACGCCACCATACGCAGCATAGACTCTACCCGCAGCGGTCGGATGTAATGACAGCAGCCAAGCAAATGCCGCAAGACTCAGCGCACCTGGTACCAGAAGCCAGATAGTTTTACCTTCGCGAAGCCAGAGATAGGGTAAATAACAGCCAACAATCTCCGCTAAAGCGGTAACGAAGAATAGGCCAATGGTTTTCAACTCAGGCAAAAGAACCTACTCCTTGGCAGTAACACATAACGCCCGCTATCACCGGTGACAAAACCGGAGCGAAGCGGAGGGTTTGGCATCCGGTGCATGGCATTATGTGGGCCTGCCTCGAAGGTCAAAAGCAAACGTTCACCAACCGTCGTATCGTATTCCGTTTTCTTGAAGAAAATCTCCCTGCCTTTCAAGATAACTCTCCGTACGCCTAGTGTAGACCTCGCCTTCTTTTTTGTGATCGTAAGGCGTAGCCTCGTACCGCCCCACTTCAATCGCATTTTCCGCCCCGTTCATGATCCAGACAACCACTGTTCCTCCAGGTGCCAGACCAAATACGAGGTTGTAACGAGGTACCTCAAGAATATTGCCATACCGCTCAAGTTTGGTGATTTGTTTCATTTTATCTTCGATTTCTCGAGCATTCTCTAGTTTGATCAACGCCCGGTAAGATTGCTGTTCTGCAAACGAAAACCACTTGATGAGCACCAGCCCCGGCATTGCCTGCCATTCTGCGTTTTTTCCAGACGGATGTTTCCAACAGCAGGTGATTATGCCGATGGGTGCCCGCCAACCGATTTCACCCGACACAGATTCGAGGATAAAAGTCTCCACCCATGCATCGTAGTGTTGCGGCACCACAACGGAGATACTTCGATAGGAGGGATCCGGGCCATACGTTGGTTCTTCTGATTCAGTGTGATCCGAACACCCCAGAAGCAAAAAAACGCAAAGACTGACGACGAGCGTTTTAATACTCATGGTATTCCCCCTCAATCCATTGCCCTTTATTCGGATGGACGGTTCGGCGGCCATACTCGCCGGGCTTGAAAGGGTATAAGGGGCCAAGAAGCAGGTAATGATCGGAATGGTGAATATATCGCTGTTTCAGTAGTGCTCTGGATTCCGGTGTCATCAACAGCGGACCGCCATGCCAGACATGGGCCGCGAGATTTCTGGCGACGGTTATTAACTCATCAGGAAGAGAAAGTGACGAGTCTTCAGGATCAATCACATCAAAAGGCACACCAGCATCCACCGCCAACTTATGCATCAGGTACAGCGGAATACGGGAGTATTCACCACGAACCTCGCGGTCCAGCCAAAGGCGAAGCGTGATGTCGCCACCAGGCAAACCACGTGAGCGCTCCTGTTCAATTTCAAGTGTGGCGAGTGGGTTAAGTGGCCCAATCCAAGCCTCGTTTTTAATCAGCGCCCGTTCCTGCAACATGCGGGAGAATTCGAAACTGGCTTCGGGATTACGACGGTCCTTTCCTTTGACGACCAGGGGCGGGCGAACTTCAATCCGTTCCCGGAAGCGATCCGGGTAACCGCCGCCAATATCGGAGTGGACACCAGGCAACACCCATTCGCTGAAGTGGTCCGGCAAGCTGCCGGACTCACCCCTGAGGCTGTTGAGTGAGAAGTTGTGCCGACGCTCATCCCTCGCGGCAAACTGAACGACTCGTTCGGCATCCTCCGGCCGTAGGTTGACGTTGATACGTCCGGTTTCTGCATCGTGAGCCGATACGTCCAGATTGCCGAGGTCGGCAATCCCCGCAACAGTATCGAACAGGCCGACAAAACGAACGGTAACTTTCTTGGGCCATGGGATGCCCTGCCGCTCGAATGCTCTGACTAACCTTCCCTTATATTCACCATATAAGGAATCCGTTGTGTCACGAACCTCCCGCCTGACAAAATGCCGCGCAGTCGCCGCGCCACGGCTGAAGCCGAAAACGTCAAGAATCAGTTCATCTATGGGTTCGCTGACATAATCAAAAACGTCAATCGCCAGATTGGCACAGCCTTGATCGATTTTCTTGAGTATCCCTTGTTCGCCAAGGCCGAGTCCCATGCTGGGGCCATCGTCAGCTTCTCCGGACTTTGTACCCACACCGGATACGTAAGATGAAATGCGGTGAACTTGGTCGCGGTCGCCACTCTGGACTTGGCCCTGCTGATACATTCGCTCTAACTTGGAGACATTGGTTTCCGCATTAAGGTAACTGCCCTCCATGATCTGCGACAGTTCGCTGCTGCATTCTTCTTCTGAAATGGCTCCGGCAGCATTGGCCGTCAGACACTCGTCCATCTGCTGCTGATACGTCTGGGTGTTGTCGCGGTTATTGCCAGTGCCGTCGAAAAAGATGCCAGCCTCTACCCGAACCTTGGGGCGATCTTCTTCAGCGGGGGAATCTTCCGGTTCTTCGTCCGGCAAGCCTTCGTCAATCAACGCACCCTTCTGAGCGGCTTTGCGAACAAATTCCTGCGGGTCTTTGTCCAGCAACTTTTTGGCGGCGCGGGTAAGTTGGCCTTTGTCATCCAGTGTGCCAGCCATGGCGAAATCCACAACCGGTGCCGTGTTAGTGGCCACACCCAAAATCACTCGTGGATTACCGCTGACAATGGAACCACCATGATTGGTGGGGCTGCCAAGGTACGCCACAGGCATACCATCAGCCAACGCCAGTGGGTAGCCTTGAGTAATAACGGCACCGCAGCCGGTGACATCGCCCACCCGGGCAATGGGTTTACCTTCAACAAGGATGCTGGAGCCGTTGGGCATGATGGGGGAGGAGCCGTGCCCTTTGATCGGGCAAACGTGTATGTCGCCGACGCAGGCGGCAATCAGATTGCTCATGGTGAGAGTTCCTTTCAGTAAAAAGTAGCTTCCTGGCTACCCGTGATTAAACATTGTCCAAAACCCGTGAGTGTAGCATGGTTGGCACCACATAACGCTTTTGTTCAGCGGCAGCCTTTGCGTAGCGAAGCGGAGAAAAGGCTGTCCGGTGGAGGCCCGCCAGGGCCGTAACGAACTGGAACTATTGGGGTTAGGTGCCAACCATACCCAGTAACCAGTAACCGAAAGCCCAAGCACATAAGAGCCATACAACAATAACTACAGCGGCTGCACCATTGCTGACTGGCTGAGCCGCCACTTCAGCCGCTCTCGTCCGGCTTACCTCTATGACCAATGCTGGCGTCAGCTTGATAACAAGCATGATGCCTAATGGCAACAGAATAACGTCATCCAAATAGCCAAGGACAGGTATAAAGTCTGGAATTAGGTCTATTGGGCTCAAGGCGTATGCTGCGATTGCAAGTGCGAGAAGCTTTACGAATATTGGTGTATCCGGATTCCGCGCAATAAAGTAAACGGTCAACGCATCATGCTTGATGCGTCTTGCGGACTCTTTAAGCTTTCTCATCAACTCCATAAGCACCTAACTCGGCATAATCCGGAATGCGGCATTATGGCGCTTATGCCGAATTCGGCATAACCGGCATACCTTCGCTACCGAATTGCTGAAACGAGGTAACGACATCCGCACGGTGCAGGATTTACTCGGCCATTCGGACTTGCGCACCACGCAAATCTATACCCATGTACTGGGCCAGGGTTTTGCCGGGGTGCGCAGTCCCCTGGGTTAGCCTTTGCGCTAACTCATGGTCAGTGCGTATTCACCACTCCAGTTGTGCCCCGGTCTGGTACTCGATCACCCGAGTCTCGAAGAAGTTCTTCTCCTTGCGCAGGGTGGCCTGTTCATCCAGCCAGGGTGAGACGTTTTGCGCGCCGGGGAACGGCTCTTCCAGGCCCACGGTTCTGGCTCGGCGGTTGGCCACGAAGCGGAACTGCTCGCTGTGGTACTCGGCGGAGTAACCCAGGATGGGGTCGCGCAGGATGTAGTTGGCGTAGGCGGTTTCCGCCGCTTCTGACTCATCCCACATCTCGCGCACGGCTTTGGGATCGAAGGTGATGCTCTCCTCTTCCATAATCTGGTTCACCACTTTCAAGCCGAAGGAGAAGTGCATGGCTTCGTCCCGCAGGATGTACTGCAGCTGCTCACCGGTGCCGCGCATGAGGCCGCGGCGCTGGAGGGCGAAGATGGGACTGAAGCCGTTGTAGAACCAGGTGCCTTCGAACACGGCCGCAAAGAACAGGTAGGACATGATGAATTCCTCCAGGTCATCCTTGTTGCGCAGGTTCATGTCCGGGCGCATGGCGGCGTTCAGCCGGCGGTTGGCAATTTGGATTTTGCCGTTGATGGCGGGCACCACCCGGTAGCGGTTGTAGATCTCGCTCTGGTCCAGGTTCAGGGTTTCGATGCAGTGCTGGTAGGCCCAGGTGTGCATGGCTTCTTCGTACACCTGCCGGGCCTGGTAGATCTGCAGTTCCGGCGCGCTCATCTTTTCCATCACAGCCAGGCCGATGTTGCGCATGGCGAGGATGTCGGAGGTGGTGAGGTAGGCCAGCACGTTCTCGTACACGTGCTTTTCCGGCGCGGTCAGCCGGTGGTGGTAGTCATGGACGTCCTGGGCCATGTTGACGTCCAGCGGCGTCCAGTGGTTCTTGTTGGCGTTCATGAAGTACTCCCAGGCCCAGGGGTACCTGAATGGCGCAAGCTGGTTGATGTCGGTGTTGCCGTTGACGACGCGTTTGTCGTCCACATTCACTGGGGCCGGGGCGTCTGGATTGGCGGCCCTGGTTTCGGTTTTTGGTTCGTCGTCCCAGTTCAGCATTATTCGTTCCTTTTAATTTGATTTGCCACGGACCCACACGGACAAAGACAAAGATGTTTTTTCGTCCGTGTGGGTCCGTGAGTGTCCGTGGCTAAAAAAGTCAGTTACTGACAGGCCTCGCAGTCCGGATTATCGATGCTGCAAACCTGCGGCTGTGGCGCGGATACGGGTGCGATTTTTTCGGCGCCGGTAGCTCCCAGGGAACGCAGGTAGTAGGTGGTTTTCAGGCCCCGTTCCCAGGCCAGTTGGTACAGGGCATCCAGTTTCTTGCCGCTGGGTTCGGCCATGTAGAGGTTCAGGCTCTGAGCCTGGTCCAGCCATTTCTGGCGGCGGGCGGCGGCTTCCACCAGCCAGCGGGCGTCAAGCTCGAACGCAGTGGCGTAGCGGGCTTTCAGTACCGCCGGAATACGGTCGATCTGCTGCACGGAGCCGTCGAAGTATTTCAGGTCGTTGACCATTACGTTGTCCCACAGCCCCTCCGCCTTGAGATCCCGAACCAGTGAGGGATTGACCACCGTGAACTCGCCGGAGAGGTTCGATTTCACGAACAGGTTCTGGTACGCAGGTTCAATAGACTGGGACACGCCCACAATGTTGGAAATGGTCGCCGTAGGGGCAATGGCCATGACGTTGCTGTTGCGCATACCGTGTTGGGCAATCAGTTCCCGCACCGGGGTCCAGTCCAGCCGGGCATTGGTATTAATGGACAGGTCCCCTTCCCTGCGTGCGTTTTTGAGCAGGCTGATGGAGTCGATGGGCAGGATGCCTCGCTGCCAGAGGGAGCCGTCATAGCTGTCGTAAGCGCCGCGCTCACCCGCCAGCGTGGCCGAGGCGCGGATGGCGAAGTAGCTGAGCTGTTCCATGGCGACATCGGCAAACTCCACTGCCTCGGGGCTGGAGTATGGCAGGCCCAGCTGGTAGAGCGCGTCCTGAAAACCCATCAGGCCAAGACCCACCGGGCGGTGCCTGAGGTTGGAATTGCGGGCCTGGGGTACGGCGTAGTAGTTGATGTCGATGACGTTATCGAGCATGCGCACGGCGGTGGTCACGGTGCGCTCCAGTCGCTGCACATCCAGCTCGCCGTTGGCGATGTGGGCGGCCAGGTTCACCGAGCCCAGATTGCACACGGCAATTTCATCAGCGCTGGTGTTCAGGGTGATTTCCGTGCACAGATTGGAGCTATGCACCACGCCCCGGTGCTGCTGGGGTGAACGCAGGTTGCAGGGGTCCTTGAAGGTGATCCAGGGGTGGCCAGTCTCGAACAGTACAGTGAGCATCTTGCGCCACAGTTGTTTGGCCGGGGTCTTCCTGAACAGGTTGATCTTGCCCTGCTCCGCCAGTGCCTCGTAATACTCATAGCGTTCACGGAAAGCATTGCCGTAAAGATCGTGCAGATCGGACACATCGCTGGGGGAGAACAGCGTCCAGTCGCGGTCTTCGCGCATGCGTTCGATCAGCAGGTCCGGTACCCAGTTGGCGGTGTTCATATCGTGGGTGCGGCGGCGTTCATCACCGGTGTTCTTGCGCAGCTCCAGGAATTCCTCAATGTCCAGGTGCCAGCTTTCCAGATAGGCGCACACCGCGCCCTTGCGCTTGCCGCCCTGGTTCACCGCCACGGCGGTGTCGTTCACCACTTTCAGGAAGGGCACCACGCCCTGGCTCTGACCGTTGGTGCCCTTGATGTGAGCGCCCAGCGCCCGCACCGGTGTCCAGTCGTTGCCCAGACCGCCGGCCCATTTGGAGAGCAGGGCGTTGTCGCGGATGGCGCCGTAGATGTCTTCGAGGTCGTCGCCGACAGTCGTCAGGTAGCAGGAAGACAGCTGGGAATGGCGGGTGCCGCTGTTGAACAGCGTCGGTGTGGAAGCCATGTAATCGAAACTGGACAGCAGCTTGTAGAACTCGATGGCGCGCGCATTCGGATCGTCTTCACGCAGGGCAAGGCCCATGGCCACCCGCATGAAGAATACCTGCGGCAGCTCAAGCCGGGCCTTGTTCCAGTGCAGGAAATACCGGTCGTACAGGGTTTGCAAACCAAGGAAACCGAACTGCAGGTCCCGCTCCGGTTTCAGGGCCGCGCCCAGGCGCTCCAGATCGTAGGCCGCCAGCGCTTCGTCCAGAAGCTCATAGCGAATACCGGCCTCAATGAATGCCGAGAGTGCCTGCGGGTAGATTTCCGCCAGCGGCCGGCTGATGGGCAGGTTCAGGGCGGCGGCATTCTCCAGTCTCAGCTGTTCCAGCAGCAAACGCGCAGTAACTACGCTGTAATCCGGCTCCTGCTCGATCCGGCTGCGGGCGGTCATGATCAGCGCGGAGAGTACGTCTTCCTCGGCGATGCCGTCATAAAGATTGGTGAGTGCATCGTCCACCAGGGAATCGCCATCAATGCCTTCGAGCCCGGTCGCCGCCTGCTCCACCTGGAGCTTCATCAGGCCAAGATCGAGGGCGGCGATCTCGCCGCTGGTTTTCTTCACGGTCAGGTGCGGGTGGGCCTCCACCGGGGCATGGCGGGCACGCTCGCGGGCGTGCTCTTCCCGATACAGCACATACGCCCTGGCCACTTTCTGTTCCTCGGCCCGCATCAGGGCCAGTTCCACCTGGTCCTGGATGTCTTCGATGTGCACTTTACCGCCGGCTTTCAGGCGCCGGCCAATGGCGTGGATAACCTGTTCGGTGACCCGGTGCACAGCATCGTTAATACGGGCAGAACCGGCGGCTTTGTCCCCTTCCACGGCCAGAAACGCCTTGGTGACGGCGACGCTGATCTTGGACAGATCAAAGCCAACGAGGGTGCCGTTGCGTTTGATGACCTGCAGGGATTGGGTATCGGCGTGTGAGGTTGACCGGGGTTCGGCCAGGGCAGAGGCGGACATGCTTTGTTCTCCTGAATACGCGTTGAGTTCCATAACCTTCGCGTAGGCAGGGGATCTGAGCAGCAGCACCGTAGGATTAGCGAATGCGTAATCCGACCTACGAGCCTGGCCTGGGTCCGATCTGCTCACCTTGAAACGCGAAGGTGCAGTGTTCTCCCAGGCAGGTCTTCGGACTCAGGGGCGTGAATCGTTCGATTCAGCCTTGCGTGGCGACTTCCCGGCTTGCGCCAGTGTCTGTGATGCCACGCTCGTTCCCCAATACCGCTGCGCGTCAGTTCCGGAGTCTCACCGGATTCCCGATACCAGGATGTAGGGATTGATCAGGCGCCAACCATGTTGGTTATGCGATGGTCACTACATATGGTATTTTGCCAAGGATGGAGACACTATATACAGGTAGCTTTTACAGAACAAGGCACTTTCCGGTAAAACATCTGTCTGCCTTCTTACTGTCTGAGCAGAGGAAAACCGTCATGCATTTAACCGGGTATTGCAAAACCTGGGCTCTGAGCCTCGTTTGTTTGTTGGCGTTTTCCCAGGCCGGTGCGCAGGAAGCAATCCTGACTCCGTTTTCTGAAATGCAGTCCCTTAACGACGGCTGGGAGCCTCTGGAGTTTCCCAAAATCGACCAGCTCACCCGCTATGAGTTGGTAACAGAGGATGGAGAACAGGTGGTGAAGGCCACCACCAGGGGCGGAGCTTCCGGCCTGATTGCCCGGGTGAATCTGGAACCGTCCGACTCGCTGGTTCTGCAATGGCGCTGGAAAGTCTCAAACGTTTTTGAACAGGGTGATGCCCGGGAAAAGTCGGGGGATGACTACCCCGCCCGAATCTATGTCGCCTTTGAATTTCAGCCTGAGAAGGCCGGCTTTTTCGAACGTGCCAAACGCAAGGCCGTGGAGGTGCTGTTCGGCGAAACCCTGCCGGGCAATGCCCTGAACTACATCTGGGCCAACACCCTGCCGGAGGGGAAGTTCGTACCCAACCCCTACACCGGGAAAACCGTGATGGTCGCCGTCAATTCCGGCTCGGAACAGGTCGGCGAATGGGTCACGATTGAGCGGGATATCGTGGCCGATTATCGAAAGGCCTTTGGCGAGGCACCGCCGCCGGTAGTGGGTATTGCGATCATGTCGGATTCAGACAACACCAACGAAACAGCGACCGCCTGGTACGGTGATATCGTGCTCAATCCCTGATATATCCCTGTGCAAAGGGCCGTTTACCGAAGTTCCTCGGGGAACCCTGGTATCACATAACCTCCGGTAATTTCACGCACCGGGGGCACTTCGCCCTTCTCCACCAGTCGCAGGTAGGCATCATCAAAGTCGTCCCGCAGCAACGCTGCACGGGGATGTGTAAGCGAGAAAATCCACGCGGCATTGCGGGTGCGCACTTCCGATTCCCGGATAACACTATCCGAAGGCTCTGTCAGGATTTCCTGAACCGGTCGCCGGTAATCCAGGAGATAGTCACCCCGCTTGCGCTTCAGCATATCAACGGCCGATCGGTGGTTCGGCGCTTCGGTTACCCGTATGCCACCGTTCTGTTCCAGCCAGGCCAAAAGACCACCGTAGGTGTAGCCGCCAATCACGATCACCCGTTTGCCTTGAAGCAGATCAAAATGATCAAGGGCCGGGGTGCCTTCACGGTACCAGGCACTCAGTTGCACAGCCAACGGGCTGACCCAGCTCTCCAGGACATCGTCCACCAGGCGTGGAACCTCGGTCACACCGGGCCAGACATCGATCCTTCCGTTGCTCAGGTAAAGATACGTGCGACTCAGCGGCAAGTAGACAAATTCCGGCTTGTAGCCCGCCTCAACCGCCACTTTACGGGTAAGTTCGATGAAGCTGCCTGCCGGTGCGCCGTCGTCGGTTTGATAGGTAATGGGCGGAAACTCGACATAAGCCACGCGAAGGGTTTTTGCGCCCGGGCCAGACTGGGCGGTGGCGCTTGTTGATAACAGAGCGGCTACCAACAGGATAACGAGCCGGGCGACATGAAAGAGCCCGGGCGTCAGGAAGACAAACAAGTGAAGTGAAAAGCTGCTGCGCATGGAATCCGGAAATGTCGGGTCTGTTTAAGCAAAGATTAACAGACCCGACCAAATCTACACTGACACTGCCCGCAAAAAAACCGGGAAGATTGTCAAATATAGTTAATTACCATGTACAGGCCGACTCCGCCCATCACCAGTGTGTAGGGAAACGCCATGATGACCATCTTGCCATAGGATAAACGCACCAGCGGAGCAATGGCGGATGTCAGCAGAAACAGGAACGCGGCCTGGCCATTCGGTGTAGCAACACTTGGTAGATTGGTGCCTGTGTTGATGGCAACCGCCAGCTTCTGGAAGTGCTCATAGCTGATAGCACCGGCATCCAGGGCCTGCTTGACCTCACTGATGTAAACCGTCGCTACAAACACGTTATCGCTGATCATCGAGAGAATGCCGTTGGCGATGAAGAACATGCCGGGCTGCTGGTTGGCCGGCAACGAGAGCACGTAATCAATGATCGGCTTGAACAGGTGCTGTTCGTGAATTACAGCCACCACGGCGAAGAAAACCACCAGCAGAGAGGTGAAAGGCAGCGATTCCTGGAACGCCCTGCCGATCTGGTGCTCGTCGGTAACGCCGGTAAACGAGGTAATCAGGATAATCACCAGCAAGCCAATCAGGCCCACCTCGGCCAGATGAAACGCCAGCCCCACCACCAGGATCAGCGCGGCCAGGGCCTGAACCCACAGGGCGGCCTGGTCTGCCTTGGTCCGTTTGGCGCGCTCGTTATCGGCAAACTCCTCCAGCACCCGGCGAACGGGTTTTGGCAGCCGTCCGCCGTAACCAAACCAGCGCAGCTTCTCCAGGGCCCAGCAGGTGAACAGACCCGCCGCCAGTACCGGCAAACTGACCGGCGCCACGCGCAGGAAGAAGGTCGCAAAATCCCAGCCCACCACTTTCGCGATCAGCAGGTTCTGGGGCTCGCCCACCATGGTCGCCACGCCACCCAAGGCGGTGCCGATGGCACCATGCATCAGCAGGCTGCGCAGGAAAGCGCGGAAATTTTCCAGGTCCTCCCGGTGCAGCTCGATCACTTCTTCGTCGCTGTTGGCATTGTGGTCGGCGTGTTGATAGCCCTTGCCGGAAGCCACCTTGTGATAAACAGCATAGAAACCCACGGCGACCGAGATAATAACGGCGGTTACCGTCAAGGCATCCAGAAAAGCCGACAACAACGCGGCCGCACCGCAAAACAGCAGCGACAGCGCCGATTTGGACCGCACACCCACCAGGATCTGGGTGAAGGTCACCAGCAACAGCTCCTTCATGAAATAGATCCCCGCCACCATGAACATCAGCAACAGGATCACCGGGAAGTTGGTCAGCACCTCCAGATACACTGCATCCGGGTTAGTCAGCCCGATCAGCAGGGCCTCCACAGCCAGCAGGCCACCGGGCAACAGCGGATAGCACTTCAGGGCCATGGCCAGAGTGAAGATGAACTCGGCAATCAAAAGCCAGCCCGCCGCTCCGGGCCCAAGCACATACATCACAATCGGGTTGGCAATGAGAAACAGCAGGATCACCTGCTTGTACCAGACAGGCGCCTTGCCAAGGAAGTTGTAGGTAAAGCCGGAGATAACAGTCGTGGGCATTGCGAAAATCTTCTGAGAGAACGGGTTGTCGGTATTGTGTGGCAGAGCGTCGACATCTTCCTTGATATTTATGTACCGGGGTATGGTCCAAAGGTACATTGTTTGACCGTATTTGGTCTTAATAACAACAAGAAGGTGAGGTGGGTCTAACCACTACGGATTTTTTTCGTAATATTACTTAACTAAAGTAATAAGAGCGACCGCATTTTAACCGATTCCCGGCGCAATGCGGTCGCTTTGCGAAAAAAATAACAAAATAACAAAACTGGTGTCAGAAGAACGCCTGGATCCCGGTCTGGGCCCGGCCCAGAATCAGGGCATGGACATCGTGGGTGCCCTCATAGGTGTTCACCACCTCCAGATTCACCAGATGACGTGCCACACCGTATTCATCGCTGATACCGTTGCCACCGAGCATGTCCCGGGCCAGGCGGGCAACATCCAGAGCCTTGCCACAGGAGTTGCGCTTCATGATCGAGGTAATCTCTACGGCAGCGGCGCCCAACGCACCCCAAGAAATACCATAGCGGGCAATCATACCGCCCGGATCGGAACCGTGATCCGGCTCAGTCAGACCGAAACGAGTGTTTTGACGATGTTTCCACAGGGAGGCTTCTCAAGGAATGCTCTGAGGAGGCCGCGGATCTGCCCGACTGACGCGTCGGGAGTTGGCTCCTTGTCAGACGACAATAAAGTTTGATAGAAAACAGTAAATATTCGCGTGCTTTTGTGCCTCAGGGTATTTCAAACTTTGATAAGATTTTTGTCGACCAGCTAGATTTTTGCTGGGAGGGGTGTCAAAAAAGTTTGATAAATTCCGAGCAAGAGCTATGTCCATCCAACATAATTCGAACTCTTTTAGTTTTTGCTGGAGTCTATTCAGGTCTGCTTACCATTAACAACAGATACGATTAATGCACTAGAAATCAAAAGTATTTGGTGTAGTCTCGTTCACAACTCCAGAGCGTACGCGACATCCAGAGATATGATCCTGTCACCCTCGTCAAAATCGTATGCAAGTGCAGTAAAAGGTGAACTCCAGACTACGCCCTGAGTTTCTTGTCCAAGGCGGTCAAGATACCTCTCTCCATTCTCACCCAACATTCGTAGCATTTGCGTCAACCAGTGCAGGCCTTCTGTATACACCGGCAAGCCAACATCAAAACTCTGCTTGATGTAATTCAGGATCTTGGCTCGTCTCGGTCGCCCAAGTGTACAGTGCGCAGCTGCGATAATGTAAATATCCGGAATATCTGGGTGGCAGCGCTCTAAAGCCTTAAGCGAATCCTGCATTAAACTAGACGGTTCAAGCCGTAGCAGCAGATAGAGAGCTAAGATTGTGGAATAGGGATCGGTTTCTCCTGAATGTGGACCAGAAACCGCCAACCTCGCCCAGTCCAACAGAGTTCGAGCGGAAACATAGTCACTTTGGGCAATATAACCGCCTACGGCATCCGCATCAGAGGATACGGTTCCAACACGAACGCTAATCAAGTAATGGTTTGTCCCAACTAAGTCCGAGCGTACGAAAGCAGATTTCACACTACCGGGTATTCTTATTTGAAAACGTCTTCGGCCATCTATAGTTAGCTCGTAGGGCTTATCTTGAGCCTCAGGTGTGAAGTAGACTTCGTCTATGTCTTCATCGACCATCCCAAGTACAGCCGGTTTCCAGCGAACGTTAAAATCGCCTGGAAGCTTTGTCTCTACATCCCCGCTGATTTGTGAACGTCTGTACAATCTTCCATAACGGAGACGAAGAGGATCCAAAACCTCTACAGACCGCATCGTATTGTAGGCTTCAACCTGAGCAATACTGAGCTGTCGCAAACGACTCAGTTGCGTTATGGCATCGGGCCTAATTAAAGAGTCTCGCGAACCATAATATTCAAACGCACTGACACCTCGTTCGATTGAATGAACAGCGTTTGGTGTTGCACTTCTCCGGATCAAGTTGGGAGTAATTAAGTACTGCAAGTCGCCCGCATGGCGCAAATTCACGGTTCGGCCTGTGGGAAGACGCAGGCGGATGAAAGAATCAGAGGAAGGCACTTCGACAATCTTTTCTTCACCCGCAGCTAGCGCACAATGCTCAATGGTACCATGCTTCGGCGTCACAACCTCGAATGCCGTCATCGGCATGTCAAGGTCGAACCGAATATTCATTAGTTCACTCACAGGGGAAACTCCAGGTCGTAGACAGGAGGATCTATCAATTCGTTGATAACCTCGGTCGGAAAATTGCTGAACTTAACGCGGATATCAACATTCCCTGCGACCGCGGGTTGTATCCAAGGCCGAGGATCCCCTGGCGGTGACATTTTTATACCAGTGTCCTGAATGAGCGTTATATCTGCTTCATTATTCATATCTTCTGATTTACATCCCACTTTCACCATTACTCGCCCATTAGGGGGAAAGTGCAACGGCTCGGGCTTCTGCATTCGACACTCGCAACTTAGCGGGAGATTTTCGCGAGCGGCGATCGCCTGGATCACCGAGACCAGTCCACGACTCAAAGTAGCCGCATCTACGCGCCAGTTGCGACCTCCTGCAAGCCGGCTAGCACCCATACCATCAAGGCACATTATTAGCGCTTCACAGAAGAAAGTTTCACCTCCATCACGACCAAAAGCTTGTCTACCATCTGACGCGGCCGAATAGTCAGCAGACAATTCAACAGTATCGCTCAAATCAGCCCCTCCGATCAGACTTGCACCGTGCGGATTTCGCTTCGTTAAAGCATCTACAGGTGCGTCTCGACAAGCATCGAAGAAGTAGTACTGGTGCTGAGCGTTACACTTAAACATTCCCGATCGTAACCCGCTGCCATCAATACAGTTCCTCCAGTCGTCGGCGATATCCGGGTTACCAAAGTCTGCAGGTAGCAAGTAGCTGCCTTTAACGGTGCTAATTCCGTGCCCAACAAAATAAAAGAATACGATATTGTCCTTCGAAGAGTCGCAACGTCGAAACCAACGGTTCGTGGCCGCTTCGATGTTGGCCATGTCAGCTTTTTCAACGGCGACTTTCGAACCGTCTTTGCGAGTGTAATCACCTGCTGGTGCTAAAAGGAGTTCGATTGATCCCAGAGGACAGTTCGGATTTGTATATTTGTTTTCAAGCCATGCAGCTAGTCGGCGAGCAGCTGGTTCAGTCACCGTTAGCGGTTTTAATCCACTCAACAAACGGCTTGGCTTTGGTACGCCCAACCCTAAGTGATCGTATTCACCCACGCCTATGATGAGTGCGTGCAACCTGCCTTGCCCCGACACAACACTTGCCTCATCGGCAGGAAATATTAAGCTCATAAACTGTCAATCCTTGACCGAAGCCGATCATAAAATCGAGCCTGCTTAAAGTACTCTGAGTGCGATTTCACAACATAAGTTCTTGTGTCGTACTCAGCGTCCACATCTACTCTATCGAATACTTCCGAGCAGGCGTACGAAAAAACGTCCACTGTGTCAAATATATTAATCCAGTGCCGAATATTAGTTGGAGTTGGTGCTTTTGCAGGTGATTTTTTAGCTTTGTCACTGACGTGATAAAGCTTAATCTCCTCGAAATGAGCAACTTGGGATCCCACAGACACAAACAAGTCCACATTTAACCCTGGACGGTAATGACTCAAAAGATCGAAAGTAATTACTCCTCCCATACTGTGACCGATAATTATCAATGGCTCATTTTCTACCTTGCTATTAGCTGCGGCAGCGTCAATGTCTTGTAATATACGACCGGGAATTGCTCCAACATTCTCTTGATCCCCACGTCCATCAAAGTAGTGGAAAACGTCGCCGAAAAAACATCCGAGGTTTTCATTGAGCGGTTCTCGCACCCAGCCCAACAGTTTGCTTGAGGCAAAATCACCCGTAGCGTCTACAACCTTGCCGGCCAAGCCTTTAACACAATCTTTGAGTTTTTTTGCAGCGATGGCTACTGCATTGAAGATGTCACCCAAGCCCTGCGCTTGAATATTGCTGTCTTCGTCGACAGCAATTTTTAGGCTTCCGATGAACTGTTCGTCGGTGGAGAGGTTAGTCAACCACCGCGGAGTGGTTTCAACCATCGCATAATTTTGTATAGCAACTACGAAGCGCGCGACTTCGTCCTCTTTCCCCCCCGCTGTATCTTCTATCAAAAGGGAGGTTAACACTTCGACGGCCAACCCGAAGTCCTGTTTGGCCATTGCTAGGAGAGGTTCTTCACCCAGGCCAGACTTACTACCATCCTTGAGTGTGGCGGCAACCGCTTTCAGACTGGCTTCGGCCGCTCCTCCCAAAGCCTGTATGTGGCCACGGGGCAAAGACGCCATATCCCAAGCAAATGAGGTACCCAAATCTCCCCAGTACGGAAAGAATATTTTGTTAGATTGAGTAAGGTCTTGGAGCTTCTTGCCGTTGAGAACTACTCCATTGAGTCGCTGCTGCAAAAAGTTGTTAGTAACAGCTACCTGAGCATCATAGCTCGGGCTCTTTCGATTATTTACACCGTGAACGAAAACAATAGGCATGATCATCTCTTCCATGTAGAGGCCACCACCTTTGATCAAAAAATAGCCTACCGAGCCGTGAGTTCAAGTTGCTGGCTCACATAATTCATCTTTTTTGCTTTGATCAGATACAAAAAGGGGGCGAATCCGAACTCCGGATCTATTTCTACGAGGAAGACTTGTGAACAAGTGCGATCCTGGAAAGAGGCATAGTTTTAGGACGCTTATGTGCAGAAAAGCTTGGATTTTCTGGCAATTAGCGGTAATGAAGCGGAAATAGGGCCACCAAAACCCTAACCAAATACAAACGGTTCAATCTCTTCCGGATTCGCTACAACCAAAGGCTGCTCCTCCGGCTTAAACCTTTCCCTGCCCAAGAACACATTCAGCGAGAGCATCAGGTAATGCACCATGGCCGCCCTTACACGGACATTCAGGTATCGCTCATCACCCATACCATAGTCCAAAGCCACCATTCGCTGTTGCGCTTCACTTAGTTCCGGATTGGGAATTAACCTAAGGTCAATCTGGCGATTCCAGTTTTCATCCAATGCTGGATCAGCCTCCGGTAAGGCTTCACCGATCACTTCGGCACCGGGTTCAATACGTGTGAGCACAAAATCCCGAAAGTTTTTATGCTTCTCGCACCATGCACGAGCATGCCAGCGTAGTCCTGAATAGACCAAAGTGTGAGGTGCAATAATGCGATCTTCCCCATCCGGGCTTGAATGTGACCGATAAACTAACTCCAGCCTTGATCTTTGTTGCGTTGCAACAACCACTTGCCTGACAACCGAAGGCGAAACAGCCCTATGGGGAATCGAGATTGCCTCTGTCGGTGCAGGTAGATCTTTGATGCCGGAAAAAGATGGGTTCAGAGTATCGTGTTGGGTCATAAGCGACAGGTACTCGCCCAGATCACCGATGCTGAACTGGAAGTCAAAGCTGTCGCTCGGAACATAACCTCTGTGGCTAGCAGAGTAGCTCAGGTTGCCACGTGTAATGCTGTTATACGCTTGGAATAGTCGAGAGCCGGTAGTGCGACTGTTTATTTTGAAAGCGCGCTTTAAGTGATCGTTCGTCACGCGCCCCTCCCAATAGGCAACTACTTCGATTAGGTGGAATTTACTCTTCTTTTCCCACGCGACATCATCCGCTGACATGGCTCTCCCGATTACACCTGTTCAAAAAGTGGACGCATTGTAGACCTATCCAGTATCGAGATTTCTGGCGAAACCCGGCAACCTGCTATCCATCTTTTCATTAAAAGGAGTTGGGAATGATAACAGAGCGTGGGTTTGCAGGTGATTCCAAACCACCACTCTCGCCATTGGATGAGATCCTGCAACGCGATCTACAAGACGTTCTGGGGGCAGAAAATGATCAAGGCTGCCTGGTGCCGATACCAGCGCCAACGGGTATAGGGAAGACCCACAGCATCAAAGTCGCCATCCTGGAAGAGCTCATCCAATCCCAAAATCTAGACCCAAACCGCCGTCGCACTATCTACTACATTACTAACTCCGTGGACAACGTTCGTCATACCTATGAAGAACTTCTGCAATTGATCGATTCACAAGCCGTCGACGGAAAACCACGCCTATCTGAGTATGAAAAAGAGCAACTAAAGCAACGAATCGTCTATTTAACAGGTCAAGACTCTCAACTGCTCGACGTGAACGAATCCGTTGTTGAGTCGGTTATGGATCGATTTGGCCTGCATTCCGACCCAAGAATTCAAAACTGCTGGAGATCCTTACAAAAACTCAGGCAGTCGGTCGCCGCACACCCTTCGATGCGTCCCGGCGTGCAAGAGGTCATAAAGGAGAAGGCGGCAGAGACCTATCGGCTCATGCTCAACAGAATTCACAGCATCCTGCGAAGCGAAAAAGGGATACAACTATCGGCATCTGATTATCAGAACCTAGATCAATTGGTCCCAGGCGATCGCCTTCAACGGAAGGTGGCCAACGTATGCTTCATGACCACTCGTAAGTTTCTCTCAGGCTATCAAACGCTGAGATCAAGAGTTCATCCCATTCGGGAGCTCGATGGCGCCGTGCTCATTATCGATGAATTTGATCGCCAGAACGAAGTTATCCTTCAGCACATGGCCGAACAAACGGCCTTGGACTTAATCCAAGTGACCCGGACAATACATGCAAATCTTCAACAACATGAGCTGGAACGCTCAGAACGCTACGAAGGCATTGAGGAAATATTCGACGACCTAAAACAAAGCCTCAAAGAATTTGCTGATCGCTGGCATATTCAGTTTGCCTTCAACACTGAAGGAACAACGCTGGAGACGGAAAAGGTCCGGCTATTTTCGGATCGAACCATTACACATGCGCACAGTGCAGAGCACATGCTAAGACTGCGCACAGATAGCGATCGACGCAAAAACTTCATTCACAGTGAGTCCCTTCCCGCCGATGCAATGCATCCAGAGCAGCTCTCAAACCGGCTGAGTCGATTCGTCAATGAAGCGGATTGGCAATTCCGACGCTTCATCTGGACGATGCGGGCGTCAGTTTGGCGTTATCTCAGTAATAACGCCTCTTCTCACTTCGGCGATTCTGGGTCGCAGAGTTCTACCTATCAAGAAGCTGTGATGTCTATTTTGCGGCACTTCAACTTACAGGACCTGAGTCCGGCAGTGTTCGCTGCTTTCGACGCTCAAGTCAGCTTTGCAGGCAGGCGCTCAAAATTCCTGCAATCTCCCACCCGTATGGCCTCTCGAACTTACCATGATAACGGCCTGAAACTCACCGATGTTCGTCGAAACGAAGGCACGAGTGACACGGTTAGCTGTTTCTACACAGGTTTCACAATTACGCCTTCTGGGCTTATGGCACGCTTGGTTGAATCAGGCGCCAAGATCCTCGGTATCAGTGCGACCGCCACCTCCCGAACTGTCATCAAGAACTTCGACCTGGAGTATATGAAAACCAGGCTCGGCTCCAGGTTCATCGAGTTATCCCCAGCGCAGACAAAGAAAATCAGCGACTACTACCATTCTAGGCGGAGATATAGCTCGTGTGGGGTCAGCGTGAATTCAAGCTTTTTGACGGCAGACCGCGGGTTAGTTGCTGAAGAACTATCTGCCCAATCCGGGAAGCCCGTGCGGAAGCCAGCAATGGTCCTTAATACCTGGTTGCAGCTGGATCAAGATGGAGAGTACGTCTTGAACTGGGTATCCAAGCTTCTCAAAGCTCTGGAGCACTTTATGGCTGCTCAACATAATCGATATATGCTCGTAATGTTGAACCGCACGATTGATTCCGCCCGTTACCCAGACTTTGTTCGCTTTCTCCAGCAATTCCTCGATGATAAGAACTTGTCGGGGAAGAAACGAGTTCGGCTATTTCCGGGAATGGATGCGCAGTCGATGAAGCTCGGAGAGTTCAAAGAGGTGCTCACTCAACTGAGTAATACCGATGACAAGGTCATTCTTTTGTCCACTTACGCATCAATGGGCGAGGGCAAGAATCCTGACTACCACGTGGTGCATCCTAACGATCAGGACAATCTTATTTGGGTCGGGGATGGTCCTAGAGCAGAGGAGGTCAAAACTGACATCGATACCCTATATCTAGAGAAGCCATCTCATCAATGGCTTTCGGACACGGACGATTATCAAATCAACCAGTTGCTGCTTTTCCACCAGATTATGGCTTTACAGGAATCAAACTGGATTCCATTTAGAGAGGCCAGGCAATGGATAAAGAGTTCGCTTCTGGGCTCCCGGCACGAGCAAAACCTTAGTCGCTATCATCAGACCGGCGATTACATTTGGCTTGTTCGTAAAATTGTCGAGCAGGCGGTTGGCCGCACCGCCCGAACAGCCTTTAAAAGACCAAATATTGAACTGCTAGCTGATGGAGACCTACGGGAAGCTCTGGCGTCAGACCACCGGCCTGAAGAAGGACTTTCAATTGAATATGTGACTCTTGTAAAGGCAGCACAAGCCCTGGGAACCGACATCTTTAAGGATAGGGAAACGACGCGCCTACACAATCGCGCTGCCTTCTACACTGCAGATACACTTTCACTGATAAAGGAACTGATGTCCGGTTTTCGGGGAAACGATCCCGAAGCGGCCATTCGCGATTGGGAGGCCCTACGAAAACAGCTTTTAACTGAGCCAACACGCGAAACAGCTGCCGGAACCTATCCTCGTGTCTATATTAAATCGCCAACCCAGGATGGATACCTCTTCACCGGAAGCCTTGAGACGAAGACGGAGGCTCTCAGCTCTGAGGGCGAACTCAAGTTTTTCGACCGAGCTGACCGCGGACGCTGGGTAAGCGAGGGCGAGAGTGGCCTGCCAGAACTGATGAGAAATTCAGAGGTACGCAAGCATTTTGAAGAACAAGGCTTTGCGAAAGCATGGCAACCACATCCATACCTTATGAATCCAGCGGCATTTTTTAACTTGTACAAGGGCGCTCTCGGCGAAGAGGGGATCAAAGTCATACTCCGCCATTTCGGCTTTGAGGTCTCCGAACTCCCCAATCATGTTTATGAAACATTTGATTTCCTCATCAGGTCATCACCTGACTCAGCCTGGATTGCTGTAGATGCAAAACATTGGCGCAATGAAGGTATAGTCGAAAATCACTCACGCAAAGCTGCCGCCCTTGAGCAAGCTATCGGAGTCACACGCTTTGCCTACATTAACCTGTTTGACTCCACGGGTAGCGAGCTTCGGTTCTTGGACAAGGAGTTAAAACCGACACATCAGGCAGCGAGCTCTGTCATTGAAATACCAGGAGCAATTGAAAGAAGCTCCGGAACCGTTATCGAGAAGCACTTGGTGACCCTCTTGGAGTGGATAGGGAGCGCCCAATGAAGCCAGTTTTAACGAATTTCATGACGATGACACCATCCGACTTACCTGCCCTGGCCGATCGGTTTTCGGTGGCATCGATTTCGTATCGTGGCTGGAGCGAAAAAGAAAAGGAGTCCGGATTCCCGCATCTAGCGACGAGAATTTACAAATCCGGCTCAGTGCTGGCTTTGATCAAGGAAGGGAAAGAATCACGATTTCTAGTGCTACTCCCGAAATCCGAAACCATCTCGCTGCACGACCACACGTTGAGCGTAAAAGCAGAACCGCTAGAACAGATCCCGCAATGGGCGTTGCGAGCACTCCTGATAAGGGCCATCCCAAGGGTCTTAGACCCGGATGACAAGCCCACACGGTTCGATGCTGACGGTCTTTACTACGTAATAAGGCAGAAAAAATTTGCCGCAAAATGGAACGTCATTACAACGGTTCGGATAGATCCGACCTGGAGCCGGATCGCAAAACGCTGGCGTTTGGATATTCAGACGACGACGTTCACTCCCCTAAAAATGCACGAAAATGAACAAGGGCAGCTTCCACCAAAGATTGCCAAACTACCACGATATGAACTGGATAGCTTAGGGCAGGAGGTTCGTAAAGGTACGTCAGGCGAGTACGTCAAAAGAGCGCCGGCGACAAAAAGGAAAAATCGCGTTTCAGCAATTGATCTACAGGGACAGCCGACACTGGAGTCCTATTACCAGACCCGCCTTGGGGTTCTCTCCATGTTTCTGGATGACCTGAAAAGGGCCTATGGTTCCACCATCGATTTTAGTCAGGAATCAATCTATCCAGACATCCACCAGCGAGTAAAGCACCAGCAAGTAAGCGATGCGTACAAAAAGTTAAATGATCAGATGAGGCAACACCCTATTTGGGTGACAAATTCTAGCAACGATCCGGAAGCTGGTGTTCGACTCACAGCGGAGCTGGACCGTCTTGGAATTCAGTCAGAGTTCACTAACGAAATCGAAGGAAATGGACTGAACATCCTGATCGTCAATGCCAAGGACAGTTATGAAAGCAAGGATATAGATCCCTATCAAATAGCTCGCAGAAAGTACCCAGATACGGTTATACAGTCCTGCTATCCTGAGCGTTTGCACGAGGAGGGAAAATCTCACGTTGCTCAGGTTCTTATAAAAGAGCTATTGATCAAAATGGAGGTAAGAGAGAGAAGATTATTTCTCGACTATCCGGACTTGCCAGCCGACGCCTGGTTCATCACATCTATAAGGCCCTCAACGAAAAACTTACAGCCGAAGGCACCTTGGCCAATGTTTTACGCTCGCCGGGATCACGACCGATTAGTCTTCGAAAGCCTTCCAGATGCTGTAAGGGACGAATTATGGATGGATCTCGATGAAAGCCGACAGAAGCAGGTCTTCGAGGGCTACGATCGCGCCGATCTCATTTATTGGCCGGACACTGGTAAATTCATTATCGCAGCCGATACTGAAGCAGTTTGCCTTCCAAACGAAGCGCAGATACACACCTGGGTCAAAGAAATGGACGCCGCGCTTACAAGCGGCATTCCCGCTCAACTCATCGCGCAGTATTGTGCCGATAATCCCGATAGCACGTTAGTGCCAAAACTGATGGAATTTGTCTCCAGCGCCCGGGGGACTATTTCTGCCCGTAAATTGAGTGACATAGACTATAAGAGCTTGGAAAAACGCCATTTCCATGACTTCCTCGCAGACCATGGATACCGGCTAAAAGCTCCCTTCGCTTCTTGGGAGCTAGGCGTATTTCAAGCCTCAACAGGGACATGGATTAATCGGGAATCGGGCATGTACACAGCGGGTGCAGTTGGATCGCCCGCCCGGAAGCAAGATAACTTCAATCATGTCTATATTGCAGATGCTGGAAATGACACCGTACCCGAGTGGTTTTGGAATAGCCTAGATGTTTGGCATGTCCGCCACAAAGGAATAACAGCATTTCCTTTTATTTTTAAACACTTACGAGAATATGGAGAGCGGAAAGCGCAATTAACGAGCTAATTTTTGATCTTACTGATCCCAGGCGAGAATCGCGGATTCCCCTAAAAGTCCGCTACGACTTATCGGAGATCCATGAACGGCAAAACGATTCTCTGTAAGCGCAGCGAGCGGCTACAGGAAAAGCAAACGTTGAGGCATCAATGAATTTTCCACTCGGAAAATCGTTGTTTAGCGTCCAATGTCACAGATCTCTAACAAGCATAAGTACCGGCTCCGGCTCAAAACCCCTGATCAACCAGTCCCGAGGAGAATAGCACTCCTCATCATTTTCAAGATCAATGCTTTTCATCAGCATGAACCGTGAGAAAACTAACGGACTGACGGACTCTTCAACTACTGACAGCAGGCTATGCAGGTTCGGTATACGGCCTAACTCATAAAATTGCCACTTTGGAAAAAGCCATTGGCCGTTGTCTGCCAGTTTGAAAGCATACAAATCACGAGCCCTGCCACTCGTACAAGCTTTGGTGGCTTCCGGAGAAATCCGAAGCCGTTCTGCAACGACTTCAAGTTCATAGGATTGCTCTACTAGTTCTCGGCACTCATGTAAGTGCTTTAGAGCCATCAAATGCTTCTCAGCTTTCGTGGCATTTGTATTTCCGTCCAATCCAAGGGCGCCCCCGGATCGCAAAACTGCCTTCTCAGTTGGTGATAGTCCTTGAGATTCCGCCTGCTCCGATGGCATCAAATTGTCTGGTATCGGAAGGCCTGCTTCATTCAATAAAATTCGAATGAGTGCAGCAGGGACCCCAAGACGCACCATCAGTTGCACATCATCGGTACCAATCTGAGTATCGTTCGGAGTGCTAATAGTCATGGCAAACCTTGGGGAAACGGCCCGTCGTTGTCATAAGCCTACCACCTTTCATCAGCCCCTGGGCAACGCCATTCCGTACGAAGAGCCCCGAAAATATCGACCCCGCAAAGCCAGCAAGCTGTGCGATACTGATTACCAAGGGCTCGATCCGGCAACGGACTTTCTTGCCCAGTTGGAGGGCCATATATAAGAATTCCGGAGCTCTGAAAAAGGTGCACCGGAATTGGCCGGCTAGAACATGACATCATCTGAATCTGTTAGGAGGCTTTTCTAACCTGTTTAACCAGCGCTTTAATATTACGCTCCAGTATATTCACCCACCTCTCCAGATAATCCTCGGGGCTAACCACCATATTTTTGCCATTTCTCCGGGTTTGGCGGTGAGGGTGCCTGCTATGTTTAGCGACAGCACTCAAGCTTCGGATATGCTCCAAATCCCAATGAACGCCATCGTTCGAGCAACGCCTAAGCAATGATGCAACTCCATCAGCTGCATTTTTGGAGAAGATCACAACCAGTGTGCTCAGCGTGTGCTCTTTCTGAATACTTTCTGTGTCTACCTCAATAATAACGACGGGGATTGACTGATATCTGATTAAAGAAACACAAGCCTGAATTGGCTGTCCCGTTGCTGTCCGTGTGGCTGTCAAATTACCACCCTTTGGCCACGGCAAACGTATCGCTGAAATTTTCTCGAAGCTGAAGTTCTCGCAGTCGCCTAACCGACGAACAACCTCATCGAAAATCGAGAATCTTTCCGTCAGCTCAACCTCAGCAAGCTCCTCCACCGTGAGATCTTCACTCTCTTCGGGTCGGTTAATCCCGTAGTCCAGTTCTTGGCCACTTCCTCGTTCGGTCGCATGCCCCGGACTGGTGGTTTCGGTCGCGGGAGTCGATTCAGGATCCACTATGGGTTTTACCGCGTACCGCGTTTTATTTACCTGTATCCCGACCTTCAGATTATCGTTGAACGAACAGGAAAATCCTGACTCCGACACTTGGTCCAACCGCTTGCCAAGCAACGGTTCAACACTCAGATCCAATTGGGCATCGTCATCACGACGAGGAACGGTCGGCCTCTTTCCATTTGCCGGATCTTTGGCCAAAAGCTCGTTGAGTTTCGGATGATCGAAGACGATCTGTTTGGGGTGGTAGAAAACAGGGTTATGGAAGTGCGTGATCTCGTCGATGGTGAATATGTTACTGGAATCACCTGTCCCGTAATAACCAGACCCTGCTATATGCCAACCTGTTAGACGGGGTGGCTTGAAGCGGAAATTCCACTCCTCGCTATTCGAATTCATCCAGAAATTGAGGATTGATCCAAAACTCTGCCGAGCATCGTTATCCAGAACCACCCATGACAGATGGGTCAAGGCTGCATGCGTTCGCAGATTCGAGGGCGGGTAGTCCACCATCGCAGGAAATTTAATAATGGTCGCATCATTGGTTTCAGACACCTGGGCCAAGCCAGCAAGGCCATTGTGCCGAAACGCTGTTCGGGCTAAATGAAGATTCTGAAGGAACAAACACCTTGCCAACTCCAACTGCCGGACGCGAACGATATCCCCTTTCTTGGTTCTAAACCTAAGCCAATGCACTCCCGAGGACGTCGTTGTCGACTTCGGCTCGCTAACTACGTTTAATCGCACGTCTTTGGCGTTAGGGCGTGGAAATCTTTTCTTGTTTTCGTAAGTGCTCCCTACCGCTAGCATGGGGATCAGCTCTGCCGGGACAGATTGCGGTCCATTCCCTTCAAACCAGACACTTATGAAGGGGCGAGCTTTCATGAAAAACCACTTGCGATGGTGAATTCCATCCACCTTTTTGAGAACACTATCGGAGGGAAATCTCCTTAGAAATGCGCCAGGCTGGGATTGCTTCGGCAAGAATCTTTCGGCCAGCTTCCCGACATTTTCGCTGATCAAGCCCGGCAATTCGTTCAATTTCATAGTTGGGTATGAGCCATTCTTTTTGCAGAACCAAGCGAGTAAATATACTCGCCAGCCGCCGTGCCTGATACTCATCAATCCATTCTGCGTAGCGGATGAAGAATGCTTGGCATAAGGGCAGTTTACTAAGCTTCTTTTCCAAGGTTCTTCGGCTGGCAACTTGTTTGCAGTACCAGCTTTTAGAACGCCTTGGACCCTCCAGAGTTTGCCAGACTGAGCGCTCAATGATTATGAGCTCCCGCACAATAAACCGGTCTCGCTTTGCCCAATCGACTTTTGGCTGTCTTTTAACGCTGATCTTCTTGGGCTTGTGTTCGACGAGCCATTGCGAATCAAAGCGATAAAGCCAGGAGTAGACTCTTGCACCATCCCTATGCCTTCTAACCTCACGTAGTGAACCATAACAGTTCAACAATTCCGCCCAACGTGCACGGTACTGTCTAAAAACCTGGCGGGCGCGTGATGAGTAATAGCCTACTTTCGTTGGGGGCTGTGCTGAAAAATGAACGGCCTCTGTCATTACTTCGTCCAAAGTCGGCGCCATATCATACAAAGCAAGCCAACACGCGAAATGCTGAAGATAGGAAAAGGGGCGACGGTGTTTTCGAAACATTGAGACCAGCCAGTTGTCATCGGCTTCGAGCGAAAGACCTTGTCTGTCCAGCCATTCAACTCCCCAGTAGGTCCGTAAACGGCTGGCAATCTCCCTGTGCAGCACACCTTTACCCCGACAAAGGCCCTGCTCAGAGGCTAGAGCTCGGTAGAATCTGGTCCACTGGTGGTTATTCGGTACTTCAGCCACCTCACCCCGAAACAACTCTTTTACCAGGGAAGATAACAACACACTTTTACCATCTCCCAATGACGAAACTGGAGGAACCGGTCTGCTGATCGCTTGGGTACCCACAAATCGGTGTCGACTGGATGACTGCAAAGGGATGCCCGTATCGACCAGTAAGCATTGATGTTCCGGACAAACGTCGACGCCTGGGCATTGGAAGAGTCGCTGCCAGTAATAATAACCAAACCTTTTGGATTGATTCTGGCAGCATAGGGGACAGACGCGATAATTCGATGGCCAAACAATACTCGAAGAATTCAGGCCTGTTCTGAGCATGCTATGGTTCTTGCCCTCACCGCATAGATCTCGAA
The DNA here is from genome assembly GCF_056857895.1 of Marinobacter sp. B-21. NCBI lineage: Bacteria > Pseudomonadati > Pseudomonadota > Gammaproteobacteria > Pseudomonadales > Marinobacteraceae > Marinobacter > Marinobacter sp. B-21. The sequence continues at coordinate 26,788 of NZ_JBSXNZ010000034.1, forward strand.
CAAAGCGATCATAAGATTCGACAGGCACAAAAGGCCGAAAAACCGGAATAAGGGTATGTTGTTCCAACAGATCTTGGGCCGAGATATTCCAGAGGTGACCGACTTTTTCGAGGAGCTGGTTCACATGCCCCTGGAGAACTGACGATGGAACAATCTTCCGAGAACCGAAAAGCTGATTCAAGGCCACCTTATCGTCATTCAGGCCCTGCCTTTGAACAAACCTCGCTATGATGCTACCCAGCAATTCGTCTTCATGGGCGACGGGAAACTGCATCAACATATCCGAGCAACCGAGAACGCATTTGATCAAATACTAGTCTACGGTTTATCTCTCGGCAGATTGGCCTGCCCAACTAACGTTGATACAGTCACTACCAAGTTAGCTAGCGAACCAACGATCCTGTTTGAACGACGTGTAGTCAAAGTGACGGATCACCTTTATGCTCAACACGATTTGAGCATGGCCAAAACTATCTAAATATCCAAATGCTGCCCATCGTCACATTGATCGCAACGACTCCACGGCTAGAGCAGCTGGAGCTTCACGCGCTGCCATCTATCCGAAAACAACTCACCCCCCCGTCTTTGGTGGTGATAGTTTCAGATAGCCGCAGTTTACTCGATTCCGAAAAGCAATCGATTCGAGACCAACTGCCCGGGATCGATGTTCTAGTTTTGGATAACGAGAACAGTCCAGGAGCCGCTGGCTGCTGGAATACAGGTATCAAGGCAATTCTAAAGATCTTCGCTGACTGCTATGTGGCAATCATCGACGATGATGACGATTGGCGGGAAAACCACCTTAAGGTCTGTCTGGACGCCTCAGAGGCTTGCTCCGCGGATGTCGTGATTTCAGGGATCAACCGTGTCATCGATAACCAAGTCGCGGAAACCAACCTGCCATCCAGATTACATCCGGAAGATTTTCTAAGGGGCAATCCCGGCTGGCAGGGATCCAACACTTTTATAAAAGCATCAATGCTTCAACTGGTTGGAGCTTTCACTGATGGGTTGGTCAGCTGCAACGACCGGGATCTTGCCATTCGGGTGCTTTCTCAGCCAATGGCTAATATCCGCTACACAAAAACTGCGACCACATTCTGGAACTGCAACGCTACCCCTCATGCCCTTTCCGCTCCCGGTTCCCTTCAGAAGCTCAGAGGTTGTGCCCAGTTCCTCCAACTCTACGAAAGACGAATGTCGGAGCTCGACCGCATCGCTTTCTTTCATCGGATAGAGGAATTATTCAAGTGGTCAATGCAGGATATAGAGGCAGAGAAACTGAGACTTTCCTTTGAATAAAAAATTCACTCCATCCGCCCCCAAACAATATTCAACCGTCTTGGCCGACAGGAGATTGTGCACTCTTAAAGACTGTTCAAGCCAATACCACAATGCTTCGGTTTTGATCGCCATTGCGCATAGAAACCAGTCAAAAGAGCTCAGAAGAGCTCTATCCAGCGCTCTCAACCAGACGTTGGTCAGGCGAGCAGAGGCGCGGATTGCTATCCTTGATGATCAGTCTGAAGAAGGCTGGGAGTCGGCAGTGGAAGATCTCTTGAACGAATCACCCGTTACGTTGTTAAGCGCAGAGTGTGGCTCTCCAGCCAGAGCACGCAATCAGCTTCTGGACTGGGCGGACAAGCAAGCCGGAATCCAGTGGGTAGCCCGCTTAGATGCAGATGACGAGCTCGCCGAGATCAACAGCCTGGAAACTTTATTCAACGAAGCGAACGGTCACGATACGATTGCCGTGATTGGCAGCAACGCCCTCCGGGTAGGCGAACGAATTCTTCCATGGACGAATCGCGCCAACCCCGATGAGCTTCTCGATCTCACTAATTTGACCGCGTACGTCGAGCGTTTTTCGTCAGGCACACAAGAACGAGAACTCCCTTCCTGCAACCTGATGATGAAAACCAGGCTAGGGTTGCGCTATCCCAACACTCGGAGCGCAGAGGACCACTGGCTTCTTTGCAACTTGCTTATTAAATTCCCAAAGCATGTTCGTACAGTGTCCGACCCACTTTTTTGCATTTATTCTCTTGGTGGAACTGATACCACACAAAATAAACAGGCTGGGGTTTGGCAAAACCAACGCCGGCGGCTTGCCTATTTTTTGCAACGACTGAATCTGTTGAGGAACACGCATACCGAGATCCTCGGTTATGGCATGGAAGGCATTGTCTGGCGAGAGGGAGATCGGATCATAAAGGAATTCTACCCTTGGGCGATGTCTGATTCGGACGTCGAGCGCCTTGAGGGGCTTCTGGCTGGGCCTCCCCCGTCTATTCCGAGAGTTAGCTGGACGAAGCGACAAGATACTTGGCAGTGCAGTACCTCTGGGTCCCAAACGAGAGCAATCGAAACCTATATCCCTAGCCCGAATTATTCATAAAAAAAGGCGAACCTTGCTCAACCCATTGATATAATGGGAGTTACACCAATAACGCTTCGGAAGAAGCTAAACAAGGTTCGCCCATGTCCAATTCTATCCCAACTCAACTGCGCTTTCCTCC
>NZ_JBSXNZ010000035.1:0-3066 GCF_056857895.1 Marinobacter sp. B-21
GGCCAATCTTGACCTTGTCTACACCCCCCGGTTTGACGCTGATCGCTTCATCGACGGCCGCCGTCTCTCTTTCTTCAACACAGGGCAAGGGCGGCTGACCGGGCGCAATGCGGTTGTACTGGCGGACCGCCCGGCGGACGCGTTCGAAGACGACGAGTGGGCCGCCCGGCTGTACCGTAACCTTGGCGCCTACGAGGTCGCGCTCTACGGCTACGACGGCTTCTGGAAGAGCCCGGCCGGGGCTGATCCGGCCAGCGGTCGGGCCAGGTTTCCTCCGCTGTCGGTGCTCGGCGCCAGCCTGCGCGGGCCGGTGGGGCCCGGCATCGGCAACGTCGAGCTGGGCTATTACGATTCCCGCGCCGACCGCGATGGCGACGATCCCACGGTGCGCAACAGCGAGCTGCGCCTGCTGCTCGGCTATGAGCAGGAAATTGCCCGTAACCTGACCCTGGGCCTGCAATACTACCTTGAGCGCATGGGCGAGTTTGAGGCCTACCGGCGGGCCTTGCCCCCTGGTGCCCCGGTGCGGGACGAGAATCGCCACGTCCTCACCCAGCGGCTTACCTGGCTGACACACAGCCAGAATCTGGCGTGGTCGTTGTTCCTGTTCTACTCGCCCTCGGACCGGGACGCGTACCTGCGCCCCCGGGTGGGCTATCAGGTTGATGATCATCTCTCTGTTGAAGCCGGCGGGAACCTGTTTTTCGGCGCCCGGGAGGAAACCTTCTTCGGTCAGTTTCAGGACAACAATAACCTGTATCTGGGGGTGCGCTATGGGTTCTGAAAAGGTTAGGTGTTGATGGCCCGAGGTTCCGGTTGTTTTTCTTGCTATTCTGACGCCCGTTTGAGAACTTTGAGGCAGACCGATAGCGGGAGTTGGTATGAAAAACGATAACGACAGGGAAGTGCCGGGCAATGCCGTGCATGCCGTCATGGAGGAAATCCACCGGGATTTTCTGCATTTCCTGACTCGCCGGCTGGGGGATGAGGACGAGGCCGCCGACGTCCTGCACGATTTCTACGTCAAGGTGCTCACACGCATTGGTGACGTGCGCGAGACTGAAAAGCTTCGTGCCTGGATGCGCCGGGTTCTTGAGACCAGCCTGATTGATTATTACCGGGCGCAGAGCAAAAAACGCCAGTCTGAGCAGGCGTACCACGATCTCGAAGCAGCGCTGCTCGATGACGACTTTAAAAACGAACTGGATTTTATTGTCTGCACGTGCCTTTACAAACTCCTGCCGACCCTGAAGCCAGAATACGCTGAAATTCTGTGGCACGCGGAGCTGATCGGCGAATCCCGTGAAACCATCGCAGCGGTGCTCAATATTTCGGCGAGCAATTTGAGGGTGCGTTTGCATCGGGCACGGGAGGCTCTGCGAAAGCGGCTGGAAGAGACATGCGGGAGTTGCCCCATCCATGGCTATCTGGATTGTGGCTGCGATTCCGGCGCTGCTCAGTCCAGTTACGGTGGTGCTGCTGGCTGAGCTCGTGCGGGGATGGGGCCAGTTCCTCAGTGGCTGTCACAGCTGATGATGGCGGTTACGGTGCGATCCGGCCGTTGTCGAGATGCTTCGGGTTAAAGGTAAAGACGATGTCGGGATCCGGGGTGGCGGCGTGTTCGTCTTTTTCCGGGCAGTCCACCAGTGACATCAAATGACGAATAACATTGAGCCGGGCCTGTTTTTTATTGTCGGCCCTGACGACATACCACGGCGTGATCTGGTTGTGCGTGCGCGCGAACATCTGGTTGCGCGCCGCGCTGTAGTCGTTCCAGTGTTTGATCGCGACCTTGTCGACAGGGCTGATTTTCCACTGTTTGAGAGGATCAACGCGACGATCCTTCAGCCGGCGTTTCTGCTCCTCCTTTGAAATATCCAGATAATATTTGAACAGCTGAATCCCCGAATCCACGAGCATGTGCTCGAATGGCAGTACCGAGCGCATAAATTCCTCATATTCCGTGTCTGTACAATAGCCCATGACGCGCTCGACCCCGGCGCGGTTGTACCAGCTCCGGTTCATCAGGACCATTTCCTCGGTCGGGGGCAAGTGTGGGATGTAACGCTGGAAATACCAGGAACGACGGTCCCGGTCAGACGGCTTGCCCAGCGCCACGACTCGCGTTTCCCGCGGGCTCAGGTGCTCCGTGATCCGCTTGATGACGCCGTCCTTGCCGGCGGCATCGCGGCCTTCGAACAGGATGAGAATCTGCAGGTTGTTCTTGATCAGGTGCCTCTGCAATTTGACCAGTTCGATTTGAAGCGTCCGAAGGTTCTTCTTGTAACCCTTGGTCCCGGAAGGTTTATTCTTTGTTTTCTGGCTCATTTTCAGATTCCCTGAATGCTTGGTTGTCGCAGCCTGGCGGTGCCAGGACGGTGGCTATCATATGTCGTAGTTTTTGTGCCTCTTCACAGTGCCCACGCCCGCGGTTCTCGAGCTTTGCGAGCTTCTCCTTGAATATCGGTATGTACATTGTGATCATGCGACCCTGTTTTCGTTCAGTATGTTCTTCGGGCATGCCGTGGCCCCCTCCGGCAACATGAAAACCATCAGTTGGCGTTCCATGCCGGGTGATCAGTGATCTTCTCTCCGTCCCTGGTGGCCGGTTCGCCCAGTCTGTCCCGGCTGGCCAGGTAATCCCGCGTGAGCGGTACCGCGTCCTGTTTTTTGGCAAGCTGGATCTGAAAGACGACAAGACCGTCGTGCCGGAATGCCACTTCGCTGGCAACCAGGTAGAACCGCCACATGCGGCAGAACCGCTCGTCATAGATCGACCGTACCCGGTCCAGGCTGGCCTCGAACCGATTGCGCCATTCCTTCAGAGTCTCGGCGTAATGAAGCCGCCACACCTCGACATCGGTGACATAGAGACCGGATTGCTCGACGACGGCAAGGATTTCCGACAGGGCCGGGCTGTAGCCACCGGGAAATATGTATTTGGTGATCCAGGGGTTGGTTGATCCCGGTCCGTCGGCCCGGCCAATTGTGTGCAGCAGTGCCACACCATCGTCTTTGAGCCGGTCTCGCAGGGTGGCGAAGAACTCCTTGTAGTGTGGCACTCCG
>NZ_JBSXNZ010000036.1:0-10276 GCF_056857895.1 Marinobacter sp. B-21
CTGGGGCACACCCTCCCAGGTGATGTCCACCGACCACACCACGTCTTCAAACTTCTCTTCAAACAACGGGGTAATGTAATTGCCGCTATGGTTTGTGAGGGTACGGAAGTCCATCAGCTCACCAATCTCAGAAGGTGCAAATCCTTCAATTAATTGCTGGACAAATTCCGGATGGCTGAACAGCTCCTTGTAACCGGTGTCGTGGTGATTCGTTGCCATGGGGTCTCCTGTCTCAATACCTGAAGTCTACCACAGCCACTGACCACCACCTCACCGATGAACCAGTAACCTAACGGGCGAGACCGATACCCTATCTACCGGCAGTGCGTAACAGATTCACCTGGTTGTCAAACTCAGCCCAGACGATGTGGCGCCCTGGAGTGACGATGAAGTGCTATCGCGGTGGTGCTGCCTTTATAAGGGTGCCCCGCTGGTGCAGCGTTATCTTGACGGGCAAGACCTCTGCGACGCAGAGCGCCGGCAGGTATTCCGTTACGCTACAGCCTATCGCAGCCGGTTGGCAGACCTCAGTTGGTTTATGAAGTGCCTGAACGAGCCCATTGCTCGCCAGGCGAACCGGGAAGACAACTGTACCGGCCACTTTTGGGAAAGCCGATTCAAGTCCTATCCACTGGACACCGAAGAAGCCGTACTGTCCTGCATGGCGTATGTCGACCTGAACCCGATTCGGGCGGCCATTGCCGATACCCCCGAAGCCTCAGACCACACCAGCCTCAAGGAGCGAATCCAACCCAGCTTTAATCTGGCCGAGGCCATTCAGAACCAGATCGAACAACAAGCCCTGAATAACTTCTGCGTACCGCCGAAACCCTTACTGGGCTTTGAGGGCGTCATTCGCAACGGGCCTCAGCGGGGCATCCTGTTTGGTTTTGAATATTATCTGGAACTGGTGGATTGCACCGGGCGGATCAGCCGCAGCGACAAGCGCGGTGTAATCGATGAGAAAGCCCTGCCGATACTGGAACGGTTGAACCTGGATCCAGGGCGATGGTGCGAGCGGGCCACGCGCTTTGAGGCGACATACCAGGATTACCGCAAGGAACGCCGACGAGCGGCCTGAGCCCTTTCCTTTCAAACCTTTCTTCTTCAGGACCGGCCACAGGCTGGGAATCGACCGTGGGCGATGGCCGGGCTTTGACGGCCATCAATGGCAGAACGCGGAGTTCTCAGCGCGGTGTAGGCCGAATTTTTTAACGTAACGTTGAAATATGCGTACCCAGAAACGACAAAGGCCCAGAGGTGGAATACCAGTGCCTGTCGGAAAACCAGGGAATACCAGTGCCTGTCCACGGTGGCAGGGAATACCAGTGCCTGTCCACGGTGGAAGGAATACCAGTGCCTGTCCACGGAATACCTCCTGTCGGAATACCAGTGCCTGTCCACGGAATACCTCTCCTGTCCACGGAAGGAAATACCAGTGCCTGTCCAAGATTTCCGGCGTTTTTTCGTTGCATAATAATAAAAATTGCACCTGAGTTCAGATGTCTATTACCTCGACTGAGGCAAAAGACCGGCCAGATTATGCGTATCGCTCATAACCCATTATTTTTGAGGCGGCATCTGGCTGAGATGCCTCGGAAAATACCCGTGAAACCAGAACCGGGGAAGGTGGCCGAGTGAGACTTCGTTCTGGTAATAATCAAGATCGTCAGCCATCGCCTGCCGGTATCTGAGCACTTCACCGAACCAAACCGTGCTGGCGACGAGAAACACCACAGTGAGGGCGTATCCCGCCATTCTTGGGAGCCTTGACTGAGTGGCATAGGCGGCCATTGTTGGTTGCGCGGGTTCCGGTTTCATGAGCGCCCAGAAAACCGTAAGTATTGCCACCCCCACTAACATGGACCCTGGTGCGATGAACACCGCCGACACCCCGGCGTGAACCAGAGCGGACAACACCGAGGCCGTGAACGCCACCAATAACAGACCGCTGGGGGCCTGACCGGCCCGAACCACTGCAACCTGACGCCACCAATGTCGCAACGCAAAACAGCACAGGAGAGCCAGGCTCACTATGGAAATCCACCCGTACTCCGCTGCCCACATCAGGTACATGTTGTGAGGGTGCCCAAACTTCCGGGATACCCGGTAAGCGTCTGTCAGAATGTCATGGATCAGCCACGATTGGGGGCCCATGCCGAACGGGAAGTGCAGTAAACTCATAGCCCAGGCTTCTTGCCATAAGGGCATACGACCAGAGCTGTCAGCCTTGAGCCCACGAACCTGAATCTCATCGAACACGAGGCTGGGAATAACCACTGACAGGATGAGCCAGGCGACCAGACCGTAAACCGCAAATCTGGCGAACAACCTTACCCAGGGCAGAGCCGCTCTTCCAAAGCAGGCCCACACCAGAACAAAACCAAAGAGCAAGCCAACCATGGAACCACGGGACGATGACAGGAACAGCAGCCACCACCATATAGCGCCCGTAAATGCTGCACCCAGCCGCCAGAGCCTGTTTCGTTTACAGGGCACAACCAGAAGAAATAATGGAAACAGCGGTACCACCCAGGTCGCTACGTGGCTCCAGTAACGGATATTCACAAAGCCCCACGGAATAATCTGGTCGAGCCGGGAGAAATCGTCGGTAATGGCAAAAAGATAAACCGTGATAGTCATCGCTGCGTAGAAGAAACAGGCTACCGCGGCCACCAATACCAGCGCCTGAGCGGCCTCCCGAGCCAGGCCCTCTGTCCGGATAACGTAGCCACTGATGCCAAAGGCGAGAAAATAAAGCGCATAAAACACCGGCTCCACCAGATAAAAAGGCCCGGAGTGATATTGCAGCACGGCAAGGAGGAAGCTGAACACCAGCAGGAGAAATGGCCATAGTTCCGGCACTGCGGACGCCAACTGCCCCTTATATGACAGCCTCCCAAGCCCCAGGACAATCGCAGCAATAAGCAACAACGCGAGCAAAACCCGCTGATCCGCATAAGCGCCAAAGACCGATGGAATAAAGTCGGCAAAGAGGACTGAACCGAATAACAGAGCGAAAACCGGAACCAAAACCGGGAAAGATTTGTTTTTCATTTTTTGCGCGTGGCCGAGAACAGGAATTAAAGAACAGCGGAATATTATCGACGATTTGCTGTTCCTCTAATCTGACTAAACTTTCCGAACAGGCTCGGGGCTGCCGAAAGCAAAGGCACGGGCCAAGGGCTTGCTCACCCTGACGATAATTAATGCCCCCTGGCCGCTTTTCCACCAGTTGAGACAATCGGTTTTTCCATCGTGCATGTTGACTGTTTCCATCGCCTTATTGAGATCGCGTAGCTCCATTTTATTGGCTTAATCCGACTGCACCAGCAAAGATGAGTCTTGACGCCGACGCGAATTCATTCTTTGGCGTCCTATTTTAAGTTGTGCCTGTCCATGATTGTTCTCATGTCCATGATTGTTCTCATGATTGTTTCTCTCGTCATATTGATGGTTTGCCGAAATTCAGATCAGTGCCTGATCTCTGACCTTAATTGACTGACTTCTTCCACAGCCAAACCAGCAATCTCGGCAATCACCTGGTCGCTCATCTCAGTACGCCTGATTAGATTGCGTGCAGCCTCCTTCCTGGCTTCATCTTGCCCTTCCTGACGCCCTTCCTGACGCCCTTCCTGACGCCCTTGCTGACGCCCTTCCTGACGCCCCTCAAGCCGTTCTTTTTTTACCAGATTCTCCAGATTCTCTGCCAACATATCTCTATCCTCCACCAAACTGTTCAGCTGATCCAGGTGGATCTCGGCTCCCAGCCGACTCAAACAGACTAGTGCCCAAACAGACTAGTGCCTGTCCATGATCAGTTCCTATGATCAGTTCCTATTAATGAGAAGGCGCTGCCAATTCTGGAACGGCTGAATCTGGACCCGGACCGGTGGTGCCATCGGGCCACGGCGTTTGAGAGCAGTTATCAGGATTACCGGGATCCTGGACGGCGGCGAGCAGCCTAGCTTCCCCCTCTCCTTCTTTATAAAAGCCGTTTATCGGCATTCCCGCCGAGAACTTCGCTCGCCTGAAAATCGACCGTTTTCCAGAGTTCGCTGTGGAATGCCGGCGCAGTTTGCCATAACGCCTGATTATGCCAAACCAGAACGACAAAGGCCTGGGGGGCAGAAACCTCCGGGACTTTGGGAAGTCAGGTCAGGCGATGTTGACGATGTTGTGCCTGTCCAGGTCACAGTGAAGACGGGGTCAGAAGAAAGCTTTCTTCTGACCCCAATTTTGATGAGGCGGCTGAATCCGGGGTCAGATGAACTTTTCATCTGACCCCACTTTCAAATAACTGGCTGCTATGCCACCTGACTACAAAGCAAAGGCCAAGCTCCCTGCCTGGAAGCCTCCAGAATGACAACTTCGACTATCGTGCCATCATCTGCATAGCTGATATGCGTATTCCAATCCTGAGAAACCTCTTTCACGATGGGCTTCTCTGAAAGGTGCAACACCATAATATCATCCGCCTCGTCATAGGTTGTTCTCATCCCTCAACCTCCCAACTAAAGTGATGCATCACCGTCTTTACCACCAGCCTGTCTTCGAGCGCAACTGCAACACAGATCAGGTTATCACACCGGCCTTCAAATGCCTTGGCTACCCATAGCCGTTGATTATCCTTATACCGTATTTCGCCTGTTTCCATGAGCTCTGCGATTTCTGCGTCACTAACTCCTCTCTGAATCATGCGCTCGCTGGCATGGCGAGTAATGTATAGGTCCAACCCGAAACGCTGGCAATGCATTATCTTGGTCCTCCTTGACCTGACGCAAAGCGACCTGCGATGAAAACCATCATCAGTCCCTATTTTTACGCCATAGTATCACTGTTAAAGATGGGGTCAGAAGAACGCTTTCTTCTGACCCCGATTTAATCAACGAAAAGGATCTCAACATGAAACTTCGCTTCCTCGGCGCCACAGGAACAGTCACCGGCTCCCGTTACCTGCTCTCGGATGAGAAGCATCGAGTACTGTTGGACTGCGGTATGTACCAGGGCGTGAAGACCCTGCGCCGGCGCAACTGGGCGACGTTTCCGGTGGCCCCATCCACCATTGATGCTGTGGTGCTCACTCATGCCCACATCGACCACTCCGGCTACCTGCCCGCCCTGGTGAAAAACGGCTTCAAAGGTAAAGTGTACTGCACCAAAGCCACCCATGCGCTGTGCAAGGTCCTGCTGCCAGACGCCGGTTTCCTTCAGGAGGAAGACGCCAAATACGCCTTCCGCAAAAAGTTCTCCAAGCACGAGAAGCCGGAGCCACTCTTTACCGAGAAAGACGCCTGGGAGGCCCTGAAGCATTTCGAATCCCTGCACTATCACGAAACGTTCGAGCCGGTAAAAGGGTTCCAGGTTACCTTTACACCGGCCGGCCACATTCTGGGCTCTTCCTGTGTACACGTTCACCATAAAACCGACGACAGAACGGTGGTGTTCAGCGGTGACGTAGGGCGCCAGAACGACATCATCATGCGGCCACCAGAGCCACTGGCGAAGGCCGATGTGCTGGTATGCGAATCCACCTACGGTGATCGGGCACACGCCGACACCGATCCGGAAGCCGAACTTGCCGACATTATCACCCGCACAGCCGGGCGCGGCGGTATTGTTCTGCTCCCGGCATTTGCCGTTGGGCGGGCGCAGATGCTGCTTTATGTAATTCACAAGATTATGGGCGACGGGAAGATTCCCAAACTTCCGGTGTTTTTGAACAGCCCCATGGCGATCAAGGCCACCGAGATCTTTTGCAAACACCACAAGGAACACAAGCTGAACGCTGCCCAGTGCGAACTGATGGACGAGAAAACCGAATTTGTTCGCACTGTGGAGGAATCCATCGAGCTGGATTCCGTTCGATACCCCTGCGTGATTATCTCAGCCAGTGGTATGGCCAGCGGTGGGCGGGTTTTGCACCACCTGAAGACTTTACTACCCAATCCGCGCAACAGTGTGGTGTTTGCCGGCTTCCAGGCGCCGGGTACTCGTGGAGATGCGCTGGTGAACGGGGCGGAGTCGGTGAAGATTCACGGTGAGTACTGGCCCGTGAAAGCTGAGGTTCATAATCTGGATTCACTCTCCGCGCATGGGGACTATAACGAGATTCTGGCCTGGCTGGAGCAAGGGTCGCTCAAGCCTGAGAAGGTATACATCACACACGGGGAGATGGTGGCGAGTGACGTTATGCGCAAGCGGATTCGGGAGAGGTTTGGATGGGATGTTGAGGTGCCGGAGTTGTTTGAGGAGGTGGAGGTTTAGGCCAAGCATGCCCCTGACCATGTCCCGGTTTTATCTGTTGTTTTTGGATGCACAGAGTTATACGCTAACTACATTTAGTTAACGTATAACGCGAGTATTTCATGATTCAGGAATTGTCCTTAACCGCTCAGACGCTTTACGCCGAACTTCTTGATCAGGTCCTCGCACTGGGAGTGGCTGAGCCCATGAGCCGGACCGGTGGGTCATTCATCAGAAAGGTCGTGAAAAACAAACCGTATGTGTATTTCCAGTTCCGGGAGCTGGGCCGGGCTTATCGGCAAGTCTTTATTGGCCCGGACAATGAGAAGACTCAAGCGTTGATCGATCGAATCAAGGAGCGCAACGAATCCCTGGCCGAACAGGAAGCGCGCATCATGGACCTTGCCCGGGCGTTCAATGCTGCGGGAGGATACGGGATGGATCACACCAGCCTGAAGGTTATTAAGGGCTTTGCAGACGCGGGAATCATGCGCCCAGGTGTGGGGCAGGCCACGCTGGTCGGCACCTACGCCTACAACCTGCTTGGGAATGTTCTCGGTGTGACCTGGCCAAGCAACATGCGGACACAGGATATCGATGTAGCTGCAGATATTCATATTGCAGTCGAGAAGCCCGATCTGACAGCGCCCGAGGCTCTGGACCAGCTGAGAATGGGTTTTTTGCCAGTGCCCCAACTACGACATGATAATCCGAGCACCTCGTTCAAGATTCGCGGCAAACAGCTGACAGTAGACTTGCTGACTACCGGCAACGGCAAAAATGGAAATCCAGTCAAAGTGCCGCTATTCCAGTCGGAAGCCATGCCACTCCAATACATGAGCTTTCTGCTGGAAGTGACCGTGCCAACGGTCGCTTTTGATCGCAAGCATATCGCGCTTGTGAACGTTCCCGATCCGATCCGCTTTGCGATCCACAAGCTACTTGTATCGCAAATTCGCCCAATGGCTTTCAGAGCCAAGGCCGCCAAGGATATCGCGCAGGCATCGACGATCCTGGAGGTATGCACGGATCAATCTCCGGATTTGGTAAGAGATGCGCTGGATGAAGCAATAGCCATGGGAAGCAAAGTGGAACGTTATCTGGTTAACGCCTGCCGAAAGGCCGACATGCCCGATGAATTCATGGCGATGATCGAGGGGTAAGGGCATGTCAGGCTGAGCCAGAATGGGGTCAGAAGAACTTTTCTTCTGACCCCATTTTCAAAAGCCCAAAAACAGCATGTCCAACGCCGAGGAAATTTCATCTTGCTGCTCAGCAAGGCTACCAGCTCCAAACCGCAATTCGCCTTCAGGCACAGCCGCCATATACTGAGTGGCCATTACTAATTCCTGGCCGTCGACGATAAATACAGGATTCAGCCCCTGCGCAGGGAACGGCGCCGTGCGAGAGGCAAACCGTTAGCTTCAACATATGCGTTCGAGCTCGCGAGTGCTCTGGCATTATCTTTCAACCACTTCTTCTGCTTATGAAGCTTCACGGCCTCCGCGATCCCTGCCTCTGCTGCCCGCGAAACATTGATTCCCAGAATTTTTGCCTCTTTGAGAAGGGCGCTATCCAGCGATAGGTTCGTTGGCTTTCGTATGGATTTGGCAGTTTCAGCGGCTTGCATGGCTCAGCCCTCGCGCGAAGTGGCACATCAATTATATGCGCATCTTTTTTTGCGCATCAATTCGGAAGGAAGGCTGTGCCAAGGAAGGCTGTGCCTGCCGGAAGGCTGTGCCTGTCCATTATCTATAGAAGGAAGGCTGTGCCTGAAGGAAGGCTGTGCCTGTCCATTATCTATATGCCTGTTATATGCCTGTTATATGCCTGTAGCCACTGCCTGTGGCCCAAACGATCAAAGCGGAATGGCGTGATGAGTTCCGTCAGGAAGCTCAATATCCAAACGGACTTTCGCACCCGCACTCTCGACGTATCGTTTAATGGATGATAGCTTCAAGTCTTTACCGGCTTTTTCCATATTCGCGATCGTAGGCTGGGTTACACCCATGGCTTCCGCCAAATCTTTCTGGGTTTTCTGCAACAAAGCACGCACTTCACTGAGTCGAATCTCCAAAAGAATGCGATCTGCTTTGATCTGCGCTCGCCTGACAACGTCTGGCTTTTCATTAGCCAGCAGTGCGTCCAAAGAATTCGCCATATCAATTGCCTCCCTTGAGCTCTTCCAAATGGGCGGTGAATTCTCGATCTGCCACTGGAATCATCTCATCGTAAAACCGTTTGTCTTTACCCGATTTCTCGCCAGCACAGAGAATTATGCCAGTGCGAGATGGATCAAATGCAAAAAACGCCCGAATGGGTCTGCCTTTGCTCTGAACCCTAAGCTCTTTCATATTGCTATGTGCAGATCCATAAACGCTGTCGGCGTGTGGCCGGGATAGCATCGGACCTTTCTCTTTTAACACCAGTATCGCCGCCAGGACATTCTCTCTGTCCGCATCGCCAAGCGAGTGGTACCAATCGTCAAACCGGTGAGTTGTTTTAATATTCCACATTAAGCCACCCAGATTATAGCTCTGAAGCTATATCTACTGCAATCTATATGCACGCGATGCTCACATCTATTGCTGTTTATTTATACAGCTGTATACTTGTACATAAAGGCTATACTGTCAACAGTCACGGAAGACAAGGATTTCACCATGCCAAAAGCCAGAGCAGAGCTGGTCAGCGTTTCAGATACGCCCTTCTACCACGTGATCTCACGTTGCGTTCGCCGAACCTTTCTGTGCGGTCAAGACCACACTACAGGGCGTTGCTACGAGCACCGGCGGGGCTGGATTGAGGAGCGAATACGGCTGCTGGCGTCGGTATTTGCAGTAGATGTGGCCGCTTACGCGGTGATGTCGAACCACTACCACCTGGTGGTGAAACTCAGCCCGGATGAAGTGGAACCGTGGAATATGGATGAAGTACTGGCACGCTGGTGCAGCCTCCACAAGGGACCGCCACTGGTTCAGCGGTATCAGCGGGGCGATGAGCTGTGCGCTGCAGAACTTCGGCGGGTTAACGATTATGCGGAAACCTTCCGGCAGCGGCTCGCGGATTTGAGCTGGTTTATGAAATGCCTGAATGAGCCAATTGCGAGGCAAGCCAACCGGGAAGACGAATGTACCGGACATTTCTGGGAAAGTAGGTTCAAGTCTCAAGCCTTAGACACCGAAGAAGCCCTCCTCTCCTGCATGGCCTATGTGGACCTGAACCCCATCCGGGCTGCCATGGCCAAAACGCCGGAAACTTCCGACCACACCAGCATTAAAGAACGTATTCATCCCACCTTTGATCTGGCAGAAGCCGTTGCAAGACAAACGGAACAGCAGACGTTGAACGATTTTTCCGTGCCACTGAAACCGCTGCTGGGTTTTGAAAGCGTGATTCGGAATGGCTTTCAACGCGGCATCCTGTTCAGTTTTGAAGATTATCTGGAACTGGTTGATTGCACTGGTCGGGTCATCTGGAGTGACAAACGCGGCGCTATTGATGAGAAGGCGCTGCCAATTCTGGAACGGCTGAATCTGGACCCGGACCGGTGGTGCCACCGGGCCACGGCGTTTGAGAGCAGTTATCAGGATTACCGAGATCCTGGACGGCGGCGACGAGCGGCCTAGCTTCCCCCTCTCCTTCTTTTAAAAGCCGTTTATCGGCCATGCCTGCCGAGGATTTCGCTTGCCTGAACGTTGCTGATGACCGGAATTATCACTGGAATGTCGGGCATTTTTACCGTAACGCCTGAATAAACGCAGTGAAACCGAAAGCCAGAAACGACAAAGGCCCGGGGGTCGAAACCGCCGGGCCTTTTGGGTTCTGGCCAGGCTAGTGCCGGCCAGGCTAGTGCCTGTCTGTCCAAGCCTCCGTGCCTAGATTTCCGGAACCAAACCGTGCTGGCGACGAGAAACACCGCAGTGAGGGCTGCGATAAGCTGCCCTCGTCATATTGATGGTTTGCCGAAATCCAGATCAGTGCCTGATCTCTGACCTTAATTGACTGACTTCTTCCACAGCCAAACCAG